>CAXTLO010000011.1:0-21190 GCA_964244965.1 uncultured Marisediminicola sp.
ACGCACCCCGTCCACAGACAGTCCCCGCCGAGCCGATCCGCTTCGATGAGCATCACTTTCGCGCCGAAGCCCGCTGCCGTCCGGCTCGCCACCAGGCCGGCGGTGCCGCCACCGACGACGACCAGATCCCACTCATCACGCTGTGCTGCGTCTCGCTCTGCCATGGCACGAGCGTAAGCGGTGGTTAGGCTGTGGCCGGTGAGGATCGGATTCCGGCGGTACTCCGTCGGTGCGCGTTGGTACGACGTGCTCTCCGGCGAGCGCCTCGTCTACCGCATCGGTCGCGTCGTCGGCATCCGCCGTCTCGGGCTGCGCCCCGGCGACACCGTGCTCGACGTCGGCTGTGGCACGGGGCTGAACCTGCCCATGCTCGTGCGCCGCGTCGGACCGGACGGACTGGTCATCGCCGCCGACCTCAGCCCCGACATGCTCCGAATGGCGACGCAGCGAGTGGATGCGGCGGGCTGGCGCAACGTGGTGCTGCTCCGGGCGGACGCCACCACCGTCGACTGGCACTCGGCCATCTCTGGCGCGCTCGCGGTCTCCCGGGTTGCCCTCGAACCGCGACCGATGACCATCGACGCCGCAGTGGCCACCTACTCGCTCAGCGTGACCGGCGATCCGGATGCGGCGTGGAATCGGCTTCGAGCAGCCCTCCGGCCTCGAGCACGGGTCTGTGTCGTCGACATGAGCGACCCGCGTGGCGTCGCCGCGCTGTTCCTTCCACTCGCCCGTCTCGCCTGCGCGCTCGGCGGCGCCGACATCACCGCGCACCCGTGGACGCGGCTCGAGGCAGATGGTGTCCACGTCGAGCACCTCACCGCTCGCGGCGGCCACATCCACATCGTGACCGGAACGGTGAACGCCTAGATGGCCGCCGCACCGACGCCAGAACCGCCCGCTGGAGATCAGCCGCGCCGAAGATCGCCCGCACGCCGCAGCCTCGCCGCCGCATCCAGTCGGGAGGCGAGCGATCAGCTGCTCGCGGTCCTCCGGGACGGCGGATGGCGACCACGCGCCTGGGTGTCGTTCATCGCGCTCGCCACCGTGCGCTCAGTCGACGCGGGGGGTGCTCGCCCGCGCGCGCTGGTCGAGTCCACCATCATCCACCTCCCGTTCCTGTTGCTGTCCCGCGGGTCCGGCCGAGTGTGGGTGCTCACCAGCTGGCTGATGGCTGTGACCCACCTCGGCATGCTCGGCGAGCGAACCACGCTGGGGGTTCCCAACGTGCTCACGCTCGTGCGCGGCAATCTCCCGGCCGTCGATCACCTGATGAGCCGGGCGCTGCCGATCATCTCGCTGGCCACCGACTTCGCCGACGGCAAGATCGCCAGGCGCACCGGAACGGTCACCTCATTCGGAGCCCAGGCGGATTTCCTGGCCGACACCGCGTTCTGGACCTGGTTCATCGCCAGGCACGAACCAAGCCGCGCCGTGAAGCTCGCCGCCCTCGCCGCGTGGGCAGCGCCGGTGATCGGAGTGACCGCCGCCAGCATCAGCAGGGGCCGCATGGTCGACCTGCCGCGCGCCTGGTGGTTCCGTCCGGCCGCGATCGTCGAGGTGCTGATCGGCGCGCGGGCCATCTGGCGGCTGCTGCACCGCTGAGTTGAGCACCAGAGGGGCGTGGCGCGCCATCCGTCCGAGTCCCGAAAGCTCTAACTCGAGCAGGCACCGACACCGGGACGAAGAACCGACCCAAGCACCAGCGCGACACCGGCCGCAGCTACCCTGGCACCATGAGCGACCCGACACGCCGCGATGACGCAGGCGATGGCACCCGCCCGGCCCGGCCGCTGCGAAACCACACCCGCCAGGGCGGTGCTCGTCCGCCGGTGCCGCTCGACGAGACTCCGGTGCCGAAGGGGTGGGTGCGTGCCTGGGCGCTGTGGGACTGGGGGTCGGCGTCGTTCAACGCCGTCGTCACCACCTTCGTCTTCAGTACCTACCTCGCGAGCAGCCTGTTCTTCGATCCCGAACTGGTCGCCGAGCGGGGCGAGAACGCGGCAGAAGCGGCAAGCGCCGGCGTCGTGTCCGGATCGCTCACCGTGGCGGGCATCGTGGTCGCCCTGCTGGCCCCGATCCTCGGTCAGCGATCGGACGGATCCGGCCGACGCAAGTTCTGGCTCGCGATCAACAGCGCCCTCGTGGTGGTCGCGATGGCTGCGATGTTCCTCGTCGCGCCGGTGCCCTCGTACATCTACCTCGGCGCCGCGTTGCTCGCCGCCGGCAACGTGTTCTTCGAGTTCGCGAGCGTGAACTACAACGCCATGCTCGTGCAGGTGTCAACGCCGAGCACCGTCGGACGCGTGTCCGGATTCGGGTGGGGGATGGGCTACGTCGGCGGCATCGTGCTGCTGATCCTGCTGCTGGTGCTCTTCATCCAGAGCTTCGGCAACCCCGCCGGCAACGGTCTGCTCGCCGTTCCCTCTGGGGCGGATGGAGGCGCTCTGGACGTGCGTTTCGCCATCCTGCTCTCGGCGGTCTGGTTCGCGGTCTTCGCGATCCCGCTGCTGCTCCGCGTACCCGAGATCCCGCCACGCGCCCGGGCGAACCGGATCGGATTCTTCGCGTCCTACCGCCAGCTGTTCCGCACGGTCCGCGCCCTGGGGCGCCGCAGCCCGCAGGTGCTGATGTTTCTGCTGGCGAGCGCGGTGTTCCGCGACGGTCTCGCCGCCGTCTTCACCTTCGGCGCCATCATCGCCGCTCAGGTCTTCGGCTTCAGCTCCTCCGAGGTCATCTACTTCGCGGTCGCCGCGAACGTCGTGGCGGGGATCGGCACCTTCATCGGCGGATGGGTGGACGATCGCTTCGGCGCGAAGAAGGTGATCGTCTTCTCGCTCGTCGGGCTCGTGCTGGCGGGATCGGCAGTATTGGTCATCGGCGAGGCCAAAGCCGGATTCTGGGTGGTGGGCCTGATCCTCTGCCTCTTCGTGGGACCGGTGCAGGCATCCAGCCGCAGCTTCCTCGCCCGCATCACCCCGCCCGGGCGCGAGGGGGAGATCTTCGGTCTCTACGCCACGACCGGACGCGCAGTGAGCTTCCTCGCCCCCGGCCTGTTCAGCCTCTTCGTCGGGATCACCTCCGACACCCGTTTCGGCATCATCGGAATTGTGATTGTGCTGCTGGCGGGCCTGCTGCTCATGCTCCCCGTGACGGCGCGGCCTTCTCGCATCGACTGACCGAGCTCCCCGAGCTCAGGGCGCGGCGGCGTAGGGTCGGGGATATGACTGATCAACGACCGATCGGATTCTGGCTCAAGCTCGTCGACCGACTCATCGACGAGCGCTTCGCCGAGACGCTGGATGAACACGGGGTCACCCGCCGGCAGTGGCAGGTGCTCAACCTCCTGCGTCAGGGCCCCGCGAGCCGCGAGGAATTGGATGTCGCGGTCGCTCCCTTCCTCGCCGGCACGCGAGCGATACCGCTCGAGCCCGAGGCGGGGAGTCCCGAGCCGACGGTCACGGATGTCACGCCCGTCGCAACCGACGACCTACCCGAGTCGACCGCCGCCGAGGTGGACGAACTCGTCGAGAGCGAGTGGGTGGCAGACAGCATCAGCGGCTTCGTACTCACCCCGAAGGGCGAGCAGTCGGTCGAGCGCTTGAGTGAACTGGTCGACGGCATACGCACGACGGTTTCGACCGGCATCGAGGAGCAGGATTATGCCACCACAGTCGCGACACTCGAGGTGATGGCACGCAATCTGGGCTGGCGCAACGGGTAGGTCGCAGCTACGCCGAGGCGCCGACCGCGGCCTAGGGTCGGAGGATGTTCCTCCTCTTCGGCACCCGACCGAGCATCACATTGCTCACCGTGGTGACCTTCGTGTGCGGCTACTGCGGTCAGAGTGTGCCGCAGCAGGTGTCGAAGGTCTCCAACAAGTTCACGCTCTTCTTCCTCCCGCTGTTCTCGTTCTCCACCCGGCACGAGGTGCAGTGCACCAACTGCGGTGGGGTCACCGCGCTCACCGAGCAGCAGGCGGAGAACTCCGTCGCCTGGGCGGCGTCTCGCGGCTGATAGGTCGACCCCCGCTACCCGGCGTCGACCGAGATCGTGACTGGGCGTCTTACGCCTGCATCAGCACCGGAGTTCCGAGCGGGAGTGCCCCGAGTGCTTCGATGGCCTCGCCGGACAAGCGAACGCATCCCGCCGAGACGGCCCCGTCGCGATTCGATTGGTAATGCAAGCCGATGAGCCCTCCGTCTGTGCCGCCGAACGGCTCATCGGCAGCAGCCGAGTGCAGCGAGGTCAGCCCGATCGGGTAGACCTCCTGATTCTGAGCGGGATCGAGGTATCGCGCTTGCATATAGCCGACCGCACCGATCGGCGTCGGTGTGCCGTCTTTCCCTACGCCCGCGTCGAAGGTCTGAGTTGCCTCTCCGTTAGCGTTCACGATCGAAACCGTCTCGGACCCGACGGACACGACGATGTGTGAGGAGAGGTCCTGCAGTTTCGTGAGCGCTGCGGCGGGCAGCCAGGCGACGGTCTGCGCGGGGGCATCCGGGCTTTCGGATGGAAGGACCTGGCGACTTGGAGTGAGCACCAGCGCCCAGTCGCCTTCGAATGACACGGGCACGATCACGCTGTCCTGTGCGAGGAAGTTCTTCGCGGCGAAACGTGCGACCGGCGCCGTGCGGTCATTGCCGTACAAGGGAGCGTCGGCGGCGATTCTGTAGACAGCGTTTGCCGCATCCGGCACCCGATCCGCCGTGTAGGGCATGAGATCTGGGATGACGGCGCTGTACATCGCCTCCGGCAATGCCGCAATCTCCTCAGGGGACGGGGCGACGTAGGCGGGCACCGGCAGCTCGACGCTCGGGCTCGGGCTCGGCGTCGCAGTGGGGGTTGGCCGAGCTGCGGGCGTCTCGGCTGGCCGCGTCGCCACCACCACGCCGGCTGTGACGCCGACGACGATGACGACGGATGCCGCCGCGATGACCGCGTTGCGTCGAGAGAGCTTCACGAGATCTGACCTATCGGTACATGGAAACGGGCCGACCCCTGAGGGCCGGCCCGTCGATGGTGTTACTGGACGCTAGCCGCTCACGACTGGAAGCGACCCGGGAGCGCCAGGCGCGCCCGGTGTGACAGCGTCGGCGACCACGGTGAAGTCCGCGGCGACGGTCCGGCCGCTCCGCACACCGTCGACCGTGATGGTGTAGGTGCCCGTGCCTGCCGTGGACGGCAGGATGGCGAACCCGAGGAAGCTGCCGTCGGCGTCATCCGCGAAGAAGCTCTCCTCGGTTACATCGAAGACGACCTCTCCACCGTTCGCGTCGGTGACCACGATGGTGAGTTCCTCGTTCGGGCTGAAGCCTTCTGCGAGGAATCCCACGCCGGTCGACGTTGCAGCCGACAGGGCCAGCGTCTCAGGCTCGATCGTCAGCGCGAGCGGAATCAGCGGCGCGGGTGCTTCCGGGAAGACGAAGTTGATGCGCTGTCCGCTCGTCCCCGGGAACACCTCGCCGTCGGTGCCGTACTCGGTGACGATGGCGCTGCCGTCAGTCTCGCCGGGCTCCAGAAGACTGAAGTCGGTCTCGGTGGTCCAGTTGCCCTGAGCGTCGACGACGACCTCGGCCGCAGTACCTGTCTGACCCGCGCGAGCACCGTAGGTGATGATGATCGTCGCACCGGGGTTACCGGTGCCTGCGAAGATCGGCGTCGTATCCTCGACCGGCGTGGTCGAGTTCGAGACCGGCCGGGTGACCGTGAATGGGTTCGCCGGGTTAGGGGCGACGGCGAGGTCGAACGTGATGGTTGTCGGGATGACCTCGGGGTCGATCTCGAGAGTGTTCTCGTCGCGACCGACGACAGTCGCCACGACGCGGGTCTGGCCCTGGCTCAGCTGCGCGAAGTTCTGGTCGCCGGTCCAGCTGCCATCAGGGTTTCGCAGACTTCCGCCGAAGGTTGCCTGGCGGGTAACACCGCCTGCATCGAGGTAGGTGACGTCCGCGAAGTCACCCTCCGGAAGGCCGGTTCCGGCAAAGGGAACCACGTTCGGGAACGTCTGCTGCACACCAGTGGCACCGTTGGCTGGGCTGGTCACGACGATGGGCTCAGCGGCGTTGGCCGCGGTGCCAGCGATGAGGGCGGGCGCGATCGTCAGCGCGGCCGCGGTGGCGAAGACGGCGAACTTCGACGCGAGGGACCGCGATCTCAGCCCCTTCTCCTGATCGGATTTCTGGACAGGACTGAGTCGGGTCATTGGTTCTCCATAGGCTGCATGAAGGGGCAGCAGCTTTGCACCCCCTGGGAATGTATATCAGCAAATCCGAGGATCGGTTAGTAAACATTTCTCCTCGTGACTGCTCACCGCCCCGGCGCTGAGATCGCCGCTTCCGCGACCTCCAACCCCCGATTACCTGCAGAAGCGGCAGTCCGAGTAGGAGGCGAGCGCGCCTGGTTCGCTCACCGCTGCTGCAGCACCCACACGATGAGCAGCATCGTCACCACGAAGCCGCTGATGAAGTTCACCCAGAGGAACCGCCGCCATCCTCGGTTGGCCGTCTCCGCATTCGCATCCGTGATCGAGCGGAACGGGAACACGATGACGGCGTACGGCAGCGCCAGCACGGCCGCGATCGCGCCAGGGAAGCCGAGGAACAGCAGCAGCACCCCCGCGAGGAGGTAGCAAGCGAGCGCGAGTCGCACGGTCGCACGCCCGCCGATCACGGTCGCGATCGAGGAGATGCCGCCCTCTCGGTCGGCGACGATGTCCTGCACCGCTCCGAAAGCGTGCGACGCGATGCCCCAGAGGAAGAAGGCACCGAGCAGCGCCCACAACTGGAGGGTGAAGTCCGCCCCGGCGATCGTGAGTGCGAACAACGCGGGCGAGACGAAGTGCGTGCTCGACGTGAGGGAGTCGAGGAAGGGCCGCTCCTTGAACCGGAACCCCGGTGCGGAGTAGGCGATGACCGCGAAGACGCTGATCATGAGGACGATCGTGGACTCCAGCGAGCCGACCGCCACGAGGTAGATCAGGAACGGCAGGTTAGTCGCCGCCGCCGCGATCAGCGTCGTGCGATGCTGACGCGGATCGAGCAGCGCGCCCTCGACGCCGCCCTTGCGCGGGTTACGCAGATCCGACTCGTAGTCGAACACGTCGTTGACGCCGTACATCGCGAGGTTGTAGGGCACGAGGAAGTAGATCGTGCCGAGCACGAGGAGAAGGTCGACCTCGCGCGTTGTGACCAGGTAGGCGGCGGCGAAGGGGAACGCGGTGTTGATCCAGCTCAGCGGCCGCGAGGAGACGAAGAGGCTGCGGATCATGCGGATGCCGACGCGTGGTCACCGGCGGAGTGCGCGCGCTGCGGCATCCGTCGACCGAGCAGCACCCAGAGGGAGGGGAGCAGGATCACCGCGGCGACCGCGTAGGCGAAGTCCTCGAGCGGCGCGATGCCCACGAATGCACCGGAGATGAGGGCGGGGTCGTAGCCGACGAGTCCGACGCCGATCATCACGTTGTCGAAGACGGCGGTCATCGCGAGCACGACGACGAGCGCGATCCCGATCGCGCGGAAGCCGACCCCTCGCCGTCTGCCGCGGGACACGAGCACCCATGCGACGACGGCGACGACCGCGACCACGGCGAGGAAGATCGCGTTGATCGCCCAGTAGGTCACGACTCGTGCCGTCCGCGGGTGAGTGTGCCGGCGGCTCCGACGAGATTCATCGTGAGGTAGCAGAGCAGGGTGAGGAAGAACAGCTCCTCGATCGGGAGTTCCGGCGCGAGCTGCAGCCCGGTCATGAACACGGTCTCGCCGCGGAAGAACACTCCGGTGCCGATTCCGACGAGGTCCCAGACGAGGAAGAACGCGACACCGATGACGAGCACGATGGCCGCTCGGCGAGCGTCCGCCCAGAAGAACAGCCCGAACCGGCGGTCGAGCACCGCCATCCCGGTCAGCGCGACGAGCAAGCAGATCAGATAGAGGAAGCCGGTCATCGCTTCGAGGTGCGGGTCTCGCTCCCCACCCGCACGGCCGTCACATCGCTATGCGATGCGTCGGAACCGGCGGGCGTGGGCCCAGGCTCGACCGACGGAGTACCCGCTGATCGAGCTTGCCGAGATCCGACCGACGGAGCCAGAGGCTCGGGCAGCGGCCCGGTCGACACGTCGCCGCGCAACCGCTTGATCAACACCTCCGCGCTGATGATGCACATCGGCAAGCCGATCCCGGGGATGGTCGAACCGCCGACGTAGTACAGCCCGTCGACCTTCTTACTGACGTTGCCCGGACGGAACAGCGCGCTCTGCCGCAGTGTGTGCGCCGGGCCGAGGGCGGTGCCACGCCACGCGTTGAGGTCGGCGGCGAAGTCGCCGGGACCGAGGGTGCGTCGCACGACGATGCGGGATGCGAGATCGGGGATGTCCGCCCAATCGGCGATCTGGCGGATGACGCGGTCCGCCATCGCTTCGATGCGCGGGTCGCCGTCGCCCCCCACCTCCCCGCGGCCGAGGGTCGGGTCCGCCACGATCGGGACCAGCACGAAGACGTTCTCGTAGCCGTCGGGCGCGACAGACGGGTCGATTCCGCTGGGCTTGCAGACGTAGAGGTTGACCGGATCGGGAATGGAGGGGGTGTCGCCGAAGATCGCGTCGAAGCCCGACTTCCAGTCGCGGGTGAACAGCAGGGTGTGGTGTTCGAGCTGCGGGAGGTCCCCCTTCACGCCCAGATACAGCAGCAGCGCGGACGGCCCGGGCACCTTCTTGTCCCAGTACTCCTGAGGGTAGGTGCGCAGCTCGGGCGGCAGCAGCTTCGTCTCGGTGTGATGCAGGTCGGCGGCCGACACGACGATGTCGGCGTCGAGCACGTGGGTCACGCCCGCAGCATCGGTGTAGTCGACGCCCGTCACCGCAGCCTTCTCGTCGGACGAGGTGCGGATGCCGGTGACCCGCGCACCGGTGCGGATCTCGACACCCTCGGCGCGGGCGAGACCGGCGACGCTGTCGATGAGCGTGGTGAATCCGCCCATCGGGTAGAGCACGCCGTCGTCGAGATCGAGGTGGCTCATCAGGTGGTACATGCTGGGCGTGATGAACGGCGACGATCCGAGGAACACGGCGGGATAGCCGAGGATCTGCCGTAGCCGCGGCTCCTTCACCGTGCGCGCGGCGAAACGCGACAGCGGCGTGAGCAGCAGTCTGGTGAGGCGCCCGAGCCGCCCGACCACATCGCGGGTGAACAGCGGGCGGAGGTCGGCGAAGGTCGTGTACAGGAACCGCTTCTTCGCGATCTCGTAGGTGTCGCGGGCGGAGGCGAGGTACTTGACCATCCGCTGCCGCGAGCCCGGTTCGATGCGCTCGAACAGGTCGAGGTTCTCCTCCGGATCCGCGGCGATGTCGATCGTCTCCGCGTCACCTTCGAAGATGACCCGGTACCCGGGGTCGAGGGTGACGAGCTTCAGCTGCTCCTCGGCGCTGGTGCCGAGGAGTCTGTAGAAGTGGTCGAATACCTCCGGCATGAGGTACCAGCTCGGTCCGAGGTCGAACCTGAAGCCGTCGTGCTCCCACGAGCCGGCCCGGCCGCCGAGCTCATGGCGGCCCTCGACCAGCGTCACTTCGTGGCCCTCGCGTGCGAGGAGGGCAGACGATGCCAACCCTGCGATACCGCCGCCGATGACGATGACCCTGCTCATTGTTCCGCTGCTCTCGTTCGTGGTTCGTGTAGGTCGGCTGGCTCGGCCGGGTCGTTCACTTCGGGAGGCGACCGGATGCCGCGCTCGCCGCGATCCTCAGCTTCACCGGATTCGGCACCCGCACCCTGGTGCGCACCAGTCGATCGGCAGGCGTCAACCGCAGCCTGGCAGACAGTTCTTGGAACAACCCTTGCGCCAACGCCACCGCACGCCGGGATGACCCGGGCAGCATCGGCACGACGCGGGCGGATTCGGCGAGGTCGGCGTCGATGTCGTCGAGCAGCCGCACCTTATCGGTCTCGGTGAACGAGGTGACCGTGACGCCCGGGAAGTAACTCCGGCCGAGCCCTTCGAAGTCCGCGGCGAGGTCCCGCAGGAAGTTCACCTTTTGGAACGCCGCCCCGAGGCGACGCGCGCCGTGCACGAGCGCCGCGTCATCCGCCGCCGTCACCGGATGCCCGAGCATGAACGCGCGCAGGCACATCAGGCCGACCACCTCGGCCGAACCGTAGACGTAGTCGTCGAAACTCTCCTGGTCGTGCTCGGTGGCGGTGAGGTCGGCCCGCATGGATGCGAAGAACGGGCGTGTCAGCTCGACGTCGATCCCGGTCGCACGCGCGGTCGACGCGAACGCGTGCACCACGAGGTTGGCGCTGTAGCCGATGCTCATCGCGTCCTCGGTGTCGCGCTCGAGATCGCCGAGGATGCGGGCGATGGTCAGCGGATCGGCTCCCGATTCGGATGCCCCGCCGTCGACGATCTCGTCCGCGATCCGCACCAGGGCGTAGATGTTCTCCACGTGCTGGCGTACGCCGGGTCCGAGGAGGCGGGAGGCGAGGCCGAAGGAGGTCGAGTAGCGACGGATGACGACGGACGCGGTCTCTTCGGCGACCCTGTCGTAGAGCGGGCGCCTGTCAGGAGCGCTCACCTGGTACGGCTGAGCACGTCGTCGGCGACCGGGGCGAGCGCGGAGGTGAGCTCGTACGGGAGCGTGGCGTTGTCGAGCGTGGCGAGCGCCCTGGTCGCGAACTCCCGCGCGAGAGCCTCGGTGAAGTCACGGGTGCCGCAGGCCTCGAGGATGGCGCGCACGTCGTCGGCCTCCGCGGGCGAGAGGTCGGGTTTGCCGATCAGGCCCGCGATCCGCGGCCATTCCCTGGTGGTCATGGCGTGGGCGATGAGAACCGTGCGCTTGCCCTCGCGGAGATCGCCGATGGTGGTCTTGCCGGTGGACTCCTCCTCGCCGAACACCCCGAGTAGATCGTCGACGATCTGGTACGCGATACCGAGGTCGCGGCCGAAACGTCCGAGCAGTGCCACCACGTCGTCGCTCGCCCCCGCGAGTACCGCTCCGGCCTGCAGTGGGCATTCGAACGAGTACACGGCGGTCTTCAGCCGCTCCATGTTCAGAATCTCGTCCACTCCGGGGAGGGCAGCGGAGATCGACAGGTCGACGTCGATCAGCTCCCCGGCCGCCGAGGCGAACAGCGCGTCATCCATGATCTCCAGCAGCCTCGAGCGCACCTCGTCGCCGACGCCGCTGCGATCGATGAGGCGGTAGGAGTTGAAGAGCGCGAGGTCGCCGGCGATGACGGCGGCCGACATGCCACGATGCTCGGCGGTCGGGATCGGGATGCCCGCCGTGGTGGCGATGTCACGGTAGCTGCCGGAGATGTTCGGGATGCCGCGGCGGCTGAAATCGCGGTCGATCACGTCGTCGTGCACGATCAAGGCGGTGTGCAGCAGCTCGAACGCCGCACCCACGTAGGCGGCTGCCTCGGTGTCTGCACCCCCCAGTCCCTCGTACGCGGTCATGACCATGCGGGGACGGAATCGCTTGCCGCCGACGGTGTTCGACTCGAGGGTCTGCCAGAGCTTGACGTACTCGGCACCGAAGTTCTCCGCGCGGTTCTTAGCTAGGCTGAAGAACCTGTCCAGCACGTCGTCGACCTGCCGCTGCCTCTCCCTCGAGAGCGCATCCAGGCGCTGTGCATTCACTCGATAAGGCTATCTGACGGTCCAATGACTGAGTACGTGGTTCTGGTGGACGACGACGGCCGCGAGATCGGCTCGACCGACAAGGCGACCGTTCACACGGCCGACACCCCGCTTCACCTGGCCTTCTCCTGCCATGTATACCGGCCCGACGGTCACGTTCTGGTGACCCGTCGTGCCCTCTCGAAGAGCACCTGGCCGGGGGTGTGGACGAACTCGTTCTGCGGGCATCCGGCTCCGGGCGAATCCTTCGAGGACGCGATCGGGCGGCGCGGACTCACCGAGCTCGGCATCACCGTCAGCGAGGTGATCCCGGTGCTGCCCGGCTTCCGCTACCGGGCCGTCGACGCATCCGGCATCGTCGAGAACGAGATCTGCCCGGTGTACTCGGCGGTGACGACGGATGTGCCCGTCCCCAGCCCGCTCGAGGTCGCCGAGTGGGAATGGGTGGATCCGGCGTCCCTGCAGGCCGCGGCGGCCGCGACCCCGTTCGCGTTCAGCCCGTGGCTCGGGTGGCAGCTGGAGCAGCTCGCCACAGTGCACCACTGACCCGGCCTCGGGTCATCCGGTCCCTCCCGTTCTCCGCGGCTCCCCCGCGCTCGACAGTGTGGCGGTTTGTTGACAGACGGACCGCTTAATCGCCGCATCTGTCAACAGACGGCCACACGGTCGACGGCGGGGTCAGGTGCGCCTCAGACATCCGAGCCAGGATGAGCGGATGCCGGAGGGTGACAGCGTCTTCAAGCTGGCGCGACGATTGCGGTCCGCACTCGACGGACGCGTGCTGGTCGCGGGCGAGACCCGCTCCGGTACCGGCGCCGGCTCACCCCTCGCCGGGCTCACCGTGGTCGATCACGACACCCACGGCAAGCACCTACTGACGCGCTTCGATGACGGTCGCACGCTGCACACCCACCTGCGCATGCAGGGGTCGTGGACCGTGACGGGAGTGGGCAAGCGGCTCCCGCGGCAGGTGCTGCCCGACGTGCGAGTACGGATGGCGACGGGTGAAGGCACCACCGCGTACGGTGTCGACCTGCCCGTGGTGGAGCTCCTCCCCACCCGGGATGAGCGCGATGTGGTCGGGCACCTCGGTCCGGATCCGCTGCGCGCGGACTGGGATCCGATTGCGGCCGTTGCGCGACTGCGGGCGATGGGAGATCGTCCGGCGGTCGCCGCACTGCTGGACCAGCGCGGCATGAGCGGCCTCGGCAACCTCTGGGTCAATGAGCTGTGCTTCCTGCGCGGAGCATGGCCCTGGACCCCGATGGCCTCGCTCGATCTCGAGCGGCTCGTCGCGCTCGCCGCCCGCACACTGCGGCACTCCGCGACCGTCCCCGGCGCCTACCAGATCACCACCGGATCGGCGCGACGTGAGGAGAGTCACTGGGTGGTCGGCCGGGCCGGGCGGCCGTGCCTCCGCTGCCGTACCACAGTGCTCGTCGATGCGGGTGTTCCGGATGACGCCGAGCGCCGCCGCACGTGGTGGTGCCCGCGCTGTCAGCCGGAGCCGGGTCGGTCCTAGTCGAGCTGGCTCTCGTCTCTCCGCACGGTGTCGCTGCGGTGGAAGTTCTGGAACGAGCGGGACGCCGTCGGCCCGCGCTGACCCTGGTATCGGGAGCTGTACTCCGCCGATCCGTAGGGCTTCTCACTCGGCGAGCTGAGGCGGAAGAAGCACAGCTGCCCGATCTTCATCCCGGGCCAGAGCTTGATCGGCAAAGTGGCGACGTTCGACAGCTCGAGGGTCACGTGGCCGCTGAAACCCGGGTCGATGAACCCGGCGGTCGAGTGGGTCAGCAGCCCGAGCCTGCCGAGCGAGCTCTTGCCCTCGAGGCGTGCGGCGAGGTCATCCGGAAGCGTCACCTGCTCGAACGTCGCTCCGAGCACGAACTCCCCCGGGTGCAGGATGAACGGCTCCTCACCCTTCGCCTCGACGAGCCGCGTCAGGTCGGGCTGGTCCTCCGCCGGATCGATGAACGGGTATTTGTGGTTGTCGAACAGGCGGAAGTACCGGTCGAGTCGCACGTCGACACTCGAGGGCTGGATCATCCGCGGTTCGTAGGGTTCGAGCCCAACCCGACCGGAGTCGAGTTCGGCCTTGATGTCGCGGTCTGACAGCAGCATGCCGCCATGCTAACGGCGGCTACGAGGGGCGGATGACCCGGCGGCCGCTACTATTGACGCAGGTTCTGCGCCCCGGCCGGAGCTTCGCGAGTGTAGTTCAATGGTAGAACTCCAGCTTCCCAAGCTGGTAGTGCGGGTTCGATTCCCGTCACTCGCTCCACTGTCGATTTCGAGAAATCACATCCACTGTCCCACCGGGGTCAAGGCGCCTCTCGCAGCGTGACCGAACCGGCCGATACCTGCACGACGACCATGTTCGACGATGTCGACGACGTCGTCACCCGGTTGTCGAGGTCGCCACCCGAGATGTCCACGGGGCGGACGTCGTATTCGCCCTGGGGGAGGGTCAAGTCGACACTGCCGGCGCTGACGTCGATGCCGACAGCACCCGGGGCCCGGTCGGTGAGTGTCGCTTCAACAGCCCCGGCGCTTACTGAGAAGTTGGCCTCGTCGACCCCGGCCACGTCGAGCTCGGCGCGACCCGCGTTGACGTCCACGTCGAGACCCCGAGCGGTGCCGTCCACATCCAGCGCTCCTGCGTTCACCTCGATGTCGAGGTCGCCGAACCGTCCGTCGACCGACAGGTCGCCGGCTGACAGCTGCAGATCGCCGTCGAGCGACTGCCGCTCGAGTGATTCCGGCAAAGTGAGGGTGGCGCGACTGTCGCCGCTGAACCAGCCGAAGTCCCAGAACGACGAATCCGGCGAAGACACCACGATCGAGTCGCCGTCGCGATCGTAGGTCCACGCGTCGGCTCCCCGTGATCCGGTCACCGACAGAGTCGCCTCGGTCACGTCCCCGAACGCGATGTCGAGCGTTCCCGCAGCCACCTCGACATCGAGCGCGTCGACGCCGGTGATGGCAAGGGTGCGGGTCTCGGTGCGCACCATCGCCGATGCGATGGTGGAGGTCACCGCTCCAACGATGGTGCCGACGGCGATGAGTACTCCGAGGCTGACCACCAAGACGGCGACCACCTTGGATGTCGTCGGAGAGCTCTCGCCGTGACCGCTGATGGGCGGCGTCGGCGGCAGCTCTGCGGGGGGAACGATCGTCGTGTTGCTCATCGTGCTGCTCCTGTCTGTGGGTCCATGCCGGGGCGCCGGACCGGCGCTTGCCCGCTGTGTTGGATGTGGGCGATTGCCGCGAGCACCCGCCGATTGCCCGACTCGTCTTGCTCGAGTTCGAGCTTCTGGAAGACGGCAGTGATGTGCTTCTCGACGCCGCCCTCCGACACGTGCAGGGCGCGCGCGATCGCCTGATTGGACTTCCCCTCCGCGATCAGCGCGAGCACGGAGGACTCTCGATCGGTGAGCCGCTGCATCCGCTCGTCACGTGACCGGCGGCCGAGCAACTGCGCGACCACTTCAGGGTCGAGGACCGTGCCGCCGGCACCGATCTGCTCGACAGTGCTGAGGAAGTCGGTGACATCGGCGACGCGGTCCTTCAGCAGGTAGCCGAGCGCGCCCCCGTTGACGGCGATCAACTCGGCGGCGTACCGTTCCTCGACGTACTGGGACAGCACGAGCACGGCAAGGTCAGGGCGAGCGGCGCGCAGGCGCAGCGCCGCTCGGATGCCCTCGTCGGTGAAGGTCGGCGGGAGCCGCACATCCAGGATGCAGAGATCCGGAGCGGTCGCCGCCACGGTGGCATCGAGGTCAGAGGCGTCGGGGATGGCTGCAGCGACGACGTGTCCGGCATGTTCTAGTAGCCGTACGAGCCCCTCACGCAGCAGGACGGAGTCCTCGCATATCAGGACGCGCATGGGACGCTCACCTCCACCGTGGTCGGACCGCCGGCAGGGCTGTCGAGGCGGAACGTGCCGCCGGCCCCGATGACTCGGTTCGAGATGCCATCGAGTCCCCCTCCGGGGTGAACCATGGCACCGCCGATGCCGTTGTCTTCCACACGTGCCCAGAGAACGCCGCCGTCGCGCTCGCGCACGAGCACGCGGCATTCACTGGCGCGGGAGTGCTTCGCGGCGTTGGTGAGCGACTCGGCGATGACAAAGTACACGGCCGCCTCCGCCGTGCGGCTGCAGCGAGCGCTGAGGCGCACATCGAGCATCACGGGGATGTGCGAACGCGACGCGAGCGCCGAAAGTGCCGCATCCAGTCCGCGGTCGTCCAGCACGGATGCGTGGATGCCCCGGGCCAGTTGCCGAAGTTCGGTGATCGCCGCCTTGGTCGAGGTGTGCGCCTCGGAGATCAGCGCTTTGGCGGCCGCGGGATCGTCGTCGACTTTCTGCTCGGCGAGGCCGAGCGTCATGCCGACGGAGACGAGTCTGGGCTGAACGCCGTCGTGCAGGTCGCGCTCAATTCGCGTGCGCTCGACATCGGCCGCACGCACCGCCCCGACCCTCTGTTGCTGCTGCGTCCGCGCCTCTTCGGCGAGCTGCGCCTCCCGGGAAGGCACCATGATGGCCCGCGACAGCACCCCGTGCAGAAGGGCGAGTCCGACCAGGCCGGCGGCACAGACCAGGAAGCTCAGAATGCCAACCAGCACGGCCCAGGCGACCGGGATGTCGAAGAACGTGCCCCCGAGGGCGACCGAGCTGGAGGTCGCGACGAGTGGCGTGAACGCCATCGTCGCGCCGGAAGCGAGCACCGTCAGCAGCTCGACCGCGATCACCCCGAGCACGGTCGAGATGACGAGGTTCGCAATGCCACGCCACATGGTGGGATCGATGAGCTGCTGCCAGATCGTGCGGAGCAGGCCGCCGAAACCCGGCCTGCCGCTGCGACGGATTCGAGGCAGCGCCAGCCCGAAGTCGTAAAGGCCTTCGACACGGGCGGCCTCCAGCCAACTGACGCCGAACAGCACATAGGCGAAGCCCGCCAGCATCACCAGCCCGATGAGTAGCACCGGGACGAAGGCGAGTGAGAGGCCGAGCAGGGAGGCGAGGACCCCCAGGACGACTGGACCGATGACGCCGAGGGCGACGAGCTGGGCGATAGCTCCCACGACGCGGAGCGGCGCAAGGGTCGTGGGACGCGATCGTGGAGGTGAAACGGTGGCGGTGGTCATAGGGTCACGGTAGGTCGCTGGATCGCCCCAGCGCACCCATGCGAGCCGCACAGTCGAGCTCGGGATATCCCCCTCCTCGTCGGGTGGTCAGCTGCTTCCGCCTCCTGCTCAGCTGCCAATCCGCGCGAGATCACCACCCCACGACCCAGGTCGCCCTCAAGCATCCACAGAAAGTCCGCTTCGCTCAAGATTGCCCAGGGGCGACAGTGGTGGAACGGCGTGAGCACCGAGCAGGCGGATTCCCGTCGAGTCGCGCGTCGCAAGCTCACCGCAACGGCCGGAGGAACTCCCTCAGGTCGGTCGCGAGCAGCTCTGGCTCCTCGTGAGCGGCGAAGTGGCCACCGCGTGGCATCCGCGAGTAGCGCACGACGTTGTAGGTGCGTTCCGCCCACTCTCGTGGCGGATCCGCCAGGTCGTGCGGAAAAACCGCGAGCGCGGTCGGCACCTCGACGGCTTCGACACGTGCCGTGCGCCCGGACGCGAATTCCCAGTACGGCCGGAACGACGTGGAGATCGAATTCGTGAACCAGTACAGCGACGCCTGGGTGAGCAGGAAGTCGTCGGTGAATCGAGAGGACCAGTCGCCATCGTGGTCACTCCAGGAGCGGTACTTCTCCACAATCCACGCGAGCAACCCGGCGGGTGAATCGGCGAGCGCCGGGGCGAGGCTCAGCGGCCGGGTCTGCTGCTCGTGCTGGTAGCCACCCTCGGTAGTGGCCCATTCCGCCACGGAATCGAGGTAAGTCCGCTCCGCGGAGGTCAGGGTCGATTCGTCGATGTGCACGGGTGCGGCGACCGCGAGCAGGTGGATTCCGATGACGGCTTCCGGATGCGCTTCCGCGAGCCGCGAGGTGATGCCGACCCCGAGGTCGCCGCCGTGGGCCGCGTACCGTTCGAAGCCGAGCTCGTGCCGCATCAAGTGGTGCCAGAGGTCGTGAGTGTGCTCGTCGAAGGCGTCGCGCTGCGGTGAGAACGGGAAACCGGGAAGCGCCGGCACGATGACCGTGAACGCGTCCGCGGCGTCACCGCCGTACCGCGATGGTGAGGATAGGCGACGGGCGAGCTCGACCAACTCGAGGACCGTGCTCGGCCATCCGTTGGTGAGCACCAGCGGAAGGGCATCCGCTCGCTCCCCGTCGAACCGGAGGTACCGCACCTCGGTCCCACCCAGCGGGGCGACTGCCCACGGCAGCTTATTGATGACGCGTTGCTGTGCGTCCCAGTCGAATCCGTCGGCCCAGTAGGCCACCAGACGTCGCAACTCGACCTGATCAGTGCCCGCGCCCCATCCGGTCATCGGCCATGCGGGCGACCACCGCGTTCGCAGCAATCGGTCCCGAAGGTCGTCGATGTCGCGTTGCCCTACCTCGATCATGATGTCGTCCTTCTCTGAAGCAAATGGCGTTCGAGTCCCGGTTCGGCCTAGCCTGCACCTTGTTGCACCCGGACGCGCGAAGTCTGGTCGGACTATCGCCCTGATGACGCCCGGCTGAGTGCTGCCAGGGATCAGCCGTCTCGCTCACGTCAGGGGAACCGCAAATGAAACGAACGAGGATGAGTGGCGGGGCTGTGGCCGTGCTGATCGGTTCCGCCATCGCGCTGCTCGGTGCAGCCGTCGCTGTCGTGTACGTGTTTCAGCCCTGGCGCAGCTGCGACTATGAGGACACCGCGATGGGTTGCGTGATGTTACCCATGGACGCGACGATCATGGCCGTTGCCGTAGTGGCGTCGCTCGTGGGTCTGATCGTCGTCGCTGTCGGCAAACTCATGGCGCGCCGCCTCTGAATGACGCTGCCTCGTGCCGCCTCCTTCGTTCACTTGCGCAAATAGACCAAGGTGACTCCGGCGCGGAGGAGTTCGCTCCTCGTCACGGCGAAGCCCTCGCGCTCGTAGAGCCGGATGTTGGCTGTGCTCAGGTGTCCGGTGAACAGCTCGAAGGTCTCAGCGCCACTTCGAGCCTGGGCGGAGCGGAGAAGGCGCTATCGGGTGAGCCGATGGCGTCGCATCGGTATTCCGGCGCGGTTCGGTGCACGCACTGTCTCGAAATCCCCCTCCGCTACGGCACTGCAACGCGCCCGGGCCGCGAGCCCGCGCGGGACGAGCGCCGGCGGACGGCTCCGTAATAGCCCTCTCGGCACGTCCTAAGCTGAGCGGGTGGGCGACATCGAGGCTCTCGACGGGTCCGATCCCACCGCTCGCCGACCCGAAGTCCTCCGCTTCCCCGCCTTCGCGTTCTTCTGGAGTGCCACCACGATCCGGGCATTCGGAACGGCGATAGCCGGGGTCGCTTTCCAGGTTCTGATCGTGTCGGTTCTCGATGCCACGCCGGTCGAGATCAGTATCCTGAGCGCGCTGGGCGTCGTTCCGTACCTCTTCTTCGGGCTGATCATCGGCGCACTGATGGATCGCTGGCGTCGGCAACGCACCCTTGTCCTCACCAGTGTCGGACGCGCAATCGTCCTCGGGTCGGTACCCGTGCTTCTCCTGATGGACATGCTCACTTTCTGGTCGCTTGCGATCGTCATCCTGATGCTCGGCGTCCTCGCGCTGTTCGCGGATTCCGCCGCGCAGCCGTTCCTGCCGCACATAGTTCCGCGGAGCTCACTCGTGATGGCCAACGCGAGGCTCGGGCAGAGCGAGACGGTCGCCGGCACAGCTGGACCCGCACTCGGCGGAGCACTGCTGACCCTGGTTGGCGCGCCGATCCTGTTCGCATTCGACGCCGTCATCAACGCTGTATCCGCGGTGCTGCAGTCACGGATCAGGGTCCGCGAGACGCGTCCACAGCTCCGCGCTCGAGGTCGCCACCTCGGTCACGACATCGCCGAGGGGATCCGTTACACCTACCGGCACCGGACTCTCCGTCCACTTGCGCTTTCGGTCCACACCTGGTTCCTCGGGAACAGCATCGTGTCGACGGTGTTCGGCGTGTTCGCACTGCGGGAGCTGAACCTCGCGCCGTGGGCCTTCGGCGTGACCCTCGCGTTCGGGGGTGCAGGTGGCTTCCTGGGAGCGCTCCTCGCCCCGCGCATCGGTGTCCACCTCGGCGCAGGAAGAGCGATTCTTTTAGGTCGCGCGCTCGTTGTCGTTCCGTGGATCGTTCTCGCCGTGGTCCCAGTGGATGCCTCCAGCGGCGCTGGCATCCTTCTACCGCTCATCGCGGCTGCGCAGTTCGGCAATGGCCTGTCGATGGGGGTCGAGGATGCGAACGACACCGGATACCGCCAGGCCGTCGCACCGGATGGCATACAGGGGCGGATGAACTCCACCATCCGAACCGTGAATCGCGTGATCTACCTTTTCGGGGCATTGCTCGCGGGGCTTCTCGCGACGTTTCTGGGCTACCACGTGACGATCGGGATCGGGGCCTCGTTCTTCGCGGTCGCTGCACTGATCGTCGCGTTCTCTCCACTTCGCGGTGCGCGTCATGAAGACACTGCAGACTCGACATTCTGACTCTGCGTCGCCTCGGCGCGTACGGTGCATCGCATATCTGGGCTATGAACTCGGGGAAACTGACGGGATGACAGTCGCTGCCTCCGTCGTCGAGGACATCGTTGCGGCGATCGACGCTGAGGGGCTCGGCGCCTACGGTGTGCACGTGGGGTGATCACCGACTGGTCGACGCGGCGTGGATCGACGGCATGCACGCGTCATGGGTGGAGACAGCCGGACCGGGACCGCAGAGCTCCTTCGAGACGTCCGCGACGACCCCGCAAAATTGGTGGCGTGGTCCGCCGCTCCTCCTCGGCTCCGCTCGAATGACGAAGTCGTACTCGAAGCAAGCTTGGACGACGCTCTGCCGTCCAACGCACTGTCGTCGCAAGATGCCGTCTGAACTTCGCAACCCGCCCCTCCGACTTGGTCTCAAGCGAGCGCGCGCTCAGCAGACGTGAGCATCAGTTCCACCAGAAGGCTGAGCTCGTCGATCGCTTCCTCCGGTGCCTCATCCGGTCGGCTGCCACGACGCGGGGGCTGATCGCTCCGGAGACTCGCGACGAGGTCGGCGGCGAGCTTCCAGCGCAGCGCGGCTGAAGCATCGAAACCACGGCGCACCTCGTCCACAGTCACCGCGGGCGCTTCGTACCTCACTCCGTCGGCGTAGCTCTGCACGAGACGGTCGAGGATCGGCGTCACGGTATGAACCGAAGCGTCGCCGCGTCGTACCGAGGAGAACACGAGCGACGCGAGATCCGCCCCGATCGGGCCGGGGCCGACCGACTCCCAGTCGATCAGCACCGTGCATCCCTCCCTACGAAACAGATTCGCTCCGACGGCATCGTGGTGGCACAGCGTGCGCGGCAGCTGCTCGAGCACCGGTGCCTTCAGCGCGTCGCTGCCCCAGCCCGTGACCAGCACCGTGGTTCGGCTGAGCACTTCATCCGCAGCACCGGCCACCGATTGCGCC
>CAXTLO010000011.1:21200-24954 GCA_964244965.1 uncultured Marisediminicola sp.
GCATCGTGGTGGCACAGCGTGCGCGACAGCTGCTCGAGCACGTCGCGAACCCGCGACTGCTCGAGGATCAACCGCTCGACGCGAGGTAACCAGGCGACGACCCGGTCGACCACGCGAGCGTCGGAGAGGCGCACGGTCGCCAGTCCCGCCGCGACGGCCTCAGGTTGGGCATGCCTATCAATCCATCCCGTGAAGTACCACGGCTCCCTCAGGGGGCGACCGGCCCAACGACCGGCGAGTTGACCGAGGTCGCGCGCTGCGGTGAGGAGATCATCGCCATCCAGCGGTCGCCGTCCTTCATGGCGCACCTCGTCGAGCAAGAGCGTGATGCTTCCGTCCGGTTCGAGCAGCGTTCCGTAAGCGCGCGGAGCTCCCAGGCCCGGAGCCAAGTCGTCCAGAAGGCCCGAGCGGTAGGCGTCGAACTCGCGCCTCGCGTTGTCGAGTAGATAGTCGGATGCCAGGCCGGGTCCTTCCGTGCGCTTCTCGATGAGAGACCACGCAACCGAATCGCCGGCGACGATCGCCTCCCCCTCGAGCCTGCTCACCGTTCGGTGTGCAAGGAACGCGTCATACTCGAGAGACGTCCGGCGGAGATCGTGTAATCGCGACACCTCCCGCCCGATCAGGCGCTCGACGGCAGCCTGGAGCGCATCCGCTTCGAAAACCATGCCGTAAGCATGTCGTGCGCAGTTCCGCTTCGTGCTCGATGCATCCATCGTGAGCATCGCGTCACCCGTGCTCGGGAATCAACGGGCACTGGACGCCGCCGGGTGTTCCTCGTCGGCGTGACCGGATTCACCGCATCTGCGAGGCTGATCGCACTGCGATACCGCATTACCGTCTAGGTCGCGACGCCTACCAAACCCCCTTGCCTTCCTGTACGAATGGCCTGAGACACAGCGTCTGCTCTACACAGTTCAGGAGATTCCATCATGACGAAGTCACCCAACCGCCTGCTCGCCACAGTCTTCGGCGCCGTCTACCTTCTCGTAGGACTACTCGGCTTCACCGCCACCAACGGAGTCGACTTCTTCTCCACCGAGGGCGGACTGCTCCTCGGCCTGTTCGAGGTCAACATCTTCCACAACGTCGCCCACCTCCTCATCGGCGCCGCCCTGCTGATTGCCGGCCTGTCGAACGTGCGTGCCGCCAAGAGCGTCAACGTCACCGTGGGCGTCGCCTACCTCCTGCTCGGCCTCGTCGGTCTCTTCATCACCGACTCGGCGCTCAACATCCTCGCGATCAACGCCGCCGACAACGTGCTCCACCTCGGCAGCGCGATCATCCTGCTCGCGGTCGGAATCGGTACCGAGAAGAACGCACGCACCACCCGCGCAGCGGTCTGATCGGCGACCTCGACAACACTCACACCATGGGCCAGATCACACGTACGTGGCTGGGCTTCGCCGCGATCGGCGCCGGGCTGATCCACCTCGCTCTCGTGGTGGGGTCCCCGGCGCCGCTCGCGGTTCCGCTGTTCCTCCTCGGGCTGGCGGAATTCGGATGGGGTGTGCTCACACTCGCGCGAGACACTCTGCTCGCGCCGGCTGTCGCGCGCGTGACCGCGGTCGCCCCGGTCGTCGCCTGGAGTCTGCTGGTCGTCGTGTCGACTCTGCTGCAGAATCCGGCGATCGTGGCGTCCCTGGTATTCGTGCCGATGGCTGCGGCGACGATCTTCAATGTGTACATCGCCGTGGTCCTGAGCGTGCACCTGCGCCGGGGCGCGTCCGCGAAGGGGGCGGATCGCCCGCGCTCGGATGCGGCGGCGAGCGCCGCGGCATCCGTCACGCCGCCCGCCGGTCGCTACCTGCTCGCGCTCGGCGCAGGGGCCCTCGTGATGGCGGGGTTGACGACTCCCGCCCTGGCCGCGACGGAAGCCGGGCGGTTCGCCCAGGCACACGGGGAGCACAGCGCTGACTTCGTGCCCGAGCCGAAGGACGACGACCCGCTGTCAGGGCTGCTGGTACCCGAGCACGACAGCGGGCACTAGTCAATCGTCACTGATCGAATGACGCAATCGGGCTCCGCTGGCCGTCCAGCCCGACGATCTCGGGCTGCTCGTCTGTTCCTGGTGCTCTGGATCGTCGGGTATCTGGTCGGAACCACTACGCATGTGACCGATCTCATCCTGGGCGGCGTCGACACCTACTCAGACTTTCCGATGCCTGTGCGCCTGTTCTGGACCTCGTTGACCATCGTGGATCCGGTCGTGGTGATCCTCCTCCTGCTGCGAAGGCAGGCGGGCGTCGTCCTCGGCGTCACAGTCATCGTCATCGACGTCGCCGTGAATGCCACGGTCTACTTCACGCTCGGCGGACTATCGCCATTCGGTCTTCTCAACCAGACCCTCTTCGGCCTTTTCGTTCTCGCGACCGCTCGCTCCCTGAGCAGCCTCTTCACCCAGGCACGGTCCGTCGCCAGGCAGTAGTCCGACCACCTCCTCGAGATCGGCCGGTACCTCGCATCTGCGGCGATCACCACAGCTGGTCGGGATGCTCCCAGGCTTGAACGATCAGACGGGAGACATCATCGGGGTGGGTCAGATACGAGGAGTGCCCGGTGGGCCAGACGCGGGAGGTGTCGCAGCGTGCGGCGAAAGCGTCGACCAGCGACTGCGGCATGGTCAGCTCCCGGCGGCCTGCTATGTAGATCGACGGTGCCTCACGCCAGTAGACCTCCTCGGGCTGCAGATCGAAGATCGCCGGCGGCTCCGGACGGAGGAGCTCGAGGGCGCGGCGGGCATCTGCTTCCGACGCGTCCGCGAACAGGCGTCGTGCCGCATCATCCGGGTCGAGGACCAGACCGGCATCTGTCGATATGACGGCGAGCCCTCTCTGCTCGTCGTCGGCGACCTCTCCGAGCAGCTGCTGCGGCGATTCGTGCCGCTCGAGAATCCACGCATGGAGAAACACGTAAGCGCGCGCTCCGGCGATCGTCGCCGCGGTGATGCCGCCGGACGAATGCCCGACGATCACCGGGCGATCCGACCCGACGATGTCGTTCACCGTCGCCCTGCTCTCCGTGAGGCTCAATCCAGTCAGGTCGGGGGCGACGACGTCGAGCCCTGCCGTCACCAGCCGATCGGCCAGTGCCGAATAGTGCGCGGGTTGGTGCCAGGCGCCGTGCAGAAGGATCACATCGGTCATAGACCCAGTATTCATGCCCCACCGTCGTGCATGTCACGCGTCGTACGGAGTCCGATGATGCGAGCGAGTACCGTGCCCCCACTCGAGCGGGATGCTGTCGGATCAGCGGGCGCGGATGGCGGGGACGGCCTGCGCCCGCTCCATGAAGCGCCGCACATCCTCGTCCACGATGATGTCCGACGGCCGCAGCGGCCGGGTGAGGTACAGCCCCTCGAGCGCGCTGATGCGGCTGAGTGCGACGTAGGTCTGCCCCGGCGCGAAGGACCGCTGCCCCAGGTCGACGATCGCCCGGTCGTAGGTCGCGCCCTGCGACTTGTGGATGGTGACCGCCCACGCCAGCCGCAGCGGGAACTGGTGGAACTCCGCCACGATGTCGCGGCGCAACTCCTTGGTGGCCGGGGAGTACGAGTACTTGAACTTCTCCCAGATGGCCGGCTGTACCTCGTGCTCCTCGCCGTCGATCTCCACGAACACGGTCGCGGCGATGCGGGTGACCGTGCCGACCGATCCGTTGACCCACCGCTGATCGGCGTCGTTGCGCAGGAACATCACTTGAGCACCTGGCTTCAGCTGGAGCTGGTCGTCCGCGGGGAACGCGCGACCGCCGA
>CAXTLO010000012.1:0-365 GCA_964244965.1 uncultured Marisediminicola sp.
GACGAGTTGCTCGCGCTCGGGGTCGAGGACGTGCACACCGACATCCACTGCGTCACCCGCTGGTCGAAGCTCGGCACGGACTGGAAAGGCGTGTCGCTCGACGCGATCTTCGCCGATGTCGAGACCACGCGCGACTACGCGATGGTGCACTCCTACGGCGGATATACGACGAACGTGCCGCTCGAGGACCTGCTCGACGGGAAGGCCTGGATCGCGACGGAGTTCGGCGGTGAGCCACTCGAGCCCGAACACGGCGGCCCGGCGCGACTGCTGGTGCCGCACCTCTATTTCTGGAAGAGCGCGAAGTGGGTGAACGGGATCACCATGCAGGAGCACGACGAGCCGGGCTTCTGGGAGCAGAACGG
>CAXTLO010000012.1:375-24639 GCA_964244965.1 uncultured Marisediminicola sp.
ACTTCAGGAAGAGTGCGAAGTGGATCACCGGGCGGCGCCTCATGACCGGGGATTCACCCGGCTTCTGGGAGCAGAACGGCTACCACCTGTACGGCGACCCCTGGCGCGAGCAGCGGTACTGGTGACGCAGCGCCCGTGATGCCGCGCTCGTGAGTGTGGGCGGATGGCTCGTCGGAACGGTGAGCGCGGCGGAGAAGGTCACGCCGACCGGACGGGTTCTCTCGGTCGAGGTACCAGGGTGGCCGGGCAACCTCCCCGGCCAGCACCTCGACCTGCGACTCACGGCCGAGGACGGCTACCAGGCGGTGCGCTCGTACTCTGTCGCCTCGTCTGGGCCGGGTACGACCGTCGAACTCGCGGTCGACGAGTTACCCGATGGCGAGGTCTCTCCGTATCTCGTTCAGGACGTGCTCCCGGGCGACGACCTCGAGGTGCGCGGTCCGCTCGGCGGCTTCTTCGTCTGGCGGGAGAGTGACCCCGACCCGGTACAGCTGGTCGCTGGCGGGTCGGGGATCGTCCCGCTGATCGCGATGGCCCGAGCGCACCGGAGATCGGGCAGCGCGGCATCCTTCCGCCTGCTGTATTCGGTGCGAAGTCCGGATGACGCCTACTACGCCGGCGAGCTGGAGGCGCTGGTCGACGAGCGGTTTCAACTGGACTGGGCCTACACGAGGCGGGTGCCCGAAGGGTCGGGTCTGCCCGTGGGGAGGGTGACGTCGTCCGTGCTCGCGACGACGACTCTGCCGCCGGAATCCGGCCCCGCGGTCTTCGTGTGCGGGCCCACCGGCTTCGTCGAGGCGGTCGCGGCGGCGCTCGTGCAACTGGGTCACGATCCGCAGCGGATCAGAACAGAGAGATTCGGAGGCAACTGATGGGTACGCATCCCGAAGTGACGCCGGCGGACGGTTCTGCGCCCAGGGTCGCTCATGTCGACGGCAACGCGCTCGCCGGCCTGCTGGCGGAGCTGAGCGACCTCGATGTCACCACCGCCATCGTCGAGTGCCGGGTCTGTCGTACGTCCGCGCCGCTGGCGGGCACCGTCGTGGAGATGGATGACGCGGGCACGATCGTCATCTGCCGTTCGTGCACGCACACCCTCTTCTCGATGGTGCGCGGCGCGGACGGGATGCGGGTCGAGATGGGCTCGCTCGTCAGCGTGCGCGTCGGCTGAGCGCCGCAGGGGTCAGAACCAGATGCTCAACCACGGCGCCGGTGTGACTAGGAACGCAGCATCCACCGCAGCAGCGGAGCCCGCCGACAGCTCGGTGGCCCGACCCGCACGCGCCAGTTGCACCACCGAGACGCCGCCGAAGTAGATCGAGCTGAGCTCGGCGACGCCGAGGGCGAGACCCCGGGCATCCGGTGGAAGCTCGTCTACCGCGCTGACCGATCCGGCCCCATCCGCGTCGACATCGAGCACGAAGGAACCGGCTGCGAAACCGAGGGGGTCGGTGACCGTGAAGCCCAGCCGTGCGGGCCCGGCGTAGGCGCGAGCCGACAGCGCCTCCGGAACATCGAGGATCCGCGACCAGAGGTGGTCTTGCTCCGCGGTCTTCTTCACGGCCCGCCGATCCTCCACCTGCCAGGCGAGAGGCTCATCGACCGGACGCAGATCCGCCGTGACCTCGGTGACCAGATCCTGTTCGAGCAGGAACCGCCAGAGGCCCGCATACGCGTCATCCGTCACGGTGATCAGGTGGCGCACCTCGAGCACCCGCTTGCGCACCGGATGATCCAGGTCACGCAGCAGGTAGATGGCGAAGCCCTGGGCGATTCCGTGCTCGTCGACGTAGCGCACCACCCGCGGGTCGCGGGACTTGACCGGGTCATCGAGGTCGAGCAGATCGTGCCAGCGTCCCGTCCACCGTTTTATGTCGCCCGGGAGACCGAGTCGGGCGCGCTCGAAGATCTCGGGGCCGTGTTCCAGCAGCGCGTCGCTGGAGATGAACTGCACGGAGCCCGGCGCGATCGGACCGGTCCATCTCGCTCGAGCGTTGTCGATCGAGTAGGCGGCGGCGAACACCGCTGGGCCGAACCCGTAGCGCCCGTAGATGGTCGCCTCTGAGACGGTGAGCGTCGCGATCGGGACGCCGAGCGTCGCCGCGGTGCGTAACTCCGCCTCGAGCATGGCTCGGGCGACACCTCGGCGCCGATGTGTGGGAGAGACGGTGACTGCGCTGATCGCCCATCCGGTCACGCTGCGATGCCCGGGGACCGTGAACTGGTCCGGCCAGGAACTGACCGTCGCGACAGGTACCTCCGGGTCGGGCAGGGTCTCGTCCCATACGCCGGTGGTGCGCCGGTAGTCGACCGCTGTGCGAGCGTGGCCCAGTTGCTCGGCGTTCGGCGCAGCATCATGGAAGCCTCGTGAATCGGCGAGCAACCACGGATCGAAGGAGCTGGAGTCCGCGGTGTCGACGAGGTCGAGCCGGAGACCGGACGCGGCCAGACGTTCGGCGGACTGCGGGTCGATCGGCCGGGTGCGGTAGTCGTCGGTCATCAGTCCAGGCTACTGAGAGTCCGGCTCCGCTTCACCGGCGGCATAGTCGAGGAGGCGACGGGTTGCGCCTCGGAGGTAGAAGGTCGATGACCTTCTGCTCCGCGGGGGAGAACTCGGTCGAGAGCCGGTCGAGCGCCAGCCCTCAGTTGGCGTCGCCGCCCGATGCTGCGTCGTCGTGAGTGTCGCCGCTGCCCGAGTTCGACCCCGATCCATCCGGGATCGATTCGCTCGATCCGGATGCGGTGGTGGTCTCCTCGACGTCGGTGCTGTCGTCGGTCGTGTGCTCGGTGTGCTCGCTCTTATCGGTCATGTGCCCACGCTAGGTGATGCGATCGGGCACCGGGAGTGGTTGCATGAACACATGTCCTCTCCTTCTGAGTCCTCCGAGCTGCCCGCCGTCCCCCACTACATCGGCGGCCGCACCCGCCCCAGCAGCAGCGGGCGCACGGCACCCGTGTTCGACCCGGCGCTCGGCATCCAGACCAAGAACGTCGCGCTCGCCGATCAGGCGGAGATCGACGAGGCGGTCGCCGCCGCATCCGCCGCCTTCCCCGCCTGGCGAGACCTGCCTATCGCCAAACGGCAGCAGGTGCTGTTCCGCTTCCGCGAACTCCTCAACGAGCGCAAGACCGAGCTGGCTGAGATTCTCACCGGCGAGCACGGCAAGGTCACCTCCGACGCCCTCGGGGAGATCGTGCGCGGACTCGAGGTCGTCGAGCTGGCGACCGGCTTCCCGCACATCTTGAAGGGCGAATACTCCGAGAACGTGTCCACGGGGATCGACGTCTACTCGACTAAGTCGCCGCTCGGAGTGGTCGGCATCATCAGCCCCTTCAACTTCCCGGCGATGGTGCCGATGTGGTTCTTCCCGATCGCGATCGCCGCGGGCAACACCGTCGTGCTGAAGCCGAGCGAGAAGGACCCGTCGAGCGCCAACTGGCTCGCCGCCCTGTTCACCGAGGCCGGTCTGCCCGATGGCGTCTTCAACGTGCTGCATGGCGACAAGGAGGCTGTCGACGGGTTGCTCAACCACCCGGAGGTGCGCAGTATCTCGTTCGTCGGCTCCACCCCCATCGCGAAGTACATCTACGAGACCGCGGCGAAGAACGGCAAGCGGGTGCAGGCACTCGGAGGTGCGAAGAACCACATGCTCGTGCTGCCCGACGCCGACCTCGACCTCACCGCCGACGCCGCCGTCAACGCGGGATTCGGATCGGCGGGGGAGCGCTGCATGGCGATCTCCGTCATCGTCGCGGTGGACCCCGTCGCCGACGAACTCATCGCCAAGATCGCCGAGCGGATGTCGCAGCTCAAGGTCGGCGACGGCCGCAGGTCCTGCGACATGGGCCCCCTGATCACCGAGGCGCACCGCGACAAGGTCGCGTCGTACATCGGCATCGCGACAGACGACGGCGCCACCGTCGTCGTGGACGGGCGCGGGATCGAGGTCGACGGAGAGGCGGATGGGTTCTGGCTCGGCCCGACCCTCCTCGACGCCGTGCCGGTCACCTCCCGCGCCTACCTCGACGAGATCTTCGGCCCGGTGCTGTCGGTAGTACGGGTCGGCAGCTACCAGGAGGGCCTCGACCTCATCAACCGTGGCGCATACGGCAACGGAACGGCGATCTTCACCAACGACGGCGGCGCGGCCAGGCGCTTCCAGAATCAGGTGGAGGTGGGCATGATCGGCATCAACGTGCCGATTCCCGTGCCGGTCGCCTACTACTCGTTCGGTGGGTTCAAGGACTCGATCTTCGGGTCGTCGAAGGCGTACGGCATCCAGGGGTTCGACTTCTTCACCCGTGAGAAGGCGATCACCTCGCGCTGGCTCGACCCGAGCCACGGCGGCATCAACCTCGGCTTCCCGCAGAACTGAGAGGTGCAGGGCCGCTGACGTCCTAGTACCCATGTGCTGCGCGTAGCCTGGGGATGTCGCAGTAGCGACGTGAATCGAGGAGTCCCGCTGTGGCCGAAGAATGTATCCACGGATTGGAGATGAGCCTCTGCGACATCTGCTCACCGCAGCAGAAGCCCGAGATCATCCATCCGGCCGCCGGAACCCGGCCCCGCGACGTCCGCCCGCCGAGTCGCCCGCGAACCTCCACCCCCGGTCGGCAGTCGGGATCCCGCGCGTCGAAGGTGCCGGCGCCCGCGTCGCGCCCCTCGCCCACTCGACCGCTCGACGTCGGTCGGCAGCGGATGTTCCACCTCACCCACATCGGGAATCTCGCCGCCATCCTCAGAGACGGGGCGGTGCGCGCCGGCGTCACCCCGGACGTCGACATCTCCGCGCCCGACAACCGCGCCGCACGACGAACCGCCGTGGTCGGCGGTGACGGAACCGCCGCGGTCGCCGAGTTCGTCCCGTTCTTCCTCGCCCCTGACCCGAAGGTGTGGCGCGACATCCGCGAGCAGGTCGTCGACCCGCGTCTGGCGCAGTCGGTGCGCGGATACGAACTCGCGGAATTCATCATGCTCGTCACCACCGTCGAGGCGGCCGGGCCCGATGTGGTCTTCACCGACGGCGACGCCGCCGACGCTGCAACCCGTTTCGCCTCCGGAGCGGAGTCGAGGGAACGGATGATGCGGCGCCTGCTCGCCGACGATGACGCCCTCGACGTGGCCGAGGCGCTGGTGCCGGACGCCGTGCCGTTCGAGCGGATCAGTCTCATCGGCGTCGCGCACGATCCGGCGCGAGATGCTGTTCGAGAGCTCCTGGCGCAGGCGACCTTCGAGCCGCGGGTCGCCGTGCACCCGCCGTGGTTCGCGCGGCCTGAGAGCTAGGCGTCTCCCGCTACGCAACCAACGGTGACGGCTGGCGCCCGACGGTCAGTCCGTGGCATCGGCGATCAGCGGCACGAGCTCCTCGATCGCATACTGCACCGCGAGGCTCGTTCCGAGGGAGTATGCCGATGCGAGGTCGCCGTCGATCACGACCGAGCGTCCGTCCGCGACCGCCGGTACCGCCTGGAACAGCGGGTCATCCGTGATCTCGGTGGTCTCGATGAAGATCGGGAATGCGACGATCAGGTCGGAGTCGAGCAGGTCCAGCTGTTCGGTGGAGATGTCGACCGAGAAGCCGCCCGCATTCGCTTCGAGGTCGGCGATGGTCGGGCTCTGCTCGAAGCCGAGGTTCTCCAGGAACGCGACGCGCTCGCTGCCCTCGATGTACGCACCCCATCCTTCGCTGGTGCGGGTCGCGGCGGCGACGGTCTGCCCCGCCCACTCCGGGTGAGCGGCGGACGCCTCCTCGAATGCCGCGTCGACGTCGGCGAGCAGCTCGTCACCCTCCTCGGCGAGACCGAGCGCCGTGGATACGAGCTCCATCTGCTGATCGAGCGTGGTCAAGTAGCTGTCTCCGCCCTCGGGCACGCCCACGGTGGTCGCGATCTCGGAGAGCCGGTCGTAGCGCTCCTGGTCGCCCGAACTCTTGGTGTCCAGGATGAGGTCGGGCTCCAGGGCTGCGATCGCCTCGTAGGAGGGCTCGAGCGTCTCGATGATCTCGGGTGCCTCGTCGTAGAGTCCCTCCGCCCATGGCCCAACCCCCTCGCCGCCGAACGCGAGCCAGTCGGATGCACCGACCGGCTGCACCCCCAGCGCGAGCGCCGTCTCCGCATCGCCCCAGCCGAGAGCGACGATCCGCTCGGGCTGCTCGTCGACCGTCACGTCGCCGAACTTGGTCTCGACGACCGCGGGGAAGGCGCCATCAGATACGGCCCCTCCGGCTCCGCCCTCCTCGTCGGCGGCCCCACCTGAACTGCAGGCGGAGACGGAGAGCGCGGCGATCGCGATGAGCACGGTCGCGCGCGCCGTGCGAGGCAGGTTCTTTCCGCAATGCGAGGCGGCGAGGGGGGCGATGCGGTCGGTCATGATGTCCTTCGATACGGGCAGCTGAGAGAGCAACGGAGCGGAAGTAAGGATAGCCTAAGCTCATAACATGGTGCTCACTGAGGCGGAGACACGGGACGGTGCTACTCGTCGCCGTTCCATGGCTCGCACCGGCGGCATCCGACTGGCGGGTCTCGCGCTCGCGGTCGCGATACTGCTCGTCGCCGTCGTCGCCAGCCTGGTGATCGGGTCGCGCGACATCCCAGTGGCTGCGGTGCTCGAAGCGCTGTTCGGAAGATCGCGGGCCGGTTCGGACGCCGTCGTGGTGCTCGATTCTCGGCTCCCTCGCACCCTCATCGCGATCGCCGTCGGCCTCTCGCTCGCTCTCGCGGGAGCCCTGGTGCAGGCGGTCACCCGTAATCCGCTCGCCGACCCTGGCTTGCTCGGGGTGTCCTCGGGGTCCGCATTCGCCGTCGCCATCGCCGTCGGCGTGTTCGGCATCACCACACCGCTCGGCTACCTCTGGTTCGCCTTCGCGGGAGCCCTCATCGCGACCGTGGTGGTCTATGCGATCGGATCCTCCGGCCGCGGTGGCGGAAGCCCGCTCCGCCTGATCCTCGCCGGAGTGGCGCTTGGTGCTGTGCTGAGCGGCATCATCTCGGCCATGCTCCTTGCGAACCCGGCGGGTTTCACGGCGATGCGGGCGTGGGAATCCGGCTCGCTCGAGCAGCGGAGCTGGGAGGGCCTCGCACCCGTCGCGCCGTTCCTGCTCGTGGGCGCCGTCGTCGCCTTCGCCCTCGCGCCGACCCTCAACGCCGTCGCGCTAGGTGACGACCTCGCGGCGGCGCTCGGAGCCAACGTCGTGGTCGTGCGCACGGCGGCGGTCATCGCGGTGACCCTGCTCGCCGGCGGGGCAACGGCGCTCGCCGGCCCCATCCTGTTCCTAGGGCTGATGATCCCCCACGTCGCGCGTTTCATCGTCGGCCCCGATCAGCGGTGGATCATGGCCTACGCTGCGGTGCTCGGGCCGATCCTGCTACTGGCGGCGGACATCGTCGGACGGATCGTCCTCCGGCCCGGCGAGCTGCCGGCGGGGATCATCACGGCGTGCCTCGGCGCCCCGGTGCTGATCGCACTCGTGCGCCGCCAGCGGATGGTGGGCCTGTGACCGCGACCTCCGCCCGACCGGATCGGGATACCTTCGCAGTGACCCGACGACGGCGGATGCTGCCCAGGGAGCGGGTAGCACTTGCCTCGCTCACGGCCGCGATCCTCGTGGTGTCGCTGGTCGCGCTCGGCACCGGCGACTTCCCGCTCTCCATCCCGGAGGTGGTCGCGGCGGCGTTCGCGACCGACGGCGGGTTCGCCACCACGATCGTGCTCGAGTGGCGGTTGCCGCGGGTGCTCGTCGCGCTAGTCTTCGGCGCTGCCCTGGGGCTCTCGGGTGCGATCTTCCAGTCGCTGACCCGCAATCCGCTCGGTTCACCGGACATCATCGGCTTCGCCACCGGTTCCTACACCGGCGCCCTCATCGTGATCATCATCCTCGGCGACGCCTACCTCACTGCATCGCTCGGTGCTCTGATCGGGGGCCTGGTCACAGCCCTCGTGGTCTACCTGCTCGCCTATCGACGCGGGGTGCAGGGGTTCCGGTTGATCATCGTGGGTATCGCGGTCACCGCCGCGTTGCACTCCCTGAACACCTGGCTGCTGTTGCGCGTCGGAAGCGAGGTCGCCGTGACCGCGTCCATCTGGGGCACGGGGTCGATCTCGCTCGTCGGGTGGGAGCAGGCGCTTCCGGCCTTCGCGCTGGTCGCAGTGCTGCTGCCCGCGGTGGTGCTGCTCAGCGGACCCCTGCGCCAGCTCGAGACGGGGGACGAGTCGGCGCGCGCGCGGGGGGTGCGGGTCGAGCGTTCACGCCTCGCCCTGCTGGTAGTCGGTGTCGCGCTGACCGCCGCAGTCACCGCGAGTGCGGGAGCGATCGCGTTCGTGGCGCTCGCCGCTCCGCAGGTTGCGCGACGACTCACCCGCGGCGCCGGAATCCCGCTGATCGGCTCCGCGCTGACCGGCGCGCTCGTACTTCTGGTCGCGGATGTCATCGCACAGCACGCCCTGCCGGCGGTGGTTCCGGTCGGCGTCATCACCCTGGTCGTCGGCGGCGTGTATCTGATCGCCCTGCTGGTGGCCGAGGCGAGGCGCGGATCGTGACCGAGCACTCTCGCGTCGGGAGCCCGCACGCCCGCCTTCAGGCGCGGCGGGTCACTCTCGCCTACGACCAGCGGGTGATCGCCGAGGCGCTGTCGCTCAGCGTGCCGGATGAGTCGTTCACGGTGATCGTCGGCCCGAACGCCTGCGGCAAGTCGACGTTGCTCCGGGCGCTGTCCCGCCTGCTCAAGCCGGGTGCGGGCGAAGTGGTGCTCGATGGGCGATCGATCTCCTCGTACAAGCCGAAGGAGGTGGCTCGCGAGATCGCCCTGCTGCCGCAGACCTCCATCGCGCCGGAAGGCATCACCGTGTTGGATCTGGTAGCCCGCGGCCGCTATCCCCGCCAGCAGCTGTTCCGTCAGTGGACCGCGGATGACCAGCGGGCGGTCGAGTCGGCGATGCGGGCGACCGGAGTCGACGACCTCGGGCGTCGCCTCGTCGAAGAGCTCTCCGGCGGTCAGCGACAGCGAGTGTGGGCGGCGATGTCTCTCGCGCAGGACACCTCGATCCTGCTGCTCGACGAGCCGACCACCTTCCTCGACATCGCGCACCAGATCGAACTGCTCGACCTGTTCTCCGATCTCCACCGCAGCGGCACCACGATCGTCGCCGTTCTGCATGACCTCAATCACGCGGCTCGATACGCCACCCACCTGGTGGTGATGAAGGACGGGCGGATCGTCACGACCGGCCCTCCGACGGACATCCTCACCGCCGAGCTGGTCGAAGGGGTGTTCGGCCTGCCCTGCCTGGTGATCGACGACCCCGTCTCCGGCACTCCGCTGGTCGTACCCAAGGGCGGCCACTGGCGGGACTGAGGGCAGATTCAGCCGACGGTGCTGAGAGTGACCCGCAGTTCGTGACGCAATCCGATGAGGCCGTCGCGGAGCCGGGTCTTGATCGTTCCGACCGGGAGGTCGAGAAGAGCCGCGATCTCGGAATTGGTCCGACCCTGGTGGAAGCTCAGCTGCACGGCTTGGCGCTGCAGCTTCGTTATCCGGCTCATCGCAGCCTCGACCCGCCGGTATTCCATGGTGATCTCGGCGGCCTCGTAGGTGCTGTCGAACTCGGGACGGAAGTCGCGGATGCCGACGGCGAGGTCCCTGTTCCGAGATGACTGGGATGCGCGAACCCGGTCCACCGCACGGCGATGCGCTGCGGTCAGGATCCACGAACTCGCACGCCCGCGCTTCGGGTCGAACCGTGACGCGTTCTGCCAGAGATCCAGGAACACCTCCTGAGTCACTTCCTCCGACTGCTCGGTGTCGACCAGCGTCTTGCGCACCAGTCCGAGTACCCTCCCCGCCAGCCGGTCGTAGAGGGCGGAGAACGCTGCTCGGTCTCCGCCGGCCACCATGAGAAGCAGGTCGCTGTCGGATGTAGCGTCGATCGTCGATTGCGCGAAGCTCATCGGTATACCTCCGCACCCAGGGTACGTGAGGGTAGAACGAGGAGTACACCCATCGCTCACCCCCAGCTGTGGGGGACCCATGCAGCTGGGGCTTCGGCGGCGCGCGATACCCGCCAGCGGCCCGATCTCGCCGCTTAGGTGGGCATCGTCTCGCCACGGGCAGAGCGCGTCAGCCGCGCACGGGAACCTGGCTACCCGATGGTGGCGTAGGCGCGGACGGGGAAGGTGCCGAAGCGCTCGACGGCCGGTGGCGCCGCAGTGAATCTGGCGCCACGCGCCGGAAGGGACTCGAGATTGGTCAGGTGTTCGACGACGTGGACCCCGGCGCCGAGGAGGATCGAGTGTGCCGGCCGGCGCCCCCCGGATTCGACGTCGTCGATGTTGACCGAATCGATGCCCACCAGCAGAACGCCTACTTCGACGAGTAGGACGGCCGCATCCTCCGTCAAGTAGGGGGCGCCGGCTCCGTAGCCGGGTGTTCCGAATTGCCTGTCCCAACCCGTGTGGAGCAGGACCGCCGTGCCACGTAGGTCTCGGTCAGCCAGCGCCATCGCGCCGATGCCGCGCTGCTCGCGGTTCCAGGTGTCCGTGAGGTGGAAGACCTCGGCGGGAAGGTCGACCAGCGTGTGCAGGTCGAGGCCAGCGAGATCTACCCCGTCCTCGTACCGGTGATACGGCGAGTCGAGGTAGGTTCCCGTGTTGCCGATCATCGTGATCACGTCCAGAGCGAACTCGGTTCCCGGTGCGTACAGCGACCGCGACTGTTCACGGGTCAGATGCGGAGTGAGCTTCGGCGACGGCAGACCGGGATAGGTGATCATCCCTTCCCGGATGCGGTGGCTGAGGTCGATCACGCTCCGTCGATCACCGGCGACCGGCGCCGACCGCTCGACGCCCCGGCTGCCGCGATGCTGTTCCTCGACGATGGTGAGGTCGAGGAGCTTGACCGACTCGACCAGCGCGAGGCCGAGGTGCCGCACGAGGAGTGCCCCGATCGCGGTCTCGTCGATGTCGGGCGACGGCAGGTCGAGACGGAAGGCCTCTCCGCGTATTCCGCCCCCGTTCGCGAAGGCGATGTCGAAGTCGAAGTGGGCGCGGTAATCCGTCATGACCGATGGTCCCACCGCTCGGCGGGGTGCGGGAAGAGGCAGATAGGGCCAGCGACGACGGGTCGAGAGCGCGACCTCACTGAAGCACAGTGATCGGCGTGCCGAGGGGCAGGGCGTCGACGGCGGTGAGGGCGTCAGCTGCCACACGGATGCACCCGTGCGACACAGCGCCGGTCGAGACGTCGGAGTGGTGCACCCCGATCAGTCCGCCGTCGCTGCCGCCGAGCGGGTCGTCGCTCGCAGCCGAGTGCAGCGAGGTGAGTTGCACCCGGTGCTCGGACTGCCCCTGCGCTGGATCCAGGTACCGCGCCTGGAGGTATCCGGTCACGCCGGTCGGAGTGGGCGTTCCAGCGGCGCCGACACCTGCGGCGAAGGTCCGTTCTCCGCTCTCGTCGATGATGGTGAGGGTCTGAGCGGACACCGACACGACGATCCGGTGAGCGAGCTGCACCGGGGACACGAGCTGGTCGCGGCGGACCCACCCGCTGGTCTGCGCCGGCGCATCGCCGTCCGATTCGGATGGCAGGCGCTGGCGGCTCGGCAGTAGGACCTTCGTCCACTGCTCGCTCACCTCGATCGCGACGACGACGGTCGGCTCGCCCAGGAAGTCCACCTCGGACAGTCGGGCCACGGGGGTGCTCCGGTCCTCGGCGTACACGGCGGCATCCGCGTCGAGCGCGTACGCCGTCGTCGATATGTCCGGTACCTCGCCCGACTCGGCGGCCGAAAGGTTCGGGATCACCGCGTCGTATCGTGCCTCGGGAAGCAGGGCGACGGATGCGGCGTCGAGCCGGGCTCCGTACGCCGGAGGTGTCGAGGCCACCGTCGGCGGTGTCGACGCTGCTGGCGGCTCGGCGACGACTGCGGCAGGAGTGGTCGGCGTGGTCGCGCACCCGCCGACTGCCGCCGCAGCGATCAGCAGGCCGGCGATACGCACCAGGTGCCCTGGCGTCATCCGCTCACCACGGGCAACCGCACCCGAGGCGCGACGACGGTCACCTCGGTGGGGTCGCCGCAGTCGCCGGCGGCTACGACCTCGTCGCCACGGGATGCTGTTCCGATCCAGTAGATGGTGCCGACGTGGTCGGCGGTCACCGCGAAACGCTCTGAGGAGTATGTGCCGTCGGAGGTCACGGTGACGGGCGCGATAGTGGAGAAGACGCGGCGCTCCGGGCTGCAGTCCGGGTCTCCGCCGTCGGTCGGCTGCAGGTATCCGTCCCAGCGCAGCTCGAGTCCGGAGGCCGGGACATCGGTGATGGTGGTCGAGTCCTGCACGGTGTCGCCGGGGGCGGCATCCGGCTGCGCGACCGTGGTGAGCAACGGAGTGCGGCGGTCGCGGGCATCCGACGCGGTCGCAGCGAACGGAAGAGTGGTCGACCCACCGGCGGCGACGACCGTCTGCGCGCCCGGGGTGCTGAACAGGCGCACCGTCGGAGAGGGGCCGCCATCGGCCGTGCCGTCGACGGTTGCGGTCACTCGATACGGCGCGGGAGCCGGAGGCACGGCGACGATCGGCAGGGAGCCCGCATCGGTGACCCCTGAGCGGCTCGCCAGGCCTGAGTCAGCGAACACCGCGTTCGTCAGCTGCACCGTCCCGACCGCGGTACGCGGCTGCAGCGAGACCTCGAGGGTTCCGGAGTAGTCGTCGCCGTCCGCGATGGTGAGGCTCAGCGCGGCGCCGGGAATCGGCGCGACGTACGCCGCCGCCTCCGCGCGGAGCCGGTCGGCGAGCGCCTGGATAGCCGGTCTGGCGGATGCCGGCGCGCGACCCAGTACCGCGCCGTCGCCGCCGATCGACTGGTACGACGGCTGTCCCGCGATGCTCCACACGGTCATGGCCACCGCTGCCGCAGTCGTCGCATCCGTGGTCTGCCCGTGGCGTGACAGTACCCAGTTCAGTCGGAGCATCGCGGAGGGGTCGAGTCCGTTCACCTGTGCGACGATGCCGGCCTCCGTGGTGGGCCTCCCCACCGTCGTGGGGAGGCCTGCGTCGATGCAGTACGCGATCGTGCCGTCCGGCGTGAGGTAGCCGCCGAGGTGGTCGAGCGGCCGGGCCGCTGGGTGGTAGCCGGGCCCGAGTTCTGCCGCGGCCGCCGCGGTGGGAGTCGCGAGGATCGCCGCGCCCAGAGCGAGAAGGATCGCTGTGACGAGGGCGACCGGCCGCCCGAGCAGCAGCGTCGGTCGTCGGGATGCAGTGGTCGGGGGTGCCGTAGCGGGCGTCGTCCTGAGTGTGGTCGTGGGTGCAGTCATCCGGGATCCTCTCGAGGCGGCCGGCAATCGACCGGCTGATCCGACCGTAGAGAGGCCGGCGAGCGCGCTCGGTGGTGCCCGGACGATCGGTGGACAGCGGGAGCGTGGGGAGGAGAGGAGAGCGGAGGCCTAGCCTGGCGGCACGACGTGCACGGCGATGCCCGCCGCTCGCAGTCGATCCAGCCTCGCTGGATCCGCCGTCGTATCCGTCACCAGCACGTGGATCTGATCGAGGTCCGCCATCTTCGCGAGTGTGATCCGCTACCGGCCGCGGCGGGTTGCGCCGCTAGCGATGCTCGCGAATGCTGCGCGTTCCGATCACTTCAGTCGCGCACCCAGGAGCCGTGTTTCATCACACCGACGACGTGGAGTTCGTCGTCGAGCACCACGAGATCCGCCGCGGAGCGTGGCGCGATCGTTCCCACCTCGGCGAGGCCGAGCGTGCGCGCGGCCGTCGTCGAGGTCGCGGCGACGGCATCCGAAAGGGACACGCCGTGTCGGCTGACGAGTGCCGCGAACGCGTCGTCGAGGGTGCGGGTGCTGCCCGCGAGCGAGCCGGTCTCCACCGTCCTGGCCACCCCGTCGACCACCGTCACGCGCGATCCGGCGAGAACGAGATCGCCGTCCGCGCACCCCGTGGCCGAGATGGAGTCGGACACGGCGGCGATCCGTCGCCCGGCTGCACGGATCACCAGATCGACGGTCTCGGTGGCGAGGTGCTCACCGTCGAGGATCAGTTCGAGAGTGACCCTCTCGTCGAGCATGGCGGCACCGACGGGGCCAGGGGACCGATGGTGCAGCGCGGGCATCCCGTTGAACAAGTGGGTGGCCACCGTCGCCCCCGCATCGAAGGCGCGTCGGGCGGTCTCCGCGTCGCACGAGGTGTGTCCGACCGCTGCGACCACTCCCGCGTCGACCATGGTGCCGATCGCCGCCAGTGCGCCGGGCAGCTCCGGTGCGATGGTCGCCATCCGGACGATGCCGGTCGAGGACACCAGCCTGAGCACATCGTCGGCGAACGGCGGACGGAGGAGTGCCTCGGCATGCGCGCCGCGATGGCCGGCGGACAGCCAGGGTCCCTCGAGGTGCACGCCGACGAGCGCTCCGCCGGTGACATGGTCGACGAGAGCGTCGATCTGCCGTTCCAACTCTGGCAGCGGCGCCGTCGCGAGGGACGCGACCAGACTCGTGGTGCCGTGCTGGAGCTGCCAGTCGACGGCGGCGGCGATCGACCCGTACGCCGCGTCGGCGTAGTCGACACCTGCGGCGCCGTGCGAGTGGATGTCGACGAAGCCGGGCACGACCGTCGCGTCGAGGTGACGGCGGGGTGCGTCGATCCCGACCGGTGGAGCGCCCGGCCCGCACGCGGTGATGCGTGAGCCGGTCACGTGTATCCAACCCGGGCTCCAGAGCGCGGTGTCGGTGACCACCTGAGTGGCGGTGAGCAGGAGCCCCGTCATCCGAGGGCCCGCTCAGAAGCCGCCATCTCATCGACCGGGTCGACCGGATCGTGGTCGCGGTGGGCGAGGAGACCCGCACCGATCATCGCGGCGCGGTCGCCGTAGTCGGCGGCGACCACTCGCGGGGCGCGGAGCACGCCGAGTCGAGCGCGCAACTGCTCCTCGAGCGGATCGAACAGCAGCCGATCCGCTCCGGCCAGGCCGCCTCCGATCACGATGAGATCCGCTCCGAGCACCGCCGTAGCCCACGCGAGTGCCTCAGCGAGAGCGGCGATCGCGTCGTCCCAGACGGCGACCGCTCGGGGATCGCCCCGCCGCACCAGCGCGACCGCCTCGAGCGCATTCGCGCATCCGGACCGTCGTGCGATGGCCGATGCGGAGGCGACCTGCTCGAGCCTCCGCCCGGGAAGACCGAGCCGTCCCGGCGTCGCGGAGACCTCGATCTGCCCGACCTCGCCCGCCCAGCCGCCCGACGCGAGTGGCCGGCCGTCGACGATGATCCCGGCGGCGATCCCGGTGCCGATCGGCAGGAAGACCGAGACGCCGACGTGACCCGACGCGGCTCCGCGACTGGCCTCGGCGTACGCTCCGGTGCGCACATCCTGCGCGAACACCAGCGGCAGGTCGATCGCAGTGGCGAGCACACCGCGGAGCGGGAGCTGGCGCCAGCCGAGGTTGACCGCATCGATCACCGTACCGGCCGCCTCGTCGACGATTCCCGGTACGGCCACGCCCACGGCGGTCACGCCATAGGAGTCGACGAAGTCCGACACCAGCCCAGAGAGGAGGGCCACGGTGCGGCCGCCGGACCGATCGCCCTGCGGGGTTGCGACGCGCCGCTCACCGATCGCCGACCCCGTGGGGGAGATGGCCGCGCACTTGATACTCGTGCCACCCACATCGATTCCGAGGGTGAATGATGGCATCGGTCTCTTTCTCGATCGATGAGGGTGAGGTGACGTCCTCACCGTAGCCCGATGGCCCGGCGCCGAGTACCCGACCGGCTCAGCTCAGGATGTCCTTCGTGATGAAGCGACCGTAGGCGAGCGCCCCGAAGACGGCGACGTAGCCGAGCTGCAGCAGCGCGTTGTCGCCGAACGACGCCCACGAGATCGGCTGCCTGAGCAGGTCGGCGAAGTCGAGCCAGTAGTAGCTGAACAGCCACGGATGCAGCCACTCGAGCTGCGGCAGTGCACCGAGTATCTGCGCCACCGCGGAGATCACCACCGTCGCCGCCATCGCACCGACCGGCACCGCGGTCAGCGTGGACACGAACAGGCCGATCGCACTGAGACCCAGCATCGACACCGTGACGAAACCGGCGAGCGCGGCCGCGCGCAGGGCGTACTCGCCGACCGAGATGGTGTCGCCGGAGAGCAGGGTGACCGGTCCGACAGGAAACAGCGCCGCCCCGATCAGCACTCCGGCGACCACGATCGTCAGTGTCGCCGCAATGCAGAACGCGGCCGCGCCGGCGAACTTGATCAGAAGCAGCCGCACCCGACCGGAGGGAGCCGCGAGCAGGTAGCGCAGGGTGCCGAGACTGGCCTCGCCCGCGATGGTGTCGCCGGCGACGACGCCGACGGTCAGCGGGAGGAACAGCGGGATCGACACGACCAGTCCGGTCAGCGCGACGAACAGGCCGTTCTGGGTGATGCTGTCGAGGAACGCAGGACCCCGCCCCGGCGACCCGCCCGACGACGACAGCCGCACGGCGACTGCGATGAGCACCGGCACCGCGGCGAGAGCGGCGAGCATCGCCCAGGTGCGGCGGCGACGGAACAGTACGGTCAGCTCTGAGCCGAGCAGCGCCAGACCGGCGGTGCCACGGGCGAAAACCGCCACCGGCTCACTCGGCAACGTCGAACCCCTCCCCGGTCAAGGCGACGAATCGTTCCTCGAGGGTCTCGCCGAGCGCGGAGAACCCGCGCACTCGCACACCCGCCTCGACGAGCGCGGCGTTCACCGACTCCGGGGCCAGTCGTTCCGGAAGCTCCGCGGTGACGACGGCATCGCGAGTGGAATCCGTGTACTCGGCTGTCGCGTCATCCGGATCCATACCCGACTCAGCGAGCACTCGACGGGCGTCCGCCGGGTCGGGCGTGACCACGCGCACCCGGGTGCGGCCCTGCGCGCGGAGCTCATCGAGCGGACCCTGCGCCACCAGCCGTCCGGCGCTCATGACAGCGACGTGCGTACACATCTGCTCGATCTCCGCCAGGAGGTGACTGGAGACGAAGACGGTGCTGCCCTCCTCGGCGAGCGAGCGGATGAGGCTGCGCACCTCTCGTGTGCCCTGTGGATCGAGGCCGTTGCTCGGTTCGTCGAGGATGAGCAGGTCGCGCGGGGTGAGCAGAGCGTTGGCGATGCCGAGGCGCTGCTTCATGCCGAGCGAATAGGCGTGGGCCTTCTTGCCGGCGGCGTGACCGAGGCCGACCCGACCGAGCGCGGAGTCGACGCGCGCGGCTCTGGTCGCCGACGGCGCGTAGCGGTCGGCGGTGTCGAAGCGCATCAGATTCGCGCGCCCGGAGAGGAACGGGTAGAACGCCGGACCCTCCACCAGTGCTCCGACGCGGGGCAGTACCGTTCGGGCAGCCGTCGGCATCGTCTCGCCGAGGAGGCGGATGTCGCCGCTGGATGCGCCCGCAAGTCCGAGCAGCATGCGGATGGTGGTCGTCTTACCCGACCCGTTCGGGCCGAGGAAGCCGAACACCGATCCGCTCGGCACCGCGAGTGCGAGGTCGTGGACGGCGGTCTGTCGGCCGAACGACTTCGTGAGCCCGTCGGTCTCGATCGCGAACGACGTAGACGGGTTCCCGGCGATCACGTGCCGCGGGTCACTGGGCGGCGGGTCACCGCGCCGTGGGTAACCGGGCGGCGCGTCACTGGGCGGCGGCAGCCTGCAACGCGGAGACCGGCACGGCGCCGGCGAGCACGCGTCCGTCGTCGGTGAGCAGCACCGACACGAGCGCGGTCTCGAGTGCCCGACCGCCCTCGACCGCCGTCGTCGCACTGTCGAGCAGCGCGGACTGGTCCGCCGGAAGCTCGCCAACCGAGGCGGATGCAGGCAGAGCGACGTCGATGACGGTCTCCCATCCCTCGCCACTGATGGTCGGCCGCGGATACTCCGCCGCGTCTGCCGGTGTCTTCTGCGCCTCGCGCGGCTCCGGCGCGTCGATGGTCTTCTCGGTCACCTCGGCATCGGCCGGGGGAGTGAAGTCGAACAGAGCGCCGTCAGGGGCGGAGAAGTCGATCTCGCTGAAGCCGACGGAGAACGCCGGGTCATCCTGGCCTCGGGCGGTGACCTCGACCTCGAGCGGCAGTCCCGTCTCGGCGTCGACCGACAGTGAAACGGAGCCCACGAGCGTGCCATCCGAATCGGGGGTCAGCGTGAGCTCGTACACGGCGCGCCCGGCGACCCGGGCGTTCTCGCCCACCTCGACGGAGGTGGTGGGGTCGATGCCGGCGATGAGCCGGTCGGCCAGCTCCGCGGGGGTCGGCGGCTGAGTCATTCGCGCATCGTCGGGAGTCATGGAACCGGAGAAGGTGAGGCGCGTTGCCTCCTTGTCGGGAGAGCTGTACAACCAGATCTCGTCGCCGTTGCGGATGACGTCGCGCTCGGCCAGCTGGTCGAGCACCTGCAGCCGCTGCCCGCCGGCGCCGTCGGTGAACACGCGCACCGAATGCGATCCGGTGAGGAACTCGAGGGCGGTCGACGCCTCGTCCTGGCCGGTAGCGGGGAGTTCGGGAAGACCGAGGTCGGAGTCCTGCTCCACGGTGCCGGAGTACGCGACATCCGAGCTGGTGGAGATGAGCTCGAGCACGTCCTGCGCGGTCTTCGCGGGAAGCGACGGTGCAGCGCCCGCGGCGACGGGAACGGCGATCGCGGCGCCCACGACGATGATCGGGATGCCTACTGCGGGGATAAGTCGACCCCAGGCCTGCTTCATGTCGTCCACCTCTCACCGCTACTGCGCTTTCACCGCGACTGTGCTCTCGCGCGACTGTGCCGAATCGTACGCCGGTTGCCTGAACCCGGGCGGGGAGCGGCCGCTCCTCAGCTGCTGATCGATCTCCCGGAAACGGTGGCCGCGATGATCTCGGGATCGGCTTTGAACTCCCGTCCCTCGGTGAGGAGCCCGTTTCGCTCCTGCAACGTATCCGTGAGCTGGGTGTAGCAGAAGCCCGCGAGCCCGCTCGCGTTGTTGACGACGCCGATCAACCCCGCCAGTCGTTCGAGGAACTCGCTGTGATCATCGACTGTTCCATACCCGGACCAGGTGTCGTCGCGGGCGCTGAGCGCGACTCCTCCGAATTCGGAGAGGACGATCGGTACGTGAGGAGACCGATCCGATGCGAGGGTCAGTCTTCTGTTGCCTGGCCGACTCATCACCACGGTTGCGGATGCTGCCTCCCGAGTCGAGTACCGCTCTCGCAGGAGCTCCGCGGACTGCGTGTAGTCGTGCACCCCCAGCATGTCGCCGGCGACGAACTCCCATCCGTCGTTCCCGATGACAGGGCGTGTCGGGTCCACTGACTTGAGGAGGTGGAAGAGCGCGCGAACGGCGTCACGCTGACGTCCGCTCGAGGCGACTTCGGGCACGCCCCAGCTCTCGTTGAACGCGACCCAGGCGACGATACTCGGGTGGCTGGAATCCCTCGCGAGTATCTCCATCCACTCGCGCACAGTTCGTGTCAGGGAGAGGGCTGAGAACCGGTAGGACGCGGGAGCGTCTGCCCAGACGAGCAGTCCGAGTCGATCGCACCAATAGAGGAAGCGTGGGTCGGCAGTGGTCTGATGCATCCGTACGCCGTTGAATCCGAGCTGCTTGATCAGTTCGACCTCCGACCGGAGGGCGGCGTCGGAGGGGGAGGCGAGGTGGGTATCGGGCCAGTAGGCCTGCTCGAGTACGAGGCGGAGGAAGTATGGCCTGCCGTTGAGTACGAAGTGGTCATCATCGGTGCCCACTGTGCGCAGCCCGACGTACGACGAGACGGTGTCGACCACGACCGAGTCGACTCTGACGCTGGCGCGCACGTCGATGAGCAGGGGGTTCTCCGGAGACCAGAGGAGACGCTCCGGTTCGGATGAGAAGCGGACGTCGTTGAGCCGCAGCGTCGCGGCCAGTTGGCCGTCTACGAACGAGTGCGATGCGCGGTGGATGACCCGGCCCTCGATCACGAACTCCAGATCGAGCATCGCGTCGGTAGCCGCGTTCAAGCGCGACTCGACTGCCAGTTCACCTGGGGAGGCGCAGGTCGTCCAATCGAGCGACGTGAGATGCGTGCGCCCGACGACCTCTGCCCACACCGACCGCCAGATGCCCGTGGTGCGCCGATACCAGATGACGTGCGGCTCGGGCTCCCAGTCCTGCTTACCCCGGGGTTGCTCGAGCGACGCGACCGAGTCGAACGCGCGGACGACGATCACCTGACTCCGTGAGGGCTCCAGCGCATGGGTGACATCGGCGGCGAAGCCGACGTGTCCGCCCTCGTGACGGGCGACGTGGATACCGTTGATCCAGACATCCGATTCCCAGTCGATGGCATCGAAGTGGAGGATCACCCTCCGACCGTCGGTCGGCCGCGCGAGATCGGCGTGCCGTCGGTACCAGACGGTCGAGTGCCCATCCTCGCCGACTCCCGATCGCGTCGATTCGGGAGGAAATGGAACGACGATGGCGCGCCCGAATTCACGATCGCCCACCCACCACCGGTCGTCGACGCCGACGTCCGAGTCGTCGAATTCGAGCTGCCAATCGCCGTTCAGATCGGTCCATTCGGCTCGCTCGAGGAGCGGACGTGGATGAATCGTCACGATCTGGCCTCCACAGGCCGAGCGGTGGCGAAGGTGTGCGGCGAAGCACCCTCGAGTGTCACCCAGACGGTAGTGCCGTCACTCGATTGCACGCTCTCGATGGTGACGTCACCTCCGGCCGGGGATCCGTCGGCCTGAGTCACCGTTGTCGCGAAGTCGGGGATCGGTCCGGCGGGGAGATCGAGTCCGACGCGCACACGGGACGACCCTTCTCCGGTGCCCAGACGCACGATCGACGTACTCTCGTCGGTGTCTGCCCAGCCGTGCGGGGACGAGAAGTCGTAGCTGGTGCGCGCCATACGCCGCCCCGGCTCCACCACCGGCGCGGGGCCGAACGTCACGAGCGCGGTAGCGCCGCGCTCCAACACGATCTCGTCCCCGTCGAGGTCGACCTGCTGGTCACCGGCATTCGTCGAATCGATGACGGCGACCGTGCGCGCCGCGGACGTGCCGCCGATGGCCAGCGACACGGTGACGTCTCGCGACGAACGGTTGTATACGATCGCTGAACTCGTCACGCCGTCAGTCGACGCCAGTGCGCCGACCCCATCCGGACCGTCGACGTCCACCGGGGCTCTATCGCAGGGCATCCGCTGTAGAAACTCGTATGCCCGGTACAGCGGCTTCTCGGCACCGTCGATCGTGATCATCCCGGAATAGTTGCCATTGCCACTGTCGAGGAATTGCGCCCAGCTCACCCGGGTGACCCGCGGCACGCTGAGCAGGTACTCCACGTCCTGTGCGAACGCGCTGGCGAGCAGGAAGCCGTCCTGCAGCCCACCCTGCGGGTAATCGACCGTGTACGAGTTGTACTCGTTGAGGTGCAGCTCGACGTGTGCGAACTGCGGGTACGCCTCGAGCAGGGCGAGCACGTTATCGACGGCGGGACGCAGACCGTAGGTCCCGTAGTGGTGGAACGACAGGAAGTCGAGGGGAAGGTCCTCGGCCGCGACCATCTCGAGGAACGCGGACAGCCAATTCGAATTCGCCGCCACTGACGCCAGGGCAGGACCACCGACCCGCGCTGACGGGTCAGCTGCACGAATCGCCACCGCGGTCTGACGGTACAACTCCAGGTAGTCCTCGAGACCACCCGCGTAGAAGACCGGCTCCCCAGTGCGTTCGTCGCGGAGATCCGGCTCGTTGTAGACCTCGTGGTACGCGATCGCGACGCCCCGATCACGTGCTCCGGCCACATAGGCGTGCACGAGGTCGACCCATCGTCCGTCGCTGTCATCCATGGTGCGCCAGTCGCTGCCTGGTCGACGGGCCGCTACCGGCACGTACGAGTATGACCAGTAGGGCCGCACATCGAGCGAGTTGAGGATGCGTGCGATCTCGTCGGTCTCCTCGAAGTCGTAGACCGGCTCACCGTCGGTCACCGTCATGACCTCGTTCTTCCACGGCATCCACTCCGCCCCCCACCCGAGGTCGATGCGCAGGTGCTCGGGGTGCGTGTCGGCGAAGAAGCCGCTGTCGCGACGGTAGGTGTCAGCTGTGACGAGACCGGAGTTGAACAAAGCGATCCGATCGTGCGAGATCGGGTAGTCCGCGAGGCGCGAGAAATCGATTCGGATGCGCGCGCGGTCGATGACAGGTTTCACGTGGTTCCTTCCAGGGTGGGGTGGGACGCGATCAGTTCGCAAGACCGCTCATGGCGATTCCACGGATGATCCAGCGCTGGAAGACGAGGTATGCGATCACGATGGGGAGCGACACCAGCGTGACCCCGGCCATGATCTCGCCGTACTGGCTGTTGTACCGGCCGACGAGGGACTGCAGGGCTTGAGTCAGCACCCAGCTCTCCTGACTGGTCAGGTACACCGCGTTGACGAAGAAGCTGTTCCACAGGCCGACGAAGGTGAGAAGCCCCATCGCCAGATATGCCGGCCCGGAGATCGGCACGATGATCCGGAAGAAGGTCTTCCATGGTCCCGCACCATCGATCGCGGCAGCCTGCTCGAGCTCGGTCGGCAGCGTGAGGAAGTACTGCCGGAAGAAGAAGCTCGCGAGCGCCGACCCGAACAGTAACGGCACGATCACCGGAAGCGGGGTGTTGATCCACCCCAGATCTCGGAAGAGCACGTACTGCGGGATGAGCGTTGCCTGCGCCGGCACCATGAGGGTGAGCAGCAGAAGCACGAGCAGCGCCGCGCTGCCGGGGAAACGGAATCGGGCGAGTGCGTAGCCGGCGAGGGAGCTCGATAGGAGCGTGCCCGCTGTGCCGGTGACCGCGATCACCACTGTGTTCAGGAAGTAGCGACCGAGGTCGGGGAGAAGCGCGAACAGGTTCGCGTAGTGCTCGAAGGTGATCGGATGCGGGATCAGCTGATCCACGTCGAACATACGGGCGTCGGTGCGGAACGACATCGACAGCGCCCAGACCACCGGGAAGATGTACGCCGCGACGACGACGACCATGACGGCGTGGTACCCGGTGCTGCCGACGACCCGCGATGGGGTGCGGGGGCGCCTCGTGGTCACCCGGGGAAGATCGACGGTGGAGCTCATCGCGTGCCCGCTTTCGACGCTCGCCGGCGTCCAGTCGGTCCCTCACCGACGTAGAAGACCAGACGCCGGCTGAGGAGGAACTGGATGCCCGTGATCACGAAGGTGAGTAGCGCGAGCATCCATGCCAGGGCCGCGGCGTAGCCGAGGCCGGACTTCGCCTCGCTGTAGTTGAACAGCTGGTTGAACATGTAGAGCACGATCGTTCTCGTCGAGTTGTCGGGGCCACCGGCCGTGGCCGCGCCCGAACTCGAACTCGTGAGGGCGATCACCGGATCGAACAGCTGCAGCGCTCCGATCAGCGACGTCACCGTCAGGAAGAACACGGTGGGGGAGATGAGCGGGAGCACGACGTGGAAGAAGCGCTGCACGGCATTCGCGCCGTCGATCCGGGCGGCTTCGATAAGCGTGTCGGGTACGCCGGAGAGTCCGGCCAGATAGAGCGTCATGCCGTAGCCGACGCCCTGCCATGTCGTCACCATCGCGATCGACAGCATGGCCGTGGCTGGGTCCAGGAGCCAGTCCGGGCTGTCGACACCGAGCAGTTCGACCCCGACGGTCACCGGCCCGGACTGGGTGTTGAGCATCCAGCGCCACACCACCCCTACGGCGATCTGAGACAGCACATACGGAAGGAACAGGGCCGCTCGATAGACGCCGACGAATCGCCGCGGGGTATAGGTGATCAGGGCCGCGAGCAGCGAGAACACGAGGAACGAACTCGTGCCCAGGAGGATGAACTTGCCGGTATTCAGCAGCACGAGCGGGACGCGAGGGTCCTGCACCAGCGCGATCCAGTTGTCGAGACCGATGAAGGTCGGGCTCGGAGCGATCAGGTTCCAGTGGGTGAACGAGTAGCCGAGAGACGTTACCAGCGGCACCGCGATGAAGGCAACCAGGCCGAAGACCTGAGGGAGTACGAAGAGGTAGGCAGTACGCGCCTCCCGGGCGCGCAGCCCGCCTCGTCGCTGCGGCCTCGTCGCCGTGTCTGGTCTTGTCATCGTCGTCTCTCGGCTACCCGACTATCCGACTACCCCTGGGCGTCGATCAGCGCGTTCAGCTTGTCGTCGCAGATACCGCCGAATGCCTCCTCCGCAGTGGCGCGGTTGGAGATGAGATCCTCCATCGCCGGTTGGAATCCGTCGGCGCCCGATACTCCCGCCCACACGCTCGAC
>CAXTLO010000013.1:0-23345 GCA_964244965.1 uncultured Marisediminicola sp.
CGACCGCGAGCGTGATCACCACTACAACCGCGGCCAATCCGGCGAGAAGCACGCTCGTTGCGAGCGTGGCCAGCAGAAGGGAGTCCGGCAGGATCGCTCGGTCGCCATCGCGGGCGAGTGCGGCAACGACCGCCCGGTAGCGGCGCCGCGACCCGAGCCACAGCACCCCAGCCGCCAGCAGGCCCGCGACACCCGCCAGTGCCCACGCGGCGTTTCCGAGTACGACGGGCAGTAGCCGCAGCGCGACGAGCGACCCGACACTTAAGGAGAGGGCGGTTCGGCGCCACGCCAACTCGGTGCGCTCGGGCTGCAGGCCGGGATCGAAGACGGTCATCTCACGAGGATGGCGAGCAGCAGCAGCACCCCCGCCACGGCCACGACGACCGCGAGGGTCGGGCCGAGCGGCGAGGCGGGCAGAGGTTGAGCCAGGCGCAGTGCGCGCTCGGCGCGAACCCACCCGATCCACGCCAGCACCGGCGTCGCGGTACCCGCGACGATGAGTACAAGGGATGCTGCGAGCCGCAACTCCGCCTGCAGATCGGGACCGAGAAGCTCGAGCGCGACGCCGCCCGCCAGCAGTGCGAGCGCAGTGCGGATCCAGGCGAGGAATGTGCGCTCGTTCGCCAGCGTGAAGCGGGCATCGGGCTCGGAGCCGTGGGAGTACACCGATGACGGGAAGCGGCCGCGAGAACTCACAGCGCCACCGTGCGGAAGCCCGCGTTCCCCATCGACGAGTCGGCGGTGTTCTGCGAGCGGGCTGAGTTGCGGTAGCGGTTGCAGTACGAGGCGTGGCAGAGGTAACTGCCACCGCGCAATACGCGGGCGCCTCCGCGGTCGGGACCGGGCGGGCTCGCGGTGGGCGCTGAGCGGTAGTAGGCCGGGTCGAACCAGTCCGCGCACCACTCCCACACGTTTCCGACCGACTGCCACAGACCGTAACCGTTGGGCGAGAAGCTGTGCACCGGTGCGGTCGTGGTCCAGCCATCCTCGGCGGTGTTATGCCTCGGGAACTCGCCCTGGAAGATGTTCGCGCGCCACCCGCCCGCGCCCACCTCATCATCGCCCCACGGGTACTTCGCCCGCGCGATCCCGCCTCGTGCCGCGAACTCCCATTCCGCCTCGGTCGGCAGGCGCCGATCCGCCCATGCACAGTAGGAGGCGGCGTCGTTCCAACTGACATGCACCACCGGATGATCGCCGAGGTCGTGGCTCGACGAGCCCCGACCGCCCGGGTGACGCCAGTTCGCGCCGCGCACCCCACGCCACCACGGCGTCTGCGGCGGAACTCCGACGATGTCGTCGTCGGGAGCCGTCACGGCGGAGTGGAACACGGCTGAGAACTCGAACACCTCGGCCTCGGTGCGGTATCCCGTTGCCTCGACGAAGGCGGCGAACGCGTCGTTCGTCACCGTCGTCGCATCGATCGAGAAGGACGGCAGCGTCACCTGGTGCAGCGGCACCTCGCCGTCGCCCGTGTTGCGGTCGCCCGATGAGTCACCCATCGTGAACGTGCCCGCGGGGATCACAGCCTGCTCGACCCGATGCACGCCCCCACGTGAGGCGAGCGCATCCGTCGTCCGCGGGGGCCCGACCGTGAGCAGATTCGACCGCGACGGCGTGCCGCATCCACACCCGCACCGCGACAGCCCGGCTTCGTCGAAACTCATGTGGCCGCGATCGAGTCGGCCGCGCCGTGAGGCCCGTCGAGGCCGGCCGGGCGCGGCTGGCTGGGATGTGGCACGTCCCCGAGCTGCGCCTGCTCGAGCCACATCGCCCGGGCGAGATCGTCTCGCACCGCCCGATATGCGGGATGGGCGTACACATTGTGCATCTCGTTCGGGTCCCGTTCGAGGTCGTACAACTCCCACTCCGGCGGGTATGTGAAACTTCCGGTGCCGGGCAGGTCGAGGCCGTCGTTGTAGAAGTAGATGAGCTTGTAACGTTCGGTGCGGTAACCGTAGTGGGCAGGGGCGTGGTGGAAGACGTCGTCATGCTCCCAGTACCGGTAGTACACGCCTGTGGTCCCTGTGGTGCCGGAGTTCGATCGGAGCGAGTCCCAGAAGCTCGTGCCCTGCATGCGCGGGTGATGGCCGAGCCCGGCGGCATCCAGGATGGTCTGGGCGAAGTCCACGTTCGTCACCATGCCGTCGAACACCTCCCCACTCTCGAGCATCCTCGGATAGCTGAGGACGAAGGGCATCCGCAACGACTCCTCGTACATGAAGCGCTTGTCGAACCAGCCGTGCTCGCCGAGGAAGAACCCCTGGTCGGACGCATACATGAGAAGGGTGTCGGCAAAGTCGCCACGCGTGCGGAGCCAGTCGATCACCCTCCCCACATTGTCGTCGAGGCTTGCGACGCACGCGAGATAGTCCTCCATGAACCGCTGGTACTTCCACTGCGCCGTCTCGTCGTAGGTGAGTCCCTCGGGCGGCAGCACCTTGAGGTCATCGCGGTTGAGGTTGTCGGCCAGGCGCATGAGACCCCGGCGCGCCGACGACGATCTCGTGGACAGATCATCGTCGAAGTTCTCAGGACGCGGGATCGGAGAGGTGAACGAGTTCTCGTGCTTCGGGTCGGGGTCCCACGGGCGGTGTGGCGCCTTGTGGTAGATGAGGAGACACCAGGGGTCGTCGCCGTCGAGCCCGTCGACCCAACGGAGCGCGAGGTCGGTCAGCACGTCGGTGGCGTACCCCTCGACGATGCGCTCCCCGTGCTCCGACAGAAGCAGAGGATTCCAGTACTCGCCCTGGCCCTCGTGCCCGACGAGCACATCCCAGTAGTCGAAGTTCTCCGGGTTGTGCCCCGGCCCCTCGCCCATGTGCCATTTTCCGACCACCGCTGTCCGGTATCCGGCGTTTTTCAGCTCGGAGACGAACGTCGGCTGACTCGCATCGATCGGGGTGACGAGGGTCGTCACCCCGTTGACGTGGCTGTAGGTACCCGTGAGGATCGACGCCCGGCTCGGTGAGCAGAGGGCGTTGGTAGCGAAGCAGTTGTCGAATCTCCATCCCTCGCTCGCGATCTCGTCGATCCGCGGTGTGGAGATGATGTCGGATCCGTATGCGCTGATCGTCCGCGAGGCGTGATCATCGGACAGGATCATCAAGATGTTGGGTCGGCGCACGTCTGTCATCCGTGCACCTTGTTCGGGTAGGTCGCCCAGTCGATCACGCCCACGCGCCGTGCCCATGCCTTCCATTCGGCGACCAACTCGGTGAGAAGATCCGGATGCTCCGCCGCGGCGTCATGCAGCTCGGCTCGATCGTTCGCGAGGTCGTAGAGCTCCCATGGTTCATCGACGGCGCGAACAGCCTTCCAATCGCCCCGACGTACGGCGCAATTCCCGACGTGCTCCCAGTACAGAGTGTGCGGCGCGGATCCGCTTCCCCGGCAGGCGGACAGCATCGACTCTCCGGGGTGCTCCCCGTTCGGGCCTCCGGTCGCTTCGAGCACCGTGGGGACGATGTCCGTGAGCTGGAAGGGATGCGTCTGCACCGTTCCCTTCGCGAGAGCGCCGGCGGGCCAGCGTGCGATCAGAGGGGTCGCGATGCCACCTTCGTGCACCCACTTCTTGTACCGGCGGAAGGGGGCGTTCGATAGGTTCGCCCACCCGACGCCGTAGCTGGAGAAGGTCGTCGCATCGCCGGGCCAGATACCCGGCTCATTGCCGATCGCTATCGGCACCCCCGACGGCGTGTGCGTCGGGTTCCGCTTCGCGAAGTACGGCTGATTGGTGAACGGGAGATGTTCGGCGGACGCCCCGTTGTCGCTCAGGAAGAGCACGAGCGTGTCTTCTTCGACCCCGGCATCACGGACGGCATCCATTACACGGCCGATTGCAGCATCCATGAGGTCGATCTGCGCCGCGTAGACCGCCATCCGCTGCACCTCCCACTCGCGGTGGGTGACGTCATCCCAGGGGGCAACATCGTCGTCCCGTGGGCTGAGCGCCGACTCCGGCCCGAGAACCCCCTCATCGAGGAGGCGCCGCATCCGATTCTGGCGCAGTTCGTCCCAGCCCGCGCGGAACTTCTCCCGATAGCGTTCGATCGCTTCGGCTGGTGCGTGCAACGGCCAGTGCGGCGCAGTGAAAGCGAGGTAGAGGAAGAACGGCGTGCCCTCGGCGCTCTCTTTTGTTACGAAGTCCGCCGCGTGCTCTCCGACCGCCGTCGTGAAGTAGTAGCCGTCACCCGGAACGTCCTGCTTCGTCTCGTTCCGCCACAGCCCACGCGGGTGGAAGTAGTCGGTCGCGCCCCCGATGATTCCGTAGAAGTCGTCAAAGCCCCGGCGAGTGGGCCAGCTGCCCGTCGGCTCCTGCATGCTGTTGGTCAGATGCCACTTGCCCGAGAGGCAGGTCGCGTAGCCTCGCTCCTTCAGCCTCTCTGCGACGGTCGGCACGTCGGCGAGGAGCTCGCCCGCGTAGCCCTCAGGCCGGTCGTCTTCCGTCAGCACGCCGATGCCCGTCTCATGGGGGTGCCTGCCCGTGAGCAGGCTCGCCCGGGACGGGCTGCAGCGCGCGGTGTTGTAGAACTGGGAGAAGCGCACGCCTTCGCTCGCCAGTCGATCCAGGTGAGGGGTGTTGATCTCACCGCCGAAGGATCCGAGGTCGGAGAATCCCATGTCGTCGGCGAGGATGAGGATCACATTCGGGCGGTCGTTCACGAGGCATCCACTTCCAGGTCGAGGGGCGATCTGACGTTGCGGCGCCGGGCGATGCGTCTGACGATTACCGGGGCGATCATCACGGCGATGGTGAGGACGATCACCACCACGCTGATCGGGCGTCCGGCTAGGTAGAGCGGATCGCCTGCGGCAAGCACCACGGTCTGCTTCAGCGACGACTCCAAAAGCGGACCGACCACGAATGCGAGCATCAGGGCGACCCGCGAGATGTTGAGCTTCACCATGAAGTACCCGAGGATGCCGAAGATGAGAAGCCAGAGGACGTCGACCATCTCTCCCCGCGTGCCGTACGTGCCGACGATCGCGATGAGAACGACGAACGCGAGTAGCAGGTCTCGCGGAATCTTCAGCAGACTCGTGAAGGCGCCGACCAGCGGCAGGTTCAGCACGAGGAGGGCGATGTTGGCGGCGTAGAGGCCGGCGACGAGGGTCCAGAAGAGTGCCGGGTTGTCCTGGACGAACAGAGGGCCGGGGATGATGCCCTGGATGGTGAATCCGGCCAGCAGGAGAGCTGTGGCTGCGTTGAAGGGAAGACCCAGCACGAGCAGTGGGACCATCGCCCCGCCTGCGGCGCCGTTGTTGGCCGCCTCCGGTCCGGCGACGCCCTCGATCGCCCCCTTCCCGAACTCGTCTTTGTGTCTCGAGACGCGTTTTTCGAGTAGGTACGAAGCGTAGGTCGCGACGACGGCAGAAGGCCCGGGGATGAGCCCGAACAGGAAGCCGAGGAAGCCGCCGCGGAGCATCGCGGGGGTTGCTCGCGCGAGATCCCGTCGTCCGGGGAACAGGCTCCGGAACGGAACGTGAGGCAGCCGTGTCGTGCTGTCCCTGCCCTCGGCGAGCAGCAGGATCTCCGCAATGCCGAAGAGCCCGACGGCGACCGCGGTGACTTCAACGCCCTGCACGAGGTCCGTACTGCCCAAAGTGAATCGCAGCGCTCCGCTGGTGGGGTCGAGTCCGATAGTCGCCATCATGAGCCCGAGCCCCACGGCGGCGAATCCGGTGATGAGGGAGCCGCCGGCGAGGCGCGAGAGCACCAGCAGAGCGAATAGGCAAAGCGCCAGATACTCCGGGGAGGCGAATTGGGCGGCGAATGCGCTCAGCGGGCCGGAGATCAACATCAGGAGCACCACCGCGATGGTTCCAGCCACGAACGAGCCGATCGCCGCTACGGCGAGCGCGACACCGGCTCTGCCGTTCTTCGTCATCGGGTAGCCGTCGAGGGTGGTGACGACGCTCGATGCCTCTCCGGGTACGCCGATGAGGATGGCGGACGTCGAGCCACCGTACTGCGAGCCCAGGTAGATGCCCGCGATGAGGATGAGGGCCGCTGCCGGGTCGAGCGCGAAGCTCAGCGGCAGCAGCAGCGCCATGGCGCCGACCGGACCAATGCCCGGGAGCACACCGACGATGCTCCCGATGAGCACGCCCATCACGAGCGTGAGGAGCAGCACCGGGTCCAGGATCGCGGCGAATCCCTCGCCGAGTGACGAGATCAGATCCATTGCGAGACTCCGATCTGGAGGAGACCCGACGGCAGGTCGAGCCCGAGAAGTGCACCGAAGAGCAGGTCGGAACCGACGGCGGCCAGTACCGCTGTCAGCGCGACCTGCCACCACGGACGCGCCCCGAGCGAGCGCAGGAGGATACCGACGAGCAGCACCGCGACGACGAGGTGGCCGAGGATCTGCGCGAGGAGGATGTATGCCGCGATCGTCCCCAGCACGATGGGCACGGCCGCGCGGAAACGGCCCCTGGGCTCGACGTCGCCGCCAGGACGTAAGCCGGTAACGGCTCGTGCTGTCTCTATTGCGATGCACACCACGAATAGCGTGCCGGCGCCGACCGGGTAGAAGCCCGCGCCCGGACCACTTTCGGTAGTGAACGGAAGCTGGAACGCGAGGACGAGGTAGCCGACGCCGACGAGCAGCAGCGTCGCGTCGACGACCAGCCGGACCAGAGGTCCCGGAGCCCACTCGAGCTCCGGGACCTCCGGCGTACTGGGGACGTCGGTCACTGACCCAGCTCGAGTTCGTCGATGAGGCGCTCCGCGGCTTCATCCAGCTCCGTCATGCGTGCCGCGAACTCCGTCCCGTCCAGATACACCGCTGAGGAGTAGGTGGCGTCCATCAGTTCGATGAACTCATCGCTCTCGACGCCCGTGCCGACTGCGTCACTGAGTGCGTCCACGACCTCGTCGGGCATCCCGGCCGGGCCGAACACTCCCTCGACATCGGCGATCGTGGAGGTGTCGGCGCCCGCGTCGTCGAAGAGCGGAACATCGAGGCCCGGCGCAGGCTCTGAGCCGAGCACGCCGATGTAGTCCAGCTGGCCGTCATCGACGAACTGCACCACGGGCCCGGCTTGCGCAATGCCGACGTCGACGGTGCCGTTGGTGACCGGCAGTACCTGCTGGCCGGCGTCGAAGTACACCGGGGACAGATCGATGTCGGCTGACTCTTCGAGGAGGCGCACCAGCACATCGGGTACCGAATTGGGGTTGGGGACGCCTACGGTGATCTCCCCGGGGCGCGACTTGGCGTCATCGATGAACGCCTCGATGCTGTCGTAGTCCCCTGCTCCTCCGAAAAGCAGGAAGGCGGGTGCTTTCGCCTGGGCGATCGGCGTGAGCGTCTCCAGGCCGCCGAACGGGTTGTCGATCAGGCGCGACTGCAGGGAGATACCGGAGAAGGATCCGAGACCGATGGTGAAGCCGTCTGGATCGGCGTTGGCGAGGTCGAACAGGCCGATCGTCGAGGCGCCGCCCTCCTTGTTCTCGACGATGATGTTCGTGCTGAGCTCGGATTCCATCTCGCCCGCGACCACACGCGCCCAGGCGTCTGGGCCCGAACCCGCCGGATACGGAACGATGAACGTGATGTCGTCTTGCGAGAAGTCCACTTCGGTATCGCCGGCCGACTCCTCGCCGGGGCCGCCGGAGCAGCCTACGAGTGCCAGAGCGCCGGCAAGGATGGCTCCCAGCGCGGACAGGTTTCTCTTCGTGTGCGTGTGCTTGTGCATGTGTTGCTCCTCTTCATCGAGTGGTCGGGATCAGGGTCAGGGGTGTGGCGACGGGGCATAGGTCGACTCGTCCAACCCGCTCTGCGTCGGGTCGTGATCCACCTCGCCGACGTCGTACATGGTCGACATCCAGTGGAAGAACTTGTCCCCGCGATCACGGAGTACGCCGTAGAGCCGGCGCATCATCCGGCCCCGGATGACGGACATCTCCGGGTGCTCGTACACGTTCATCAACTCGTCAGGATCCGTCACGAGGTCGTACAGTTCGTTGACGGAGTCCGGGTTGATCACGAGCTTGTGACGGTCGGTCCGCAGCATCCGCTGCGGATACGGGAAATGGTGACCGTGGAACTCGCAGACGATGTCGTCATCCCACTGAGGGTGCTCCCCGCGGACCAGGGGGGCGAGGCTCCGTGAGTCGACGGCGTCGGCCGGCGAGCATCCCGTCACGTCGAGGATGGTGGCGGTGCAGTCCACGAGACTGACGAACTCTTCACGCACCTGTCCGGCGGGTGAACCCGGAATGCGGATGATGCCGGGTGTGCGGTAGATGTCCTCGTACATCGCGGGGCCCTTGTCGTGAAGGCGATGGGACCCGGTGAACTCGCCATGGTCACAGGTGAAGAAGACCGACGTCTCATCGGCGAGTCCGAGTCGCTCCATCGCACTCAGCACACGACCGATCTGCTTGTCGATCAGGGCGACGTAGCCCCAGTACACGGCGATCAGTTTGCGGCTGACCTCGATCGGTATCGTGTCGAAGGTCCAGTGGGCGCTGTAGTTGCGCTGAACGGGCGGCTTGCCGTGGAAGTTCTCTGCGATCGACCGGGGCAGTTCGACGCGCTCGGGGTCGACCAGGTCGAAGTACTCGTCGGGGACGACGTAGGGAAGGTGCGGGCCGAAGAAGTGGAGCCCGAGGTAGAACGGCGTGCTGGAATCCCGATTGTCGGCGGCATAACGCTCGAGCATCTCGATCGCACGAGTGGCGAGGTAGTGCTCGAAAGTCGCTTCCTCGGGCTGATGCAACCGAGCCGCGAGGAGATTGCCTGGGCCGCCGTTGGGGAGCGTGCCGCGGATGCGATCGCTGATCTCGTACGGGGGGAGGTCCCGCTCGCGAAGGTAGTCGAGGTAATCGGGGTGGTCGATCGGGTTGTGCCATCCGGGCAGCTCTGGCCCATCGAAGCCGAAGTCCGCGGCGGTCTTGTGCGTGCCGACGTGCCACTTACCGATGATCCCGACGTTGTATCCCTCGGCTCGGAGGGCGCGGCTGAACGCGAAGACATCATCGTCGAGATCCTCCATGTATCCCACGTTCCGCTCGTTGTTGGCGAGCAGCTTGTGGCGGAAGGGAGCCTGACCCGTGAGCAGACTCGCGCGGGCGGGGGTGCAGATCGCCGACGGCGTGTACCACCGATCGAAGCGAGTGCCGGATGCTGCGAGCCGGTCGAGTGCCGGGGTAGCCGCGAGCGGGTTGCCGTAGGCCCCTATCGTGTCGACGCGGTGCTGATCCGTCATCAGAAATAGGACGTTCATCCGATTCGGTGGTGGGGTAGCGTCAAGGGCTTCGTCAGGGATCACGAGATTCTCCTTCGGGTTGCGAGCGAATCGGGGGCTGCATGGGCTTCGCTGTAGCCGGCGAGGAGCGGTGAGCGATGGAACAGCGCGGCGATTGCGCCGTACGACCCCGCCTCATCACCCAGTTCCGCTGGCTGCACGGCCGGCGGCTCGATTCCCGCCGACCGGAAGTCGAAGCTCACCTGGTCGGCGGCCGCAGCGACGAGCAGCGGAGCCACTCGGGTGATCTCGCCCCCGATGATGATCTGCGCGGGATTGAGGATTGTGGCAGCCGCCGAAAGGACCCGGCCGACGGCCGCGCCCGCCGTGCGCAGTACGTCCTCCACCACGGGATGCCGGCGCTTCACCCGGATCGACAGGTCGTCCAGCGACCCGACCTCGACACCGCGTTCGGCGCAGCGCGCGAGGATCGCGGGAACGGACGCGACCGTCTCGAGGCACCCGTGGCGCCCGCAGCGGCACAGTGAGCCGCCATCCGCCGCGAGTACATGACCGAGTTCTGCAGCCATCCCGGCGGCGCCGGCGACCAGCCGGCCACCCACGATCACACCACCACCGATGCCGTCGGAGAGACGGAGGTAGACGAGGTCCTCGATTCCGCCGTCGCGGGCGTGCACCGCTTCCGCGAGTGCGGCGAAGCGAGTGTTGTTATCGAGAATCACGGCCGCGTCGAAACGCTCTTGAAAGACCTGCGCCACCGAGAATCCGACAGGTAGATGCTCAGCTTCGTGGGCGCGCCCGAACGGAGCTGTGCCGAAGCCGGGAACACCGATACCCACCGCGTGCAGTGCACCGTAATGCACGTCTGAGTCGCGCGAGATGTCGTCGATCAGCGCGAGGGCTACGGCAACCCGCTCGTCCCAGTCGGCGCCGTCCGGGTACTCCGCGCGACCGGTGGCGATGACTTCGTGCGACGCGTCCGCGAGTGCGAGGTGCACGCGACGGTGACCGAAGTCGATTCCGAGGAACTGCCCGGCCTTGGGGTCGAGCGTCAGAAGCTCCGCAGGTCTCCCGCTTCCTGTCCGGTATGCCGCGTCGGTGTCGGCGACGGCGATCGCGCCGCTTGCGAGCAGGTCGGACGTGATCGCCGAGAGGTTCGTGCGCGACATCCCGAGTGCTCGGGCGATCTGCGCACGGCTGAGAGACCCTCGCTCACGTAGGAGCGAGAGGATGCGGTCTTCACGGGTTCGGCGGATCAGTGCATGCACTCCGGCGGGCTTGGGCACACGACGACGATATGAATAGCGTTTTTTTCCGTCAATACTTCGACAGAAAGATCAGCGAAACTGGTCATTGGTCATGATCGAGCCTCCGCTTCCGACCAGCGCTCCGTGTTCATGACGCCCCGGGAGAAGCCCATGGAACTCGTCGTGTTCGGCGCCAACGGACCAACCGGTCGACAGGTCGTCCGACAGGCCCTCGCCACCGGCCATGGCGTCATCGCCGTCACGAGAAGGCCTGATGAGTATCCGATCGCAGCGCCGCGCCTCACAATCGCCGCTGCGGACGTGATGGATCCGCGGCAAGTGACCGAAGCTCTGACCGGAGGTCAAGCCGTGATCTCCACCTACGGCGTGCCGTACACCCGCAAGACGGTCACGGTCTATTCGACAGGCATTACGAACATCATCGGTGGGATGGACAGTAACGGCCTCACCCGGCTCGTCTGCGTGAGTTCGACATCCGTCGCGACCGAGGAAGCGCCTGGAGAATCGTTCTTCTGGCGAAAGACGCTGATGCCCCTCCTCCGTAACGTGTTCGGCCGCACTCTCTACGACGATATGCAGCTCATGGAGCAGATCGTCCGTCGATCGGATCTCGAGTGGACGATCGTCCGCCCCGGCGGCCTCTTCGACACGGTCGAACCGACAGCGGACTACGAAGTCTCATCGCGACGCCTCACCGGTCGCCTCACATCCCGCGCCGACCTCGCCCGGACCCTGATCCTCGAGGCGACCCGAGCGCAGCACATCGGTGCCACCGTCGAAGTCATCACACGGTCGCAGCTACCTGGGCTCAGGAATTTCCTAAGAGATGCTCTCCACATCGGCGCTTGAGTACCGCGGGGAATTACCCTGCCCTCCGTACCCGCAGCACCGTGTCGACGAGCGTGGCGGTCGTCCCGTCACGCAATGTCGCGGGCCGGTCGACGACGGCGTTGGTCTCGACGATCCAGTCGTCGGACAGCTCGAGGGATGCGAGCACCTCGTCCGAAGTGGGGAGCGGTGGGGTGTCGCGGTCGTGCTCGTGGTTCGATCCGGGCGGGAAGGCTCCGTGCCCGACCACGAGCAGTCGCCCGCCGGGAGCGACCGCCGCGGCAGCTCGGTGCAGGATCTGCTCGCGGGGGAGCTCGACGGGCGAGTGCAGGAACGCCGCGGTCACGAGGTCGAAGCTCTCCGACGGATGCCACGCGGCCAGGTCGGCCTGCGCCCAGTGGATGCGGTCCGTCAGTCCCTCCTCGGCCGCCTTCGCCGCGCCGACGTCGAGAGCGCTCGTCGAGATGTCGATCGCGGTCACGGTCCACCCTCGGGCAGCCAGCCACAACGCGTCCCCGCCCTCGCCGCTCCCTAGATCGAGGGCGGTGCCCGGGGTCAGCCCGGTCACCTCACGCTCGACCGCCTCGTTCACCAGGCCGCTCCACGCCTGCCCGCTCGCACGGCGATTCGCGATGTAGCGCGCTTCCCAGAATGCAGCGGGATCGGTCAGCGCGTCGGCGGTGAATCGAGCCAGCGCTACCCGGTCGGACGCGTCGGCGAGTTCCTCGGCTACGAACTCTCCATTGATGGTGGCAGCGGCGGTCGCACCGGAGGCGACGGCGATGGGAACGAGGGCCGCCGGATTCGCCGAGTTCCCGACCGCCCAGACGCCGGGGATGCTCGTCCGACCGAACCCGTCGACGGCCGTCCACTGGCCGAAGGGAGTGTCCGTGCGCTCGACGCCGAGCTGGCGTAGCGGCTCGTCCAAGGCGACAGGTGTCGGTTCAGCGAACACCACATCGATCGGCGCGATCGTCCCGTCGGCTAGACCGAGTCCCGTGATCGTGTCACCGTCGGTCACCACGTGCGTGACGCCGCGGTCCTCCACCCGCATCCCGCGATGTTCGAGCACGAGCCTGTCCGTGTCGGGAACCGGTCCGGCAAGCGCGGTGAACACCGTGATGTCGTGCGAGTACGACCGGAGCATGTGAGCCTTGTGCAGCCCCTGCACGGACGCCGCGAGGACTCCGATCGCGCGACCCGTCGCCTCGTATCCGTCGCAATAGGGGCACGCGACCACCCCGCGACCCCACTGGGCAGCCAAGCCCGGGATGTCGGGCAGCAGGTCTCGGATGCCGGTCGCGACGATGAGTCGGCGTGCGGTAGCACGGTCGCCGCCGTCGGTCACGATCGCGAAGCCGTTTTCGATCGTGCGGGTCTCGGCTACGCGCGCGTTCACGATCACGCCATCGACGGCCCGTACCTCGCGATACCCGTCGGCGACGAGATCGAGCGGCGAATAGCCGTCGCGGCTGAGGACGCCGTGCATGTGCGGCGCGAATCGATTGCGCGGCTCCCGCGCGTCGACCACGAGTACCCGGCGACGAGCGCGGGCGAGGATGAGCGCCGCACTGAGGCCTGCGGAGCCGCCGCCGATGATGATGACGTCCCAGTTCTGGTCGAAGACGGATGAAGCGGGAGGGTGTGCGTCACTGGTCATGCCTCCAGAGTGGTCGCGTGCTACCTTCGCAGCAAATAACCATGCCATATCAGCAAGAACGGATCGACGTGCCCGACGACGCCCTCGCCCTGATCGGCCCGCGCCTGAAGAGCTGGCGGGAGAAGCGCAGCATGACGCTGGCGGAACTCTCCGAGACGACGGGTATCTCATCGAGCACGCTGTCGCGCCTGGAGGCGGGCAAGCGTGCACCGAATCTGGAACTCGTCGTGCCGATCGCGCGAGCGCTGCGCCTCGAACTCGACGACATCGTGCCGCGCACGTCGCCTGATCCGCGGGTGTCGCGCACCACCAAGCGCATCGGCGACATCCGCTTCGAGACGCTTTCACCAGAGTCGAGCCCTGTGCAGACCTACAAGGTCACGTTGCCGCCGAACCCGGCAGGCGTCACCGCGGTCCCCGACCCGAAGGTGCACGACGGGCACGAGTGGCTCTACGTGCTCTCGGGGCACCTGCGGCTCGTCATAGGTGAGCAAGAGGTGACGCTAGGGCCGGGGGAGGCGGCCGAGTTCGACACCCGCATCCCGCACTGGCTGTCAGCGACCGGCGCTGGGCCCGTCGAGATGTTGTCGATCTTCAGCAAGGAGGGCAAGCGCATCCATCTGCGCGCCCGTCCCTCGACGAGCCCCGAAGCGCGGTTACCGGTCCATCGAGGCAGGAGATGAGGACATCCGGTTGACTGACCAGATGACAACGGATGATGTGCGCTGATGCCGCGCCCCGCAACGGCGTGGATCGGAATCTCAGGGTGGCGGTACACCTCCTGGCGCGGGCACTTCTACCCCGAAGGGCTCGTGCAGCGGCGCGAACTCGGATTCGCCGCCGAGCGGTTCAACTCCGTCGAGATCAACGGTTCCTTCTACTCACTGCAACGGCCGTCGAGCTACGCGACCTGGCGCGATCAGACGCCGAGCGATTTCCTCTTCGCCGTCAAGGGCGGGCGGTTCATCACCCACATGCTGCGCCTCAAGAACACCGAGGTTGCACTCGCGAACTATTTCGCATCGGGCGTTCTCGCGCTCGGCCACAAGCTCGGGCCGATCCTGTGGCAGCTTCCCGAGCGCACCGTGTTCGACGCGGCAGTCATCGACGACTTCCTGTCGGCCCTGCCGACCACGACCACGGCCGCGGCGTCCATCGCACAAGGACACGACCCGCGGCTCGACGGACGCGCTCTCACGGAGACCGACGCCGACCGGGCCGTGCGCCATTGTCTGGAAGTGCGCCACCCGAGTTTCGTCTCGGACGAGTTCTACTCCATCGCAGCTCGCCACGGCGTCGCGGTCGTCATCGCAGACACCGCGGGTAAGTGGCCGTTGATCCGGGAGCTCACCGCAGATCTCGTGTACGTACGGCTCCACGGTTCTGAAGAGTTGTACGTCAGCGGCTACTCGGAGGCCGAGATCGACGCCTGGGCCGGAGACGTTCGGGACTGGCTTGCGACCGGAAGGGACGTCCACGTCTACTTCGACAACGACGTGAAGGTGCACGCCCCGTTCGACGCGATGGCGCTTCGCAGTCGTGTGACCGGTGCGCGGTAAATGTCGGTCGGGCCGCGCCGGGTGCTCAGGGGTGATCCGTTCGACTAGGTTCTGCGCATGGATGCTCGAATCACCTTCATCACTCTCGCTGTCGAGGATGTCGCGGCGTCGCGCCGGTTCTACGTCGACGGGTTGGGCTGGCGTCCGGAGTTCGAGGCGGCGGGTGAGGTGCTGTTCTTCCGGGTCGCGCCGACGGTGACGTTGTCACTCTGGAGTAAGGCGCAGTTCGAGGAAGAGGTCGGGTCGACTCGATCCGGTGCCGGTATAGCTCCCATCACCCTTGCTCATAACATGCCCGATCCAGCGGGCGTCGACGTGGTTCTGGCTACCGCGGCGGCGGCGGGGGCGGAGGTCACCGAAGCCCGCGAACGGGAGTGGGGCGGTTATTCGGGGTACTTCGCCGACCCCGACGGATTCCGCTGGGAGGTCGCATTCAATCCCGGCCCGATCGGCGTCGACCTGCTGCGCGCCGCGGGGATCGGCTGATGCGCGTGAGTGGCTGTGTGGCAAGCGAGCGCGGATGCTGATCCAGGTGTGCGGTTTGCCCGGATCAGGGAAGTCGACGTTGTCCGCCGCACTTGCCCCGCGCGAGACCGAACCCGATCGGCAGGCCCCTGGTGCGGGACCAGTCGATGCTGTCGGTCACCTGCACGTGCACGTGCGGTGGGTGCTGTTCCCGGAGTGCCGCACTGGCCGATCCGCTGTCCTGCTTCGACGACGTCCCCGACACCGACGACGAGCGATCCCTCACGCAGATGAGCGACGAGCGCGAAGGGCCCGCCGTCGCCCAACGCGATGACGACGTGGTTGCCCGCGATCGCCCCCGGACCGCCGCGGATGCGCTGCGCCTGCCCCGCCGCGTACGCCACGAGTGCGAGCTGCGACCTCCGTGCGTCGTGATCCTCCTCCCCGTCGTGGGCGATGACGACCGCGCCGGCGGATGGGACGAGCACCGTTGCGCCGAATCCGATGAAGTCGCCGCGCGCCTCGGTAGAGGTGAGGGCACGCCACCTCCACGGCGTTGAACGTCCGCGACTGTCGACAGGGATGAAGTCGATGGCGTAGGTCGTTCCCATCAGATGCGTGCCGTGGCTGGGTACCCTTCGCGCGGGACTGTTCCGGGCGCGGAACGCTCCTCGCAACGGGTAGGTCAGTACGACCGCTCCCTGATTCGACGATGACGTGCTCACGCGGTTCATTCTCGTGAGTCTCAACTGAGCGCGTCGAACGTTTCGTCGAGCAGGTCACCGAGTTCGGATCGTCCTTCGTCGTGAAGCCAAGCCTCGATTGCGACCGTCAGACACTCGAGGGCAGCAGCGACACGCGTGCGCAACGCGAGGGGGGTCGCCCGCGAAGAACTCTCTCGGAGAGCGAGCTCCTTCACCATTCGCGGACGCCAGCCTGCTTGCTTCTCGTGGAGCCGCGAGTACAGCGGCGGCGTCGTCCAGATCAGGTGCATGAGTGCGAGCTTGCTGTCAGCATCCTGCAAAAAAGCGACGGCAGGGTCTAGAGATCGCCGCAGAACGTCCCACTCCGCTTCGGCTTCGGGCCGGTCGATCAGGGCGCCGACAATCCCATCACCGACGGAGTCGAAAACGAATAGGACGACGTCCTCTTTGCTGACGAAATACCGCAGGAAAGTGCTGCGAGACACTCCAGCGCCGGCGGCGAGAGCGTCGAAGGTGACCCGGTCGAATCCGAGATCCCGGAACTGAGAAAGAGCGACTCTCGCCAGCTGTTCTCGGATCGCGTTGCGGCCGATCGCGCGAGTATTCACGGGTTCAGCATCCACGACTGCATTCTAAGGTCGCTGATGCTACTTGCTCGCGCCGTCGATACTACGAACCTATACTGACACTTAGTATCAATAATCAGTCTGAGCGTCAGAATAGTGCGGACCGTGCTGAGTCCCGCCCCTTCGTGAACGGAAACCCTCATGTATTACGACCTACCCGCCCTCCACATCTCTGTGGCCCATGGTGTCGCGACCGTCGAACTAGACAACCCGCCCCTGAATCTCGCGGACGCCACTCTGCTCCCGTCGCTGCGCCGTTTCGCCACCTTGGTGCGTGACGATGCTGACGTGCGCGTTGTCGTATTCGAGAGTGCCGACCCCGAGTTCTTCATCGCTCACGGCGATATGCGTTTCATCACCGAACCCGACGTGATGGACGCCGCCAGCGACGCTGCGATCGCCGCGAACCCCGACGCCTCGATCCCAGCAACGTTGAACCTGATGCAAGTCGTCCATGAGGAGTTACGGGCGCTTCCGCAGGTCACCATCGCCAAGCTCGCAGGCTTCGCTCGCGGCGGTGGCAACGAGTTCGCCATGTCGCTGGATATGCGCTTCGCTGCGATCGACACATCTGGACAGGCGCAGCCCGAGACGATGATGGGCATCATGCCCGGTGGCGGCGGAACGCAATACATGACCTCTCTCATCGGACGCGCCCGCGCCCTTGAGCTGATCCTCGGTGGCCAGCTCGTCGATGCCGAGCTCGCCGAGAAGTACGGGCTTGTCAATCGCGCCCTGCCCGCCGACGAGCTCGATGCATATGTCGACTCACTCGCGACACGGATTGCGCGCCTTCGGCCGGGGATCATCGCAGCGGTCAAGAGCGCAATCGCCGCAGCGGGAGCACCGATAACGCTCGAAGGTCTGAGCGCCGAGAACGCAGCCCTCACGAGTCTCTTCACCGCCGAGGCCGCAACGCTGGCCCACGCGCAACTTGCCGCAGGCGCGCAGACCCGCGACGGCGAACGCGACCTCGAAGGCCTCCTCGAGAACATCTGAGCCGCCAGTGCGGAAGGGCGGCTCACGAGAGGAAATTACTGCACGCCGATCTGCTCGTGCTGTCCTCCCCGCTGTGGTGGTTCTCCGGCCCCGGCATCCTCACGGGGGATTCGCTCGAGTCGGGCGAGCGGTGGTTCCTGCCCCGTTCATTCTGGTGACACCCGGTCGATCGGCGCCAGCAGGCGCCCGCTAGGTCTCGGCCTCCTCAATATTGTGATTCCACGGGCGGCTATATCGTCGCCTCGACGTAATCAGTCAGGAGTCGGTGTGCAATTCTCGATCCGCGACGAAGCTGCAGGGGACGAAGCCGAGATCGCGCACGTGCACGAGTCGGCCTTCGGCGATCACGGAACGGCCGTTGTGGAGCTCGTGCGCGCCATCCGCTTGGTGACCGACGGCGCGAGTACTCTGTCGCTCGTCGCCGTCGCGGATGCGCGAGTCGTCGGTCATATCCTGTTCAGCCCGAGCACCCTGGATGCACCCCCGCGTCTCCTCCCCGTGCAGGTGCTCAGCCCGGTAGGGGTGCTGCCGAACTGGCAACGTCGCGGCGTCGCCCGTGCGCTGATCGAGCGCGGGCTCACCGTTCTGGATGCGCGGGCCGCGCCGCTGGTCTTCCTCGAAGGTGACCCCTCGTTCTACCGGCGACTCGGCTTCGAGCCGGCCGGTCCGCTCGGTTTCCGGCGGCCATCGCTTCGCATCCCGGAGCCGGCGTTCCAGGTGCGGCGGCTGTCATCCGCGGAGCCGTGGATGACGGGCACGCTGGTCTACGCGCCGGTGTTCTGGGAACAGGATGCTGTGGGGCTTCGCTGAAGGATCGGACGTGCCGATCAATCCGCCTACGGCGACACCTCAGGGATCCGCCCGAGTCGGGCGCGCACCTCGGCGAATGCGATTCGTAGCTCCGCCGGTTCGATGTCGGTCATGTCGGAGGCGAAGGTGATGTACAGGCCGGCCAGGCCGATCCAGGACCACGCGCCCATCCTCAGCCGGGAGGTCGCAGTCGTGACGTACTCGACGACGGCTCCGCCCGGGGCGAATTCGGCAGCGCGCTCCGGCGGCACGTCGATGATCGCCGAGCCCTGACATGGCCACCCGGCGAGCGAGTCGCCGCGGTCGAAGGCCCGCTTGACAAAGTCCGCAGCCGACGAGTGCGGGAGCTGCCGGTCTTCGAAGGGTATGTGTGTCGGAGCCTTAGCAAGAAGACGCTCGAGCCGCAGCGCACGCCACCGATCCTGATCGAGATCGTAGGCGACCAGGTACCACCGCGCGGCCCAGACGATCATGTGGTGCGGTTCCAGCCTCATTCGCGCGGGGTCGCCCTCGTCCGCCGCGTAGTCGGCTCGCAGGATGTGGCGCCGCCGCACCGCGGCGCCGACGTCGCGAACGATCCGCGCGTCGATGGGTTCTGCGGGGAACTCCCAGTAGTTCGCGACCGACGTCACGGTGAAGGCGTCGGATTCGATCCGGAGCTTGTCCGGCATCACCTGACGCACGGTCGCGAGGGCTCGGGCGCTCGAATCGGCGATTCCCGCCAGCACGGTCGGAGTGGTCTGCAGGGCGACGGCGACCGCCACCACCTGATCCTCGTCGAAGACCATGGGTGGCAGTCGCGACCCACCTCGGAGCCGGTAGCCGCCGCCCGATCCCCTGACCGGTTGAACGTCGTAGCCGAGATCCCTCAGCGTCTCGATGTCCCGCCGCACGGTTCGCTCACCGACGCCCAACCGGGCCGCGAGAGATCCAGCGCCGATGGTGGCGCCCGGACTCAGCACCGAGAGCAGTTTCAGAGCGCGAGCCGAAGTTGTCGCCATGAGGACATTCAAACCCATACCGGCCATCGGATGACCGGTATCGCCGTCACGCTGTGGGGATGTCCAACACCACTACATCTTCCGAGACGTCCGCCACCGCGTCCGGGCGAACCGCTCTCCCGCTCCTCGTCGTGCTCTTCGCCTCATTCATCGACCTCGTCGACGCGACGATCGTGGTCGTCGCAGCCCCGTCGATCGAGGCGTCGATCGGCGCGACTGATGCGCAGCTCCAATGGATCGTGGCCGCCTATACGCTCGCCCTCGGCGCAGGGTTGATCACCGGCGGCCGCCTCGGCGACGCCTACGGTCGCAGACGCATCTTCCTCATCGGCCTCGCGGCCTTCGCGGTCACGTCGTCCCTCTGTGCGCTCGCGGGCGATCCGGGATCGCTGATCGCGTTCCGAGCCGCGCAGGGACTGGCGGCAGGCATCATGGTGCCCCAGGTGTTCGGCATCATCCGCGGCTCCTTCGCTCCGGCCCAACGAGCGAAAGCCCTCGGCGCGTACGGCGCTGTCCAAGGACTTGCCGCGGTCGCCGGCCCCCTGCTCGGCGGACTGCTGGTCAGTATCGACCTCTTCGGACTCGGCTGGCGGAGTGTGTTCTGGATCAACGTGCCGATCTGCGTCGTAGCTCTGATCATCGGCATCCGGGTGCTCCCAGAGTCGCGATCCGATCGCCCCGCCCCCTTCGATCTGATCGGCGCACTTCTCGCCGCCGGCGGCGTGCTGCTGCTGTTGCTGCCGGTCATCCAGTCGTCGTCGTGGGGGTGGTCATCGCTCAGCTGGGTGCTGGCCCTCGCCGGAGCGGCGACGCTCGGGGTCTTCGTCGCCTACGAGCGCAGGATCGCGACGCGGGGCGGAGAACCGGTCTTCGACCCCTCTCTGCTACGCAGCCGGGCTTTCTCGGCGGGCCTCGCCGCCGCCGTACTGTTCTTCTCCGGCATCGGTTCCCTGTTCCTGATGCTGTCGGTATACCTCCAGGACGGGTTCGAACGCTCGGCGTTGGAGACGGGTCTCGTGATCCTTCCCTATGCCATCGGATCGATGGTCACCTCCGGCGTGGGCATCGCGCTCGCCGCACGAGCCGGCCGCCTCATCCTCATCTCCGGCTCGCTTGTCGTCTCGTGCTCCTACGTGGTCCTGTGGGCTGTCGTGAAGGATGGCGACGACCCCGGCTACTGGCCGTTGGCCGTGGGCCTCTTCATTGGCGGCCTCGGGCTTGGGTTGGTCGTGCCGATTCTGGTCAACGTCGTGCTGGCGGGAGTACCCGGCCGCCATGCCGGCGCTGCCGGCGGGGTGCTATCGACCGTCATCCAGGTCGGCGGGGCGGTCGGGATCGCGACGCTCACCACGGCCTTCTTCGCTCTCGCCCAAGGGGGTCGGAACGGGGATGCGAATGCGTACGGCTCCGCGTTCGGGACCGTCCTCATCGCATCCGCGTTCATCTACGTCGCTGCGGCTCTCGTGATGACCCTGCTTCCGAAGGCCGCTCCTGCGCAGGGATGAGTGCCTCGTAGGCTGATCGGACCGTGCACGGGAGAGGACACCATGCCAGAGTTCGACGTGCTGCTCATCGGCGCCACCGGGATCACCGGTGCGGCCACGCTGCGGTACCTGACCGAACGAGCCACCGAGCTCGGCATCACCTTCGCGGTCGGTGCCCGGGATGTCGAGAAGGTACGCCGGCAGTGCTCGATCATCGGTGTCGAGGTGCCGCCGCTGACCCATGTCGATGTGACGGATGACGCGGCGCTGAGGTCATTCGTCAGCCGGGGCTCCGTGCTGATCAACCTCGTCGGTCCGTACAGCTTCAATGGCGACGCCGTCGTGGCGGCGTGCGTCGAGTCGGGGACCTCCTACGTCGACCTCACGGCGGAGACGCAGTTCCTCCGCCGCACGGACGCCCGATGGCACGACGCAGCGGCCGAGGCCGGGGTCGCGATCGTGCAGACGGCCGGGTTCGAAGCCCTCCCCGCCGATGTCGCCGTCGAGCTGGCACGGGACGCGCTACGGCCGAGTCGGCTGGCGATCGCGGATGTTCAGCTCTCCGTGCAGGCCGCTCCCTCCGCGGGCCCGGCCGACGGGATATCCGGCGGCACCGCGCAGAGCATCGTCGCGATGCTCGGCGATCCGGAGGACCCGGCGCTCGACGATGTCGCCGTGCGAGTCCCCTCTAGCGCGGATGCGGCGCGCATCCGCAGCGCATCCCCCAACCGCCTCTGGCCGAGGATCGCGGCGGGCCAGGTCATCGCGCCGATGATCCCGGCTGCCTTCATCAATCCCCCCGTGCTGCACCGGAGCGCGTGGTTGCTCGACCGTGAGGCGGGAAGCGGCTTCATCCCCCTGCGCTACCGCGATGGGATGCGGTTCGGCCGGTTCTCCGGGGTCCGAGGAGTGGTGGCCCTCCTCGCAGCAGAGGCGGCGACCGCGGTTCAGGCCCTCGTCGTCGCGAGCGGACGTCTTCCGCATCCCGTGCGCCGGGCGCTCGCACGAGTGGCGGGCCGGATGCTGCCCCAGAGCGGCACCGGGCCGAGTGGGCCCGCTCTCGACGATTGGCGTTGGCGGCTCGACCTCGTCGGCATCTCCGACGATCGACGTCGAGTGGAGGTCCGGCTCGACGCGGACGGGCATCCGGGCTATGTCGCCACCGCGAGGATGATCGCCGAACTCGCGCTCATCCTCGCCGACGGAAGCGGCACCGGGCGCGTCGGCTGCATCACCCCCGCGCTCGCACTCGGAGCCGGGAGTGCGGCCAGACTCGAGCGCGCCGGTCTGCGCTTCAGCGTCGTGCCCTCACACCCGTGACGGCGTGCGCAGACGCGCGGAACGAGCGACGGTATGACGCGGGAGTCGTGCCCACCGTGTCCTTGAAGGTGTCCCGGAAGTTCGTCGCCGACGTGAAGCCGACCTGGTGGGTGATCCGGTCGATCGAGTGATCGGTCGTCTCCAGTAGCGCCTGCGCCCGCCGTACCCTGGCGCGCCGCAACCACTGCACCGGTGTCATCCCGGTCTCGTCACGAAATCGCCGATTCACCGTGCGGGTACTCGTGTGAGCGCGGGCCGCGATCTGCTCGAGTGTGAGCTGATCGTGTGCGTTGTCCTCCATCCATGCGAGCACCGCCGCGAGGGGCGTGCTGTGCACCGCGCGGGCGTCGTGGGTGATGAATTGGGCCTGCCCGCCGTCGCGCTGGAGGGGCACAACCGAGATGCGCGCCGCATTCGCTGCGACCGCCGCACCGTAGTCGGAGCGGATCATGTGCAGGCAGAGATCGATGCCCGCGGCTGCGCCCGCCGAGGTCAGGATCGTTCCGTTGTCGACGAAGAGGACGGCCGGGTCGACATCGATGAGCGGATACCCCGCGGCGAGCATCGCGGCCGCCCGCCAGTGCGTCGTCGCTCGTAGCCCGTCGAGGAGACCGGTCGCCGCGAGAGTGAAGGCACCCACGCAGATCGATGCGATTCGAGTTCCGGATGCCGCGGCATCCCGGATCGCGTCGAGCACGTCCGTCGCTACTTCTGCCGTGGGATCTGCGACGCCGGGAATCATGATGGTGTCCGCTCCGGCGAGTACCTCAAGGCCGTGGGCGGTGGTGGTGGTCATCGAATCCGACTCGAATCGCCGTCCGGGCGCGCATACCAGCACCCGATACGCGGGCCGATCATCCGGCAGCTGCGCACGGCCGAACACCTCGAGCGGAGTGCCGAGGTCGAAGACGACCGTCCCGTCGAGAGCGAGGACGACCACCGTGTGCATGGCAGGAATGTACCCTATCCACGGCTGCAGGCGATGCCGTCGGAAGGAAGTCACGGCAGGCGCTCACGGCGTTGAAAGCCCTTCCGCAGCAGTGGCGAGATCCCGCTGGTTTGTGACGATACTGCCGTTGGCCGCAGAGTGGGCGATCCATAGCGTGGGATCGACGCCCATACCGATGGGCGCAGGAATGAGGTGCCATGCACGCCCAGATCGTGATCTTCGACGGCTTCGACCCCCTCGATGTCATCGCTCCCTACGAGGCGCTGTCTGCTGCAGCTGAGTTGCTGCACGAGCGGTTGACGGTCGAGCTGGTGTCGGCGGAGGGTCCACGTCTCGTGGAGAGCGGCACCCCGGGGATCAGTCTTACTGCGGCCGGCGGCCTCGACCCGCACCGACAGGGCATCGTGCTCGTGCCCGGAGCGTCCGGCGCCGTGGATGGAGACGTCGACGCGG
>CAXTLO010000014.1:0-1341 GCA_964244965.1 uncultured Marisediminicola sp.
ACTCCGAGTCACGCAGGTTGTTCGCGCCGGAATCCGGCTGAGGGGCTGGCGATCCAGTCCTACCAGGCGCACACTTTATCCATAGCGAATCCCGTGTGCGGAGGCTCTCATGTCATCACCTCGTCTGTCCGTCGACGTCATGCCCGTGCTCTCGCGCGGGAAGCACCGCACCCCGCGCAAGGGGGCGTGCTTCATGGAGTTCGCGTCCTACCTCGCCGGCGAGAAGTGGAGCGATCACCCCGAGTGCACGCACCCCGCCCTCGCCGCGACCGCTCGCCTGGTCAACGACTGGACGACGGATGCCGGCCGCTCGCGTCTTGCCCCGCTGATCCCGTCCGTGATCGGCGTCAACGGCGACGATCCGGCGATCGAGCTGGTGCTGGCCGTGCGTGCCGGGGCGCTCGCGCTGCCCGTGGCGAGCGAGGGTCGTCAGCGGTTGCTCTCCATCGGCGTTATCCGGCTCACCGAACGCCTCGCCGAAGTGGCGCCCGCACACTACGACGAGAACGCGCGGCTCGCCCGCGCGGCACTCGATGGGGTGCCGCTCGCCGAACGGTGGGCGCGCCAGCACATCGCCTCCGTGAACACTCCCCGACTGCGTTCCGACTCGCCGATCTGCGACGCGGTCGTCGCGATTGCCGTGGCGGGAATCGGCGAGGCCTGCGTGACGGATGCCGATCGACGCCTTTTCGATCTACTCGAGGACGCCATCGCCACCTGCGTCGCGCTGCAACCAGCGTCCTCTACGACGCAGCAGACGGCATCCGATCGCGAACTCGTCTCCACTGCTCACTGACCGGTCCGTCGTCATGGCTCCGTCGTGAGCCCCGTCGGCGCGCTCGAATAGGGTTGTCTCGCCGGTCGAAGGTCGCCGCGCGCATGAGCTGAAGGAGTCACTGTGCCCGGAGACAACCTCACGAGAGTCGAAGCCCAGGAGCGCAAGGCTCTGGTCGACGTGCACGGCTACGACGTCACCCTCGACCTCACCACTGACGACGAGACGTTCCGCAGTATCACCGTCGTCGACTTCAGCGCGACTGCGGGGTCGTCCACGTTCATCGACGCCCTGACCCGTGTGGTGCACTCCGTGACCCTCAACGGGCGCGAACTCGACCCGGCCGATGTCAGCGACAACGTTCGCATCCGCCTCGACGAGTTGGAAGCCGAGAACACGCTGACCGTCATCGCCGATGCCGAGTACACGAACACGGGCGAGGGGCTGCACCGCTTCGTCGACCCGGTCGACTCCGAGGTGTACCTGTACTCACAGTTCGAGGTGCCGGATTCCCGCCGCGTATTCGCGGTGTTCGAGCAGCCCGACCTCAAAGCGCCGTTCACGTT
>CAXTLO010000014.1:1351-20429 GCA_964244965.1 uncultured Marisediminicola sp.
GCGCTCCCCTCAGCGATGCCGCCATTCCGGTGACCGCTTCGCCATGAAGGCGCCCATGCCTTCGGCCGCATCCTCGGCCAGCAGGTTCTCCACCATCACGGCACCGGCCGCATGGGCCGTCATCAGCAACTCGCCTAGCCCCGAGCCCGAGCTGATACCAGGCTCGTCCGCGGCCACCTGGCGATTCGCTCCGACCCCCGTGCTCTCGAGCTACGTGACCGCCATCGTCGCCGGGCCGTACCAGAGCGTGCGCAGCGAGCTCACGTCGAGCGACGGCCGCGTCATCCCGCTCGGCATCTACGCGCGCAAGTCGCTGTTCCAGTACCTCGACGCCGACTACATCTTCGAGAAGACGCGTCAGGGCTTCGCGTACTACGAGTCGAAGTTCGACTACCCGTACCCGTTCGAAAAGTATGACCAGCTGTTCGTGCCCGAGTTCAACGCCGGCGCGATGGAGAACGCCGGAGCGATCACGTTCACCGAGTCGTACATCTTCCGCAGCAAGGTGACCGATGCGATCAAGGAGCGTCGGGTCGTCACCATCCTGCACGAGCTCGCTCACATGTGGTTCGGCGACCTCGTCACGATGAAGTGGTGGAACGACCTGTGGCTCAACGAGTCGTTCGCTGAATGGGCGTCGACCATCGCGACCGCCGAGGCCACCGAATGGACCGAGGCGTGGACCACCTTCCAGGCGATGGAGAAGAGCTGGGCGTATCGGCAGGATCAGCTGCCGTCGACCCATCCGGTGTTCGCCACGATCAACGACCTCGAAGACGTGCAGGTCAACTTCGACGGCATCACCTACGCCAAGGGCGGGTCGGTGCTGAAGCAACTCGTGGCGTGGGTCGGCATCGACGCGTTCTACGCGGGCGTCGCCCAGTATTTCAAGAAGCACGCCTACGGCAACACCGAGCTCTCAGACCTGTTCGTCGAGTTGGAGCAGACCAGCGGCCGCGAACTCAGCGGCTGGGCGAAGCTGTGGCTGGAGACGGCGGGCGTCAACACGCTGCGACCGGAGATCGAAACGGATGACGGGGGCCTCATCACGTCGTTCGCGCTCATTCAGACCGCTCCCGACGACTACCCGACCCTGCGCCCCCACCGGCTCGCGATCGGGTTCTACGACTTTGGGACCGACGCGCTCGGGGCTCGCCGACTCATCCGCGACGACCGGCTCGAGCTGGACGTGGACGGCGAGCGCACTGAGGTAGCCGCGCTGGTGGGCCGCCCGATGCCCGCGCTCGTACTCGTGAACGACGACGATCTCGCCTACGCCAAAGTACGGCTCGACCCGGCGTCGCTCACGACCGCGATCGACAACCTCGCAGCCATCGGCGATCCGCTCGCCCGGTCCATCGTGTGGGGGTCGGCGTGGGATGCCACCCGCGACGGTGAACTCCGCGCACGCGACTACGTGCGTCTTGTACTCGGCAACATCGCCACCGAGACCGAATCCACCACCATCCGCACCACGCTGACGCAACTCGCGACGGTCGCACGCATGTACGTCGACCCCGCGATCCGCGAGCTGACGATCCGCGAGGTCGGCGACACGCTCTGGTCGCTCGCCACCGTCGCTGCAGCCGGATCGGATGAGCAGTTCCAGTTCGTGAAGTTCTTCGCGAATCTCGCGTCGACTCCCGATCACGTTGCCGCGCTCCGCGCGCTGTCGGATGGCGCGACGACGCTTCCCGGACTGACGATCGACACCGATCTGGGCTGGGAGCTGCTCGAAGGCCTTGTGGTCAACGGCGCCGCAGGGGCGGACGAGATCCAGGCGGCGCTGCTGCGGGACAATACGTCCAATGGCCAGCAGGCGGCGGCTCGCGTCACCGCCGCGATCCCGACGGCGGAAGGGAAGCTCGCCGCCCTCGCGTCCCTGGTGGACAGCGATGAGCTGCCCAACGCGATCGTGCGACAGACGACCGTCGGCTTCCAGCACGTCAACGACGCCTCCGCGCTGCAGGCGACCATGGAGCGGTACTTCGACAGCATCGCCGGTATCTGGGAGTCGCGGTCCCATGCGATCGCCGAGACGATCGTCGTCGGGCTGTACCCCGCCCCGCTGGCCAGCCGGGAGCTCAGGGACGCCACCGTCGCCTGGCTCGACGCCCATCCCGACATTCCGGCGCTCCGCCGGCTGGTCGTCGAGAACCTCGCCGGCGTCGAGCGTGCGCTGATGGTGCAGGAGGCGGACGCCGTCGGATGAGGTGCGGACGCGGTGGTTAGGCTTGATCGGACATGATCTTTCTCCCCACCGTCGCCCCTCCTCCCGACCCCGTTGCTCCCACCGACGGATCCGACTTCTGGATCAGGTTCGGTGGCTTCCTCGCCGATTTCCACATCCTGTTCGAGGTGCTCGGCATCATCGTCGGCGCCATACTGCTCCGCATCGTGCTGCATTTCGTGATCCGCCGCGTGGTGAATCGGGTGGTGTCCGGGGTTAAGAGGCGACAGAACACCGACGACACGCAGTCGATCGTCGCCTCGCCCCTGGCAGCAGTGCGGGTCGTGCAGCGCACTCGGACTCTCGGCTCCGTTCTGAACAACGTGGTGAGCGTCGTGATCGTCATCGTCGCTCTGCTACTGGTCATCACGGCGATCGACGCGAACATCATCGGATCATTCGCCCTCATCACCGCCGCACTCGGTGCGGGGCTGGGGTTCGGCGCGCAGAACATCGTCAAGGACGTGCTCAACGGCCTGTTCATGGTGGCGGAGGACCAACTCGGCGTGGGCGATGTCGTCGACCTCGGGCCCGCCACCGGCGTCGTCGAGGCGGTCGGTATCAGGATCACCTCCATCCGCTCCGTCGACGGCACGCTCTGGTTCGTACGCAACGGGGAGATCCTGCGGGTCGGGAACAAGTCGCAGGGATGGGCGCGCGCCATCATCGACCTCGCCGTTCCGTACACGGTGGATGTCGACGCGGTTCAGGCCAGCATGCTCGGCGCGGCTGTGGAGATGTGGGAGTCACGTGAGTGGCACAGCAAGATCCTCGAGAAGCCCGAGATCTGGAGCATCGAGTCGATCTCGGCGGAGGCGCTCGTCGTGCGACTGGTCGTCAAGACCCGCACTGCGGTGAAGGACGACGTCGCCCGCGAACTCCGACTCCGGCTCAAACGCGCGATGGACACCCTCGGCGTCGAGCTACCCGCACTGAACAGCATCGTGCTCAACGGGGTCGAGGTGGGGGCGCCGGCACCCACGACGCCCGCCCCCGAGTCATCGATCGCTCCGTCGAGCAAGCGCCCTGCATCGACCACCGTTCCGCAGGCGACGACGCGCCCGCCCACGAGAAAGCCGTCGGATTGACCGCGCCCGAGCCTCCCGTCACCGCGACCTTCTGGAGCCAGGTCGGCGGACGCCCGACCTTCGAGAAACTCGTGAGGGTGTTCTACGACGGCGTCGCCGACGACCCGGTGATGCGGCCGATGTATCCGGAGGAGGATCTGGAGGGCGCCATCCAGCGACTCACCGGATTCCTCGAGCAGTACTGGGGCGGTCCAGGCACCTACAGCGAGCAGCGGGGACACCCGAGATTGCGGATGCGGCACCTCCCCTTCAAGGTCAACCCCGAGGCGCGCGATCACTGGCTCGCCCACATGCGGGTCGCTGTCGACTCGCTCGAACTGGCACCGCTCGACGCCGCGATGCTCTGGGACTACCTCGAGCGCGCCGCGCACGCGATGGTGAACACCTTCGAGGCATGATCGTGCGGAATCCGCCAGCAACTGGTTGACCGCGACGATCTGACTGCGATGGTCGTCAGGCGGTGAGTCGGCGCACCTGCTCGGTGTCCTCGCCCATCCGCTCGATCAGTTCATCGAGCGAATCGAAGCGCACCATGCCGCGCACCCGCTCGACGAATTCGACCTCGACCTCGGCGCCGTAGAGGTCGAGGTCGCGGTCGAGCACGTACGCCTCGACCTGACGGGCTGGTACGCCGTCGAATGTGGGGTTGTTGCCGATGGAGATCGCCGCGGGCATCCGCTCCCCGATCGTCGCGGCACCACCGTCCGAGTGCGCGCCCGTGCCGCTCGCGCTGGAGGCAGTCGTCGCCGTCAGGTATCCCGCATAGACCCCGTCGGCAGGGATCATGCCCTCCGGCCGGGGCGCGAGATTTGCGGTCGGGTAGCCGAGGCCCCTCCCCCGTTTCTGCCCGTGCACGACGACGGCGCGGACTGACGGCACCCGGCCCAGCAGCTCGGCCGCGTCGGCGACGCGCCCGTCTGCGATGAGACCGCGGATGCGCGTCGAGGAGATCCGCGCTTCGGGGTTGGTGGACGCCCCGTCGGCAGCGGGAGCGACGCTCCGTACCTCGAACCCGTACCGGCGACCGGACTCGATGAGGGTGTCGAGGTGCCCGAGCCCGCCGCGGCCGAACCGGGGGTCGGGACCGACCAGGACGATCCTGGCGTGGAGCGTCTCGACGATGACTCGTTCGATGAACTCCTCGGCCGACAGCGCGCTGAACGACCGATCGAACGGCACTTCGAGTACCGCTCGTACTCCGGCGTCGGCGAGCAGTTCACGCTTCTGTCGCGGACTGGCGATGCTGTCGGGGCATCTGTCCGGGTCGAGGAGTGCGAGCGGATTGCGGTCGAAGGTCAGCACCGTCGCCGTGAGATCGGCCGCCGAGGCAAGTGCGAGCAGTTCAGCGATAACAGCACGGTGGCCGAGATGCAGGCCGTCGAATTTGCCGAAGGTGACCGCGCTCGGCCCGAAGTCGGCCGGCACGTCGTCGAGCGACGAGAAGTACTCCATGCTCACGCGGCTGCCTCCGACGCCGTCCGAGTGGGGCGTCGCGAGTAGAGCAGCACCATGCCGAGAACCGGCAGAACGAGCGGCACGAACAGGTAGCCGGCCCCGAAGTACGACCACACGGTGTCGTCGGGAAACAGGATCGGGTCGACGATACTCAGCACGCCCACGACGAGCACGCCCACCAGCTCGAAGGTGATCGCGACCCAGGCCACCGCGTACCAACGCGCACCGGGCCGCACCAGGGCGACTGTCGCGATGATGTACACCACGGCGGAGAGGGCCGACAGCGTGTAGGCCACCGGCGCTTCGCCCAACCGCGAGATGATCTGCGTCACCGAACGTCCGGTCGCGGCGAGGGCAAGCACTGCATAGACGACGACGAGCACGCGGCCGACGCCGGAGACGCGGGCGGGAGACTGGACCATCGACTCCAGATTAGGCCACCGCGCCAGGCGTTCAGCCGGCGTCAGGCCTGCTGCACGAACCAGATCTCGTTCATGCGATAGACCATCACCGCGATCGCCAGTGAGGCGACGCCGAGGATGACGGTGCTCCACCTGGTGCGGTCGACCAGCGCCCAGAATCCGGCGAGGATCGGGATCACCACCGCCGAGACCAGGTAGACCCAGAACTCCAGCACACTCCCGGTCGCGGTGTTGCCGAACACCGGCGACAGGAGCGACACCACCACCTGGGCGATGAGCAGCACCTCCACCAGCGCAGTGGCGCCCATGGTCAGATCCTCCGGAACGCGACCGATCAGGCCGAGGACGACGCACAGCAGACCGGCGAGAACCGCCACGATGATCTGAGCCGTGGTGAACCATTCGATCATCCGGCTCCTCCTGTTATCGCAACGATCTCGTCGGCCGGGAAGTTGACGATCGGCCGGGCGCGACCGTCGGCGATCTCCAGCAACCCGATCAGGATGCCGTCAGGCGAGATCGCCGCAACCGGAGCCGCGTCGGCGGACTCCTCCAGCTGCAGGCGCTTGCCGTGGCCGAGGTCGACCGCCTGCTGGGCCGTCAGTTCGAGGATCGGGAACAGGTCGCGGGCAACGTGCGCGGGCGGCAGTAGACGCTCGGCCACGTCGACGGTGTCGAGCGTCGCGGCATCCGCGATACCGAAGGGGCCGATCCGCGTCCGGCGCAGTGCGGTGAGATGGCCGCCGGTATCGAGGGCGCCTCCGAGGTCCCGCGCGAGCGCGCGGATGTAGGTGCCCGAGGAGCAGGAGACCCGCACGTCGAGGTCGATGAACTCGTCATCACGGCGGGAATCGAGCAGATCGAATGCCGACACGGTGACGGATCGGGCGGCGAGCACGACGTCCTCACCCGCACGCACCCTCGCGTACGCACGCTGTCCGTCGACCTTGATCGCACTCACCGCGGATGGCACCTGCTCGATGTCCCCAGTCAGCGCGGCGATGCCGTCCGCGATCTCCCCCGCGGTGACAGCCGCGACCGTGCCGGGGCCGGCTGTCGAAGACACGTCACCCTCTCGATCGTCGGTGGTCGTGGACGCCCCGAGGCGGATGGTCGCGAGGTACTCCTTGTCCAGTCCGACGACGAAGGTGAGCAGGCGAGTGGAGCTGTTGACGCCCAGGATCAGCAGACCGGTCGCCATCGGGTCGAGCGTGCCCGCGTGGCCGACTCTGCGGGTACCGGCGAGCCGCCGAGTGCGTGACACGACGTCGTGGCTGGTCATACCCGCAGACTTGTCGACGAGGAGGATGCCGCTGGGACCGGTCACCAGCGTGCCCTCCGCGATCGGGCCCGTCCGATGCATCCGATCACTCCCTCACCTTACTTGCGGGGCAGCCACCCTGAATGCGGGCAGGCACGTACCGGCGTAGCCGATTGTTCACAGTCGGTGACGGGCACTCGGCGGCTAGGCCTATGCTTTCGGGTGCGGGGGGTAGACAGGTGAGAATAGCGATCGTCGGGGCGGGCGCGGTCGGCGGCACAATCGCCGCCCTGTTCGATCGAGCGGGCCACGACGTCGAAGTGACCGCTCGCGGGGAACACGCCGACTCGATCCGCGATGACGGCTTGCGTCTGACCGGGGCGTGGGGCGAGCACACCGCACGCGTGCTGGTGGGGTCGGAGTTGACGCGGCGCCCTGAGCTCGCTTTCGTCACGACGAAGGCGAACGCGGCGGACTCGGCGATGCGCCCCGCTGCCCGAATGTTGGATGGCATCCCGGTCGTGGTGGTGCAGAACGGCCTGGAGTCCGTGACGACAGCGCAGAACGCGCTGCCGTCGTCGCCGGTGATCGGTGCACTTGCACTGTTCGCGGCATCCTTCCTCTCCCCCGGGCGGGTGCAGGTGACCGGTCCGGGGTCGACCTACCTGGCCACGGAGTACGGCGATTCGATGCCGTCGCTATTCGCCGAGCGCACCATTGCAGAGGTGATGCCGGTGCAGGTGGTCACCAACTTCGTCGGTGCGCAGTGGACGAAACTGCTGATCAACCAGATCAACGCGTTCCCGGCTATCACGGGCTTGAGCGCGCAGGAGGTCATCGCTCATCCCGGCCTCCGGCTCGCGCTCACCCGCAGCATGCGGGAGACCGCTTCGGTCGGATTCGCCTCCGGCGTGCGGTTCGCGTCGGTTCAAGGCGTCACGGATCGGCTGCTCCGGCTCTTCGTGCGGGCGCCCGAGCGGATGGCGCAGATCCTGCCGCGACGGCTCGGCCGTCGCATGGGCTCGGTGCCCAATCCAGGGTCGACCCTGCAGAGCATCAGGCGGGGGCAGCTCACCGAGGTGGACTACCTCAACGGGGCGGTCGTGCGGGCCGCCGCATCCGTCGACCGACCTGCGCCGATCAACACCCGACTGGTGCAGATGGTGCATGAGGTCGAACGCACCGGGGGCTTCATGCGCCCGCTCGACCTGATCTCCGCGCTGAGGAGCTGACGACCTGGTTTCGGTTCAGGCTCTGTCGCCTAATCTCGGACGGTGACCATCGCACCGGCCGTCATCGACTGGTACGCGGAGCAACAGCGGGACCTGCCGTGGCGCCGGCCCGGCTTCACCGCGTGGGGAACCCTCGTCAGCGAGTTCATGCTGCAGCAGACGCCGGTGAATCGGGTCATCCCCCGGCTCGAGGAGTGGTTGGCACGCTGGCCGACTCCCGCCGATCTCGCCGCCGTCCCTCCCGGCGAGGCGGTGCGGTCCTGGGACCGTCTGGGGTACCCGCGTCGTGCCCTGCACCTGCACGCGGCGGCGACCCTCATCGTCGAGCGTCATGGGGGCGCCGTGCCCGACGATGTAGACGACCTGCTCGCGCTGCCGGGCGTCGGACCGTACACAGCACGGGCGGTGGCCACCTTCGCCTTCGGACGACGGCACCCGGTCGTCGACACCAACGTGCGCCGGGTGCTCGCGCGGGCCATCGACGGCGTCGCGGTAGCAGGTCGGCCATCCACCAGAGTGGACCTCGCGGCGATGGAGGCGCTCCTGCCCGACGAACCGGATGCCGCGCAGGCCTTCAACGCCGGTGCGATGGAGTTGGGCGCGATGGTATGCACCGCCCGGAGCCCACTGTGCGATGACTGCCCGATCGCGGCATCGTGCGCTTGGCGACGAGCGGGCTACCCCGCCTACGACGGTGTGCGACGGGCCGCGCAGAAGCGGTACGAGGGCTCCGACCGGCAGGTGCGAGGCAGGATCCTCGCCCGGCTCCGCTCAGCCGAGCTCCCGATCGCCCCGGACGAGTTCACCGAGGTAGCGACGGATGACGCGCAGCGGGCCAGAGCGCTGGCCGCCCTGGTCGCCGATGGCCTCGCCGTACGTCGGGATGGGGGGTATCAGCTACCGTGACCGTCGCGGTCAGTCCTCGTCGTCGGCCCGGCCGTCGAGGGTTGTGGCCCGCGGTTTGACGTAGGGATCCTCGTCGCCGGCGTACCGCGCACTCCGCTTGAGATTCTCCACCTCGAGATCCCGCTTGTTCGCCTCGGCGAGGAGTTCTTCGATGTGCTTGGCGTTCTCGGGGATCGCGTCGGCGATGAACTCGAGACTCGGTGTGAGCCGGGAGGTCAGGTTCTTGCCGAGCTCGCTCCGCAGCATCCCGGTCGCCGACTTCAGCGCGGCAGCCGATTCGGTGCGCTCCTCGTCGGAGCCGTACACGGTGTAGAACACCGATGCGTGCTGCAGGTCGCCGGTCACCTTCACGTCGGTGATGGTGACGAACCCGAGTCTGGGATCCTTGATCCCACGCTCCAGGGTCTTGGCGACGATCACTTTGATGCGGTCCGCCATCTTGCGGGCCCGTGCCGGATCCACCATGTCAATTCCTCTAACTGCTCTTCCAGTAGTGCGGGGAGGCTCAGGCCGGATCACGACGACGGAGGCTTGTGGAGCGAAGCGGAACTCCGCCTCCGACGGCGTGATCCGGCCTGAGCCGGCGTCCGGACCTACGCCCGGATCTTTTCCTTCATCTCGATCGTCTCGATCTCGTCGCCGATCTCGATGTCGTTGAACCTGCCGAGACCGATGCCGGCCTCGAAGTCCGTACGCACCTCGGTGACGTCGTCCTTGAAGCGACGCAGCGACTCGATGGCGAGGTTGTCGCCGACCACGACACCGTCGCGGATGACACGGGCTCGCGCATTACGCGTGATCGTGCCGGACCTGACGATGACACCGGCGATGTTGCCCACCTTCGACGAGCGGAAGATCTCGCGGATCTCCGCCACACCGGACTGCACCTCTTCGAACTCGGGCTTGAGCATCCCGGTGAGGGACTGCTCGATGTCCTCGAGCGCCGCATAGATGACCGAGTAGAACCGAACGTCGACGCCCTCGCGGGTGGCACGCTCGCGGGCCTTCGGGTCAGGGCGCACGTTGAACCCGATGATGATGGCGTTGTCGATGGTGGCGAGGTTGACGTCGCTCTCCGTGACAGCACCGACACCGCGGTGGATGATGCGCAGGGCGACCGAATCGTCCACATCGATCTTGAGCAGCGATTCCTCCAGCGCCTCCACGGCACCGGACACGTCGCCCTTGATGATGAGGTTGAGCGCGTCGACCTTGCCCTCTTCGAGAGCGCGGGTGAAGTCCTCGAGGCTGATGCGCTTGCGGGCGCGAGCCAGCTGAGCGTTGCGCTCGGCGGCTTCACGCTTCTCGGCGATCTGGCGGGCGGTGCGGTCATCCTCGATGACCAGGAAGGTGTCGCCGGCGCGGGGCACCGTCGACAGACCCTGTACCTGGACTGGCCGTGACGGCCACGCCTCGATGACGGCATCGCCGTTCTCGTCGGCCATCGCACGCACTCGGCCGTAGGCCGTGCCCGCCACGATGGCGTCTCCGACCCGCAGCGTGCCGGACTGGATGAGCACGGTAGCAACTGCGCCGCGACCCTTGTCGAGTCGCGCCTCGATGGCGACACCACGAGCAGCCTTGTTGGCGTTCGCGCGGAGGTCCAAGCCGGCGTCGGCGGTCAGCAGCACCGCGTCGAGCAGCTCGGGGATGCCGATCTTGTTGAGCGCCGAGACGTCGACGAACATCGTGTCTCCGCCGTACTCCTCGGCGACCAGGCCGAACTCGGTGAGCTGCTGGCGCACCTTGGCGGGGTTGGCGCCCTCCTTGTCGACCTTGTTCACCGCGACCACGATCGGCACGTTCGCCGCCTGTGCGTGGTTGAGCGCTTCGACCGTCTGCGGCATGATGCCGTCGTCGGCCGCGACCACGAGGATCGCCACATCCGTCACCTGCGCACCACGGGCACGCATGGCGGTGAACGCCTCGTGACCCGGTGTGTCGATGAAGGTGATCGCACGTTCGATCTCCTCGTGCTCGCGCACGATCTGGTAGGCGCCGATGTGCTGGGTGATGCCGCCGGCCTCGCCCGCGATGACATTCGCGTTGCGGATCGCGTCGAGCAGTCGGGTCTTTCCGTGGTCGACGTGACCCATCACGGTCACGACCGGCGGACGGATCTGGAGATCCTCGTCGGTCTCGTCCTCGAGTTCCTGGTCGAGGTCGATGTCGAAGCCCTCGAGCAGTTCGCGGTCCTCGTCCTCCGGGGAGACCATCTGAATCCGGTATCCGAGCTCGTCGCCCAGCACGTCGAACGTCGCCTCGTCGAGGGATTCGGTTGCCGTCGCCATCTCACCGAGGTGGAACAGAACGGTCACCAGGTTGCCGGGGCTCGCGTCGATCTTGTCGGCGAAGTCCGTGATCGAGGCGCCCCGACGCAGACGGATGATGGTCGTGCCATCTCCACGGGGAACACTCACGCCGCCGAGCGACGGAGCTTCTCTGAGCTCGAATTCAGCTCTCTTCGTCCGCTTCGACTTGCGCGCCTTGCTCTTGCCGCCACCGCGGCCGAAGGCACCCGCGGTGCCACCACCCGGGCCGCGACCGCGACCGCCACCACCGCCGGGGCGTCCGGCGAAGCCGCCGGCCGGGGGACCACCCGGGCGCTGGAAGGCACCTGCACCACCGGGACGGGCACCTGGCCCACCCGGGCGCTGGAAACCGCCGGGGCCGCTCGGACGCTGGCCGAAGCCGCCGGGTCGAGCGCCCTGACCCGGACCGCCCGGACGCGGTGCGCCTGGGCGGGGAGCCGACGGGCGCGGGATACCACTGGCGCTCGGCGGACGGGTATTCATACCCTGTGCGCTGGCGTAGGGGTTGTTGCCCGGACGCGGCGCGCCAGGGCGCTGCATTCCCTGGGCGCTCGCGAAAGGGTTGTTACCCGGACGCGGTGCGCCGGGGCGCGGGATGTTCGATGTGCTGTCTGGGCGTGCTTCGGCGGGCACTGCCGGTGCGGCTTCTGCCGGAGCCGGAGCTGCTGCAGCAGCAGCGGCGGGCGCCGGAGCGGGTACCTCGGCCTGCGGTGCAGGCGCGGGGGCGGCCGGGCGCGGTGCGCTCGGTGCCGCGGCTTTCGCCGGTGCAGGCTCCGTCTTCGCCGGTGCGGTGATGCCGTCTGCCTCGAGTGCCGCCCGGAGCCGTCGGGCTACCGGGGGTTCGATGCTGGACGACGGGCCCTTGACGAACTGGCCCATCTCCTTGAGCTTCTCAAGGGCTTTCTTGCTGTCGATACCGAGTTCGCTCGCGATCTCGTGTACGCGTGGTTTCGCCACAATTCTCCTGTCTGGGCCTTCCCCCAGAGCAGGAGTAAGCCGTTAGTCGAGTACGCGACTCATTTCGAGCCGCTCATCAGTCGGTGCTCATTAGTTGGTCACTGGCCGTTCAGCCTGTTCTCTCGGGGAGCCCTGAGCGGACTCCCGATGGGTGATGTCACTGTGGATCGCAATCGCCTGCCGGAGCACATCACCGTCGACCGCGACATCCGGCTTTCTCAGCGCCCGGCCGAAAGCCTTGCGGGTGAGGGCCGTCTCGAGGCAGTCGAGTCGGGTATGGATCCAGGCACCTCGGCCTGGACGTGATGCGGACGCATCCGCGATCACGATTCCGTTGTGGGCGACCACTCTCAGAAGGAAGGGGGTGGTCGCGCGCTGGCGGCAGCCGAGGCAGGTTCTTACGCTGTCGATACTAACACCGCCCCTTCACCGGGCATTCCGCCGCCACCGATCATCCCTGCCCGCTCCTTCTCGTTCGCTATTCAGGAACACCTGTAACGGGAGCCGGCTACAGGTGCCGCTGTGGCCCCATCCGTCACTTTCGTCACACATGTTCCTGAATTGCGAACATGGCAAGTGCGCACAGGGGCGGTGGCCGGATCGATCAGTCCTCGAGGATGCTGTCGGGCTGAATGTCGATGCGCGCGCCGGTCAGCTTCGCTGCGAGCCGGGCATTCTGCCCCTCCTTGCCGATGGCGAGCGAGAGCTGGTAGTCCGGCACCAGGGCGCGTACCGCTTTGGTCGACTCGTCGATCACGAACGCGGAGGTCACCTTGGCGGGCGACAGCGCATTGGCGACGAAGTTCGCCAGTTGGGGTGAGTAGTCCACGATGTCGATCTTCTCGTTGTTGAGCTCGGCGGTCACGGCACGCACACGCGACCCCATCTCACCGATGCAGGCGCCTTTCGCGTTGATGCCGGACTCGTTCGCCTTGACCGCGATCTTGGTACGGTGGCCGGCCTCACGGGCGAGGGACACGATCTCCACGGCACCGCTCGCGATCTCCGGCACCTCGAGCGCGAACAGCTTGCGCACTAACGAAGGATGGGTACGGGAGACGGTGATCTGCGGTCCCTTGAGACCCTTGCTCACGCCGGTCACGTAGACGCGGATGCGCGATCCGTGCGTATAGCTCTCACCGGGAACCTGCTCCTCGGGCGGGAGGATCGCCTCGACGGTGCCGAGGTCGACGTGGATCATCCGCGGATTGGGCCCCTGCTGGATGACACCCGCGACGATGTCGCCCTCGCGGCCGCGGAACTCGCCGAGCACCCGGTCGTCGCCGATGTCCCGCAGGCGCTGGTTGATGACCTGTTTGGCGGCGAACGCAGCGATGCGGCCGAAGTCGCTCGGGCTGTCCTCGGCCTCGCCGATCAGGTTCCCATCGTCGTCGAGCTCGGGGACGTAGACGCTCACGTGTCCGCTCTTGCGGTCGAGGTGCACCCGAGCGGGCGCCGGGCCGTCCTTCACCTCGGCGGTGTCGGTGTGCTTGAGGTAGGCGGTGAGGATCGCCTGCTCGATGATGGCGACGAGTTCCTCGAACGGGATCTCCCGCTCGCGCTCCATGAGTCGCAGCACGCTCAGATCAATGTCCACTTGGGCCCTCCACTATTCAGATGTGAACGGCAATGGTAGCCGATGCGCTCATCACCAGGGCCGATCGGTGAACCCTCCCCCGTCTTCCTCCGAGCGCTCCTGGCTCTCCCTCTCGGCCTTCTCCCGCGCGGCGTCGTCGAGCTGCTCGCCGAGCTGATCGAGCTGGTCCTGGAGGTCGCCGTCCCCCTCCTGCCCACGTTCGAGCTGCTCCTGCCTCTCGCCGGACTGGTCCGCCTTCTCCTCGAGCCGCTGCGCCGCGTCGGACAGCTCCTGCCCGGGGTCGCGATTCTGCTCCTCGTTCCGGGGCGCGTTCGGCGGCCGGCACTCCTCACCCGCCTCGGTGATGACGGCCCGAGCGGTCTCGTACAGTCGCTGCGCCCCGGCGAAGAGGCCCTGCTGCACGTAGGAGTCGCCGAGGAGTTCCCAACTGAGCGACAGGTTCACCGCCACGTCGCAGCGGGCGTCGGCTGGGGCGAGCTCCAACGCCTGCTCGAGATCGTCGATCGCATCGTTGTACAACCCGCCGGCGGCGTAGGCGGTTCCTCGGTCGAACGGGGCGATCCAAGGCTGGAACCAGTTCGTGGTGAGGAGTTGCTCCGCCTGGGTGACGCTCTGGCCGTACGCACCGAACTCGTAACTGTCGATCACCCGCTGCGCAGCTGGCGACAATCCGAGCAACTTGACGACGAGCAGGAGCGCGGCGATGGCGAACGGAATCGACGTCAGTAGCAGGATGATGCGCGCCCGCCGGCGTGCGGCATCGCGAGGGTCCCGCTCACGGACCTCCTCGTCGTCGCCCGGTGGCGCGGTCAGTAGGTCGAGCCCGCTCATCGCGCCCTCCTCGGTCGCGCGGCCATCAGCGCCAGACCGGTCGAGAAGAGCTCCCGCACGGCCAGAGCGCCGAGCGGGATGGCGAAGATCCAGTAGAACTCGACCGGCCCCTCGGCGGTGGCCGGAGTGGTGTCCGTCCGGCCCACATCGATCCCGTCGAGCACTGCCGCGAGATCGCCGCCGCCCGAGCGCGCGAACGGAAGGCCGGTCTGAGTCGCGATCTCTCGGAGCGCCGCCTCGTCCCAGGAGGAGACCGCGTCCGCTCCCGTGACGGGATCGGTGATGTACGTCGGGTCGGTCTCGTCGTCATCGGCGGCGTAACCGTCGAAAGCCCGCATCCGCCCCCCGTCCTCAGAGCCGTACCCGATCACCGCACCACCGTCGATGAACGGTGCGATGGCGTCCAGCGGCGAAGGAGCATCCTGGCGGGTCTGCTCGCCGTCTCCGAGGTAGAACAGCACTCGCGTGCGGTCGGGGTACTGCTCCTCGGCGTCGATGAGCAGCTCGGTGAGGAGGGGCAGCGGAGCATCGATGCTGCTCCCGCTGGAGTAGAAGGTGATCTCCTGCCTGAGCGCACCGGTCGCGGAGGCGAGGGCCGAGACGTCCGACGTGAGCGGCACCCGTTGCACAGCAGAGGCGTCGAAGGTGGTCAGCGAGAACTGCGCCCCGTCGAGCGTGTCGGCGATCGTCGCGATATCGCTCTTGGCCGCGTCCAGGCGCGTGCCGGGTCGGTCGTCGATGACGACGGGCAGGTCCTCGGCCGCCATACTGCTGGTCGTGTCCACGGCGATGTACACCTCGAGTCCGCCGCTGGTTACAGGCCCGCGTGCGGAGCCGGCGATAGAGGGTCGTAGCGCGATGACCAGCAGCAGCGCGACCATCGCGAGCCGCAGCATCCACGCGACTCTGGCGCCTCCACGCGAGCGCAGCGTCATCGCTACCGAGAAGGCGCCGAGCGCTACCGAGGCGACGGCGACGAACCACACCGGCAGAACCGGGTCGAGGATCAGCCCGGTCGAGTTCATCGCGCTCAGCGTCATTCCGTCGAACATCAGCGGCGCACCCTCCACGCGAGCACCATGGCGGCGGCGAGCGCGATGTACGCCAGCAGCAGCGGAATCGCCGGCTGGTCCGTGAGCATCGGCTGGGGTGTGCCCTGCGCCAGCGCCGCCTGCTCGGCGCTGATGCTGTCGACGATGGATGGAATCGCGCCGGGGTCGGCGAGCGCGTAGTAGGAACCGCCGGTGTCGGTCACCACCGCCTCGAACTCGTCGGCGAAGGCGTCGAGGTATTCGCGCGATGACTGGTCGCCGGGATTGACCCCGTACACGCGGATGCCTCGGCTCGTCGCGAGTTCCCCCGCCTCGGCCAAAGTGAACACCGGCGCTCCGACGACGAGGTTGTCGGTGGCGAGGATGATGGAACGAGAGCGGTCGGCTTCGAGGGTGTCGAAGCGCTCGGTGCAGCTGGCGAGTCCGTCGCCGATCAACGAGGAGCCGTCGCCGAAGAAGGTGCCCGCGAAGTAGTCCGCGTCGTCCTCGGCGAACTGTTCACCGATCCGATCGAGCTGCTGGCGGATGTAGTCGTAGTCGCTGGTCAGCGGGAAGTAGGTGACTGCGGACGCGTTGAACACCACGAGGGAGATGCGCTCCCCGTCGAATCGGCTCGCGAGCTCGCCGAACACCTCCACGATCTCCGCGTCGAAGTCGATCATCGACCCCGAGACGTCGAGGCAGAGCACGATGTCGCGGTTACTCGCCTCGGGGTAGACCAGCTCACGGGAGGCCGGCCTCGACGCGAGGCCGACACTGGCGATGACCAGTAGCGCAGCGGATGCCGCGACGGCAGCGAGAAGCGCTCGGTACCGTGTGAGGGCAGTCCGGTAGCCGGGTAGCGCGCTCAGCCTGGTCGCGTTCGCGACGGGTCGGCCAGCGTCCGCCCTGGGTCGCCGACGGCGGATGAACGCGGTCGCCACCCCGGCTGCGGCGATCAGGACGAGGGCGAGCGCAGGCATCCACCACAGGATCAGTTCCAAGTGTCGATCACCCGCTTCGCCATCGCCGCCGCCTCGTCGACGCTGCCTCGCTCGATCTCGCGGAAGGCACCGGGGTAGAGGCGCTCGACTGCGTCGCCCAATGGCGTGAGTCGATTGGTGCGCAGATCGGCGAGCGTCATCTGTGGCGCACGGACGCCGCTGACCTCGTAGGCGAAGAAGCGCAGCAGCTGGCTGAGTCGCTGATGCGATTCGCGCACCCCGAGCTCGCCGCGGTGGTGAGACGCGCTCACGTCGTCCACGAGGTCGATGTACTTGTCTCGCAGGGTCGGGCCGGCATCCGGCATCCAGTCGAGGTCCGTCGGAGCCGGTTCAGGAGAACGGGGCCGGGTCATGAGCGGCACTGCGACGTAGAAAGCCACCAGGAGCACGAGGACGAGGATCGCGAGTGCTATCCAGCCCGGCGAGTAGTCCACCGGAGGAAAGAACCCGCGGCTATCGGCGCGCATGCCGGTGCCCCTCGAGCAGACGGAACAGGGCGGGCACGACCTGAGTCTCCCTCTCGATCCGCTGCGCGCTGATCCCGAGTGACTCGAGCGTCTGTTCCGAGCGGTGCATCCGTTCGACGGCGCGCGCCCGGAACTCGTCCCGGAGCCGCGGACTCGAGCGCACGTACTCCGGAAGCACCGCGGTGCCGGCGACGTCGTACATCGCCGCGTCGCTCCACTCGAGGCGCATCGGATCGGCATCGCCGACGGTGAGCCAGAGGATCTCGTGCTGCAGCGACAGGCGTCGGAGCAGCGTGATCTCGGGCGCGGTGAGTTCGCGGTCGTCGGAGAGCACCAGGAGGATCATCCGCTTACGGAAGCTCCGGATCACGAAAGTCAGCTGACGGGTGAGGTCGCTCGGTGCCGAGGTCAGCCTCGTGCGTCCGTGCATCACCTGCAGCACTCGCTCGAGGTGCGAGTCGGTGGATTCCGGGCGGCGGTACTCCGTGTGCTCCGCGTCGCCCGCGACCAGGGAGACCAGGTCGCCATGTCGGGTGGCAACGTATCCGAGCACGCCCGCCGCCACTACGGCGACGTCGATCTTGGGCTCACCCCCCGCAGCAAGGGCGGCCATGTCGCGCCCGGTGTCGGCGACGATGAGGATCGTGTGCTTGCGGGCGGCGATGTAGCGACGCGTCATCGGAGCGCCGACGCGGGCGGTCGCCTTCCAGTCGATGTCCTTGAGCTCGTCGCCGGCGACGTACTGGCGGAGGTCGTCGAACTCGACGCTCCTGCCGTGGAAGACGGAGGTGTACTCGCCCTCGAGCAGACCGCGCACCCTGCGATGGGCCCGGATCGACATACGGGTCTTGACCTTACGCAAGAGGGCAGTCATCGCATGGCTCCGGGCATGGCCGGATCAGGGCGCCTGGACGGACGCGAAGACGGCGTCGATGATCGTCTCCGGCTTCACGTCGTCGGCGATGGCTTCGAAGTTCAGGATGATGCGATGTCGGAGCACCACGTGGGCGAGCGCCTTCACGTCGTCGGGGATCACATGGTCGCGGCCGTCGAGCAGGGCGAGCGCTCGCGCGGCCTTCGCGAACGCGATGCTGGCGCGCGGACTGGCTCCGTACTCGATGCACCGCGCGAGATCCGTCGCGAGGTACTCCTTCGCATGCCGGGTCACATACACGGCGGACACGATGTAGTTGGTGATCGCCGGATCGAGGTACACCCGGGTCGCGAGATCCTGCAGGAAGCGGACGTCGTCGAGGTGCACAGATGTCGCAGGGGCGGGTCCGTCGTAGACACCCGTGTCGATCCGGTCGATGATCTCGATCTCCTCCGCGAACGCCGGGTAGTCGAGCACCTCCTTCAACAGGAAGCGGTCGAGCTGCGCCTCGGGCAGATGGTAGGTGCCCTCCTGCTCGATCGGGTTCTGCGTCGCGAGGACGAGGAACGGACTGGGTAGCGGATGCACGACCCCGCCGATGGTCGTCTGCCGCTCCTGCATCGCCTCCAGCATCGCGCTCTGGGTCTTCGCGCTCGAGCGGTTGATCTCGTCGAGCAGCACGAAGTTCGCATGCACCGGGCCGAGCTGGGTCTCGAACACCGATCGGGCGTAGTCGAAGATCTGGCTTCCGATGATGTCGGATGGCAGCAGGTCCGGCGTGCACTGGATGCGCTTGAATGTGCCCTGCACGGCGGTCGCGAGCGACTCGGCCGCGGTGGTCTTCGCCAGCCCCGGCACGCTCTCGAGCAGGATGTGCCCGCCGGTGATCAGGGCGACCAGCAGGCTCCGCCGGAGCCCGCGCTGACCGACGACCCTCGCGTCGTACGAGTCGGTCACCGCGCGGAGTACGGCGGTGGCGCGGGAGAGTTCGTCGGGCGCGATCCGTGCACGCTGCGGTGGTGGCGGTGGCGGCGAGGAGATCACCGGGATGCGAGCATCTCTGCGACGCCGTCGATCGGTACCGCGGTGCGGTCGCCGGTCCGGCGGTCCCAGAACTCCACGTTCCCGTCAGCGGCTCCTCGACCCACGATGACGATGTCCGGCACGCCGAGCAGTTCCGCGTCGCCGAATTTCACCCCAGGCGACACTTTCGGCCGGTCATCCAGGAGCACATCCATTCCGCTGCCCTCGAGGTCCGCGGCGAGCTTTTCCGCGACCTCCTGGATCTCGGTGTTATTCGTCGCGGCGATGACGTGCACGTCGAACGGCGAGACGTTCTTCGGCCAGATGAGGCCGCGATGGTCGTTGTTGGATTCCGCGATCACCGCCATGATGCGGGTCACGCCGATCC
>CAXTLO010000014.1:20439-22880 GCA_964244965.1 uncultured Marisediminicola sp.
CCATGGTGACGGTGACGAGCTTGCCGTTCTCGTTGAGCACCTTGAGCCCGAGGGTCTCGGCGAAGAATCGTCCGAGTTGGAAGACGTGGCCGATCTCCATGCCGCGGGCGAGTTCGACCGGACCCGATCCGTCAGGCGCCGGATCGCCCGCGCGCACCTCGGCCACCTCGACCATGCCGTCGCCGCCGAAGTCACGCCCGGCGACCAGGCCGAGTACGTGGCGTTCATGCTCGTTGGCGCCGGTGACCCACTCGGTGCCGTCGACGATCCGGGGGTCGAGCAGGAAACGGACGCCGGTGGCCGAGGTGGGACCACCCTCGATGTCACCGCCGAGCACCGGTCCGCTCAGCGACCACGGGCCGATGTACCCCTTCACCAGCAGCGGATGACCGAGGAAGTCCTTCTCGGTGGCGGGCTCGACTCCGGCTGGCGCGAAAGCGACTTCGGCGCGCTTGAGGTCCACGTCACGGTCACCGGGGATGCCCACCACCACGACCTCGCGGGTGCCGTCGAGGTGATCGAGTGCGAGCACGACGTTCTTCAGGGTGTCGGCTGGAGTCCAGTCACGACCGTCTTCGCGAGGATGCCGCTGGTTCGCCAGCGCGACCAGGGTCGCAATCGTCGGGGTCTCGGGGGATTCGAACACGACGGGATCCGGCAGCCCCTCCACCGGGCGCGGATCCGGTGAGAGCGTCTCGAATGCTTCGACATTGGCCGCGAATCCGCCGGCGGAACGCACGAAGGTGTCCTCGCCGATCGGCGTCGGGTGGAGGAACTCCTCACTGCGGGCGCCACCCATCAGCCCGTTGTCGGCGGCGACGATCACGTACTCGAGGCCGAGGCGGGTGAAGATGCGCTCATAGGCGTCGCGCTGTAGGTCATAGGAGCGCTCCAGCCCCTCGTCGGTGTAGTCGAACGAGTAGGCGTCTTTCATCGTGAACTCGCGGCCGCGAAGCAGCCCGGCCCGGGGTCGGGCCTCGTCGCGGTACTTGTCCTGGATCTGGTAGATCGACAGGGGAAGGTCCTTGTAACTGGAGTAGAGGTCTTTCACCAGCAGGGTGAAGACCTCCTCGTGCGTCGGGGCGAGGAGGTAGTCGGAGCCTTTGCGGTCCTTCAGTCGGAAGATGCCGTCGCCGTACGTCTCCCACCGACCGGACGCCTCGTAGGGGTCGCGCGGCAGCACTCCCGGGAAGAGCACCTCCTGGGCGCCTGCGGCGGCCATCTCCTCACGGATGATCGCCTCGATCCGGCGCCGCACCTTCAACCCGAGGGGAAGCCACGCGAAGATGCCAGGCGCCTGACGACGGATGTAACCGGCGCGCACCAGCAGTCGGTGACTGGCCACCTCGGCGTCGACGGGGTCCTCGCGGAGGGTTCGGACGAAGAGCTGGGAGAGACGTGTCGGCACCCGCCCCATGCTAATCGTGGTGCCGCGGGCGAACTCTCCGCTGGTCGAGCCCCCGAGACCTCAGGCGGTGACGACCTGCGGAGAACCGACGGCACTCACGGGCATCTCGGCGGCGAGACGATTCGCCTCCTCGATGAGCGTGGCGACGATGTCGGCCTCCGGCACGGTCTTGATGACCTCGCCCTTGACGAAGATCTGCCCCTTGCCGTTGCCCGACGCGACCCCGAGGTCGGCTTCGCGGGCCTCACCCGGTCCATTCACGACGCAGCCCATCACGGCCACCCGCAGCGGCACGGTCATGCCCTCGAGGCCCTCCGTCACGTTGTTCGCGAGGCTGTAGACATCCACCTGGGCGCGTCCGCAGCTCGGGCAGGACACGATCTCGAGCTTGCGCTCACGGAGGCCGAGTGACTGCAGGATCTGCAGCCCGACCTTGACCTCCTGCGCGGGAGGCGCCGACAGGGATACCCGGATGGTGTCGCCGATCCCCTCGGACAGCAGCACGCCGAACGCGGTGGCGGACTTGATGGTGCCCTGGAATTCGGGGCCAGCCTCGGTGACACCGAGGTGCAGCGGCCAGTCGCCGCGCTCGGCGAGCAGACGGTACGCCTTGATCATGGTCACCGGGTCGTTGTGCTTGACGGAGATCTTGAAGTCGTGGAAGTCGTGCTCTTCGAACAGGCTCGCTTCCCATACCGCGCTCTCGACCAGCGCTTCGGGGGTGGCCTTGCCATACTTCTGCAGGATGCTCGGTTCGAGCGAGCCCGCATTGACGCCGATGCGGATGGAGACGCCGGCGGCCTTCGCGGCCTTCGCGATGGAACCGACTTGGTCGTCGAACTTGCGGATGTTTCCCGGGTTCACGCGTACCGCACCGACACCGGCGTCGATGGCGCTGAACACGTAGCGGGGTTGGAAGTGGATGTCGGCGATCACCGGGATCTGGCTCTTGGCCGCGATGATGTGCAGTACATCAGCGTCATCCTGGTGGGGCACGGCGACCCGCACGATGTCGCAGCCCGTGGCGGTGAGT
>CAXTLO010000015.1:0-9943 GCA_964244965.1 uncultured Marisediminicola sp.
GCGGTCGAGCAGATCCGAGGTGAGCTCTTCGAACTTGGCACGGCTCAGGGTCTCGTCGAGGTTCGCCGGGCCGCTCTCGGTGAGGGAGAGGTAGGGGAGCTGGATGCTGGTGCTCGTGCTGCTCGAGAGCTCCTTCTTCGCCTGCTCGGCGGCTTCCTTGAGTCGCTGACGCGCGATCTTGTCCTTCGACACGTCGACGCCGGTGGAGTCCTTGAAGCGCTTCGCGAGGTAGTCGACGACGCGCTGGTCCCAGTCGTCGCCACCGAGGCGGTTGTCTCCGGCCGTCGAACGCACCTGGATGGTGGAGAAGTCGTCGTCCTTGCCCACTTCGAGCAGGCTGACGTCGAAGGTTCCGCCTCCGAGGTCGAAGACGAGGATGAGCTCGTCCTCCTTGCCCTTGTCGAGCCCGTAGGCGAGAGCGGCCGCGGTCGGCTCGTTGATGATGCGCAGCACGTTGAGGCCGGCGATCTCACCGGCGTCCTTCGTCGCCTGGCGCTCGGCGTCGTTGAAGTACGCGGGAACGGTGATCACGGCGTCGGTCACGGGCTCGCCGAGGTACTGCTCGGCGTCGCGCTTGAGCTTGCCGAGGATGCGCGCGGAGATCTCCTGCGCGGTGTACTTCTTGCCGTCGACATCCGTAGTCCAGTCGGTGCCCATGTGGCGCTTGACACTGGAGATGGTGCGGTCGACGTTGGTGACGGCCTGGCGCTTGGCGGTCTCACCGACGAGCACCTCGCCGTCCTTGGTGAATGCGACGACCGACGGTGTGGTGCGGAAGCCCTCGGCATTGGCGATGACCTTCGGCTCGCCGCCTTCCAGGACGGAGACCACGGAGTTCGTGGTTCCCAGGTCGATTCCTACTGCTCGAGCCATGTGCTCAGTGCTCCTTCTGTGGGTTCGTGATCCCGCGCTACTTGAGCCGGGATGTGTCAAGTTTACGGCGACGGATGCTGCTGTCAAGTCGAGTGGCGGAAAGTTGAGCTATACCGGCTCAACTAGTTCAGCGACCTACTCTGATGGCACACCTGGGATGGTGCTTCGACGCGCTCGCCCGTCAGGCGCGGTGCCGCTCGCCGATCGGGAGGTCGCGGTAGCGCCACCACGCCTCGAGCATCTGGTCGCGGCTTCCCTGTGGGTTGTCGGCGAACCAGGACCTCGTAAAGCGATTGAGCTCGAACTGCCCATCGATCTCTCTAGGAGCACGCCGCGCATCCGAGCGCCACACGGTGAGGGCGTCGCCGAGCGTTGTCGTGCCATCCGCGGCAGCGAAGAATTCTCGCATCGTAGCGTCGAAGCGGAAGTGCTGCCCAACCCGGTCGATGAACCAGGCGCGGAGATGCTGAGTGCAGCGCTGTCCCGCAGGGATGACGCTGGCCTCGGAGAGCTCTCCGCTCAATTGCGGAACCCTCCTCACAACGACGGCTCGCTCGACCAACCCGCCGTCGAGCCGTGCAGCGATCCTCTCCGTAAGCTCGCCCTTGCTTCCGGAAGTGGCGATCCCGAGGCTGCGAGCGAATCGAATCAGTTCCTCCCTCAACCAGTACCAGCGACGGAATTCCCAGCCCGACATGTCAGCGGACAGAATCGGTCGCCTCGGCTCGTCGCTCATGACGGTGATAGTCCCACCGACCACCGACGTCGCTCGAGCGGAGCACACCCCTGATTCTGGTGGCGAAATCGAGTCGGCCGACCGCAGACTGTTCCGATGCCTGCCTGGATCTCCGTCGAGCGCGCTGAGGAGTTGTGGCGCAAAGGTCAGCGACGCCCCGCGCTCGATGGCCTGGTGGAGCGCATTCGCTCCAATCCGTCTGACGTCGGAGCTCGATTGGCGCTCGTCGGGTTCTATCGCGAGCTGGGTGCCCCCGACCAGGCCGGACGGTGGGGAATCGCTCTCGACGGAGTATCGACGGAGTTCGAGCTCGACCGACTCGCTCGACTACTTGCCGCATCCGGAGTCCAGCCCTCGAGTGCGTCGAGATTCCTGGCGTTGCCGAAAGGTCCACCTCCGATCCGAGTGGAGGAGCTTCTCACCGGGCCCGTCGCGGCTCACCGGAAGCGGATGAACGACCGCGCTCCTCATCCCGACACCACACCGGCTCGTGTCGTCCGAGCTGAGGGCATGATGGGCACTTCCTGGCTGACCACCATGGTCGCTCTACTGATCGCGGCGGGGACCGTGTGGATCGTCGCCATTCTCGATGTGATCGACGTCCGTGTGATCGCACGGTGCTCGGCCCTGGTGGTGGCCGCTCTGGTGGGAGTCTCGCTCGTGCTGACGGGTGGATGGAGCGCGATCAACGGGCAGCGCGGGTGGATCGCTTGGCTGTCGGGAGGCATCCTGATCGTCGCGGTGACACTGATCGCTGTGTTCGCTCTACCCGGCCTCTTTGCGCTCTAGCCGCGACCGACAGCGTGGAGTCGTGTCAGCAGTATCTGCTCGCCTCCCTAGTTGCCGACTTCGACCGGAGACCAACGGGCATAGGCGAAAAGGACGATCCGCGCAATGGGAAGGACGCTCAGCGACTGCCGGTTAGGTAGCCTCCGCGAGCGCGCATCCGCCCCTCGCAAATGGAGGAGCACGGTGAGCTCAGCGAGCATCGCACGCCGGATTGTGCGCACGGCGCGGGAGAGGTTCGGGTGGGAGGACCTGCGCGCCGGGCAGTCGGAGTGCGTGGAGGCTGCGGTCGGCGGTCGGGACGTTTTGGCGGTGATGCCCACCGGCTACGGCAAGTCCGCTGTCTACCAGCTCGCCGGCGTGCTGCGCGCGGGCCCGACGGTGGTGGTCTCCCCGCTGATCGCGCTGCAGGCCGACCAGCGTGCGGGGCTCGAGGAGCGCCTCGGGTCGGGCAGCGCCGTGGTCATCAATTCCACCCAGAGCGAGACGGTCTGCGCGGCGGCCTGGGAGGCATTGGCCGCTGGATCGGCGGAGTTCGTCTTCCTCGCGCCGGAGCAGCTCGCCCGCGACGAGGTCGTGGACCGGCTGCGCGCCCTCGAGGTCGGATTGTTCGTCGTCGACGAGGCGCACTGCGTGTCGTCGTGGGGTCACGACTTCCGTCCCGACTACCTGACCCTCGGCACCGTGGTCGAGCAGCTGGGGCGTCCGCCCGTCGTCGCGCTCACCGCCACCGGTTCCGGGCCGGTGCGTGAGGAGGTCGTCGACCGGCTCGGCCTCACTCAACCGCTCGTGCTCGTGCGCGGATTCGACCGTCCCAACCTGCGGCTCGAGGTGACTCGCTACGAAGACGACTCCGACAAGACGAGTGCGGTGATCGAGCAGGTCGTGGCGCTGCCCGCTCCCGGCATCGTGTACGTCGCGACACGGAAAGACAGCGAGCGATATGCCGAGCAGTACGCCGAGCGGGGACTTCGGGCGGCGGCATATCACGGCACTCTGCCGGCGAAGGAGCGGCGGCGTGTGCACGAGGCCTTCCGCGAGGACGAGCTCGACGTCGTGGTCGCCACCAGCGCGTTCGGCATGGGGATCGACAAGCCGAACGTGCGCTTCGTCGTGCACGAGGCGGTGCCCGAGTCGGTCGACTCCTACTACCAGGAGATCGGCAGGGCGGGGCGCGACGGCCTGGACGCCACGACCACCCTGCACTACCGGCAGGAGGACCTCGGCCTCCGCGTCTTCTACACCTCGCGGGCGCCGAAGCCCGCGGCGCTGGGTGCGGTCTACGACGTGTTGCGAGAGGCGGATGCTGCGCTCAAGGTCGCCGCGATCGCCCGGGCCTCCGGGCTGTCCGCACGACGGGTCACCGCGGTCGCAAACCTGCTGGAGGAGGCCGGAGTGGTGTCGAGCGGGCCACGCGGACTGGTCACGCGCCGCCACATCCCGGTCGACGAAGCGGTGCGGCTCGGACAGGAGGCCGCCGCACTGCGGGAGCGGGTGGAGCAGTCGCGACTGGAAATGATGCGCACCCTCGCCGAGACCCGCGGATGCCGCCGCCAAGCGCTGCTCGCCTACTTCGGCGAGGATCTACCCGACCCGTGCGGCAACTGCGACACCTGCGAGGCGGGGACCGCTCACCGGGAGACGGATGCCGTCGACCCGGCGTCGGCGCCCTTCCCGCCCGACAGCCCCGTGCGGCACCGCGAATTCGGCGACGGTACCGTAATGAGCGTCGAGGACGACCGGCTCACGGTGTTTTTCGACAGCGTCGGCTACAAGGTGCTCGCGCTCGAGACGGTGACGGATTACGCGCTCCTCGAACGCGTCTGAGCCGGGTCGGATCTCAGCCGCGGCTCCACTTCTGGTTGGCGTTCCCGCTGCACTCCCAAAGGTGGAGCACGGCGTCGTTGTCCGGGTTCCAGCCGGCGATGTCGACGCACTTGTCCGCCTGCGGGTTCACGAGATCACCCGTGCCGTTCAGCACGAACTGCTGCGCCGGTGAGCCACTGCACCGCGCGATCTGAATGGCGGCACCGTTATCTCGAGCGCCCCAGGCGACATCCATGCACATGTCGTTCTCCGTGCGCAGCGTGCCGTTCGCGAACTGCCACCGCTGGTTGGTGCCGCCGGAGCAGTTCCACACGATGAGCCGCTGACCGTCGGTGAAGTTCCAGTCCGGCACGTCGATACATTTGCCGTGCCAGTTGCTGGTCACAGCGACGCCACCGGTCGCCGGCAAGGGCGGGGTCTCGTTCGTCCAGGAGTTCGCCCGCACCCAGTCGACGGTCATCGTCTGCGGGAATCGGGTGGTGGCATCCGGATAGCCCGGCCAGTAGCCTCCGACAGCGACGTTGAGGATGAGGAACTCCGGCTTGTCGAACACCCAGCGTCCGCCTCCGGGGAGATTCGACGGAGTGACGCGGTGGTACTCCTGCCCGTCGAGAAACCAGCGGATGAGGTTCGGCGACCACTCGATGCCGTAGGTGTGGAAGTCGTCGGCGAGCGCACGACCGATATCGCGTGAGCCGGTGACGCTCGCACCCGCGGAATAGCCCGGCCCATGCACCGTGCCGTACACGGTGTTCGGCTCCTTGCCGACGTTCTCCATGATGTCGATCTCGCCCGAATCGGGCCACCCGACCTGCCCGATGTCCTGGCCGAGCATCCAGAACGCCGGCCAGATGCCCTGCCCGCGGGGGATCTTGATCCGGGCCTCGAAGGTGCCGTAGGTCTGGCTGAACTTGCCCGACGTCGTGAGCCGCGCGGAGGTGTACTCGCAGGGGCCGTAATGGCACTGGTAGCCGGCGGGGTTTCCACGCCGCGCGGTGATGACGAGGTTGCCGTTCCCATCGTGCACGGCGTTGCTCGTGGAGTTCGTGTAGTACTGGCGCTCGTTGTTGCCCCAGCCACCGCCGCCGACCTCGGAGTTCCACTTGCTGCCGTCGACAGGTGAGCCGGCCGGGAGGTTGAACTCGTCAGACCAGGTCTGGGTGCCGACCGCGGCATCCGCGGGCTCCGATGCGCCGGTGGGCAGCAGGCTCACCGGAAGCGCGACGGCGAGCGCCATCAGCGGGATCAGCGCCCGCCGCAGTCGCCTCCGCGTCGGCTCGGACCGCTCCGGGTTTGCTGCAGTGATCACGCTGGCTCCTTCGATCGGTGGATCTGGTCAGCAGTACAGATTGACGCCGGGGTTCACCCCGAGGATCTGCGCGAACCGCTGGTAGGTCGTCACCCGGCTCTGCACGGTCGCGGGGTTGCGGCCGTCGCACTCGAGGGCACCGTTGATGCTGCGGATGGTGCCGGCGAAGCCCTGGGAGCCGATGATCGCGGAGTGCGCGGTCTGGGTGTTCGGTCCGTTCTGCGTCATCCAGTACCAGACGCCGGTCTGCCACGCGACCGACGCGTTGTTCTTTACGAGGTCGGGGTTGTTCAGCAGGTCGATGCCGAGCGCGTCGCCCGCTGCCTTGTAGTTGTAGTTCCAGCTGAGTTGGATCGGGCCGCGGCCGCGGTAGGCCGACTCGCCGGCCGGGCACCCGTAGGGCTGCGAGCGGTCGCAGTACAGCGGCCAATTCGCCTGGTTGATCTCCTCTACGTAGCGCAACTGACCCGACTCGTGGTCGATGTTGGCCAGGAACGCCGCCGCCTCGCGTTTGCGGGTATCGGCGTCGCCCGTGCCGGTGAACGCCGTGTACTTGCGCGTCGCGTCGACGAGTCCCGCATAGGTGTAGAAGGGGATGCGCTGAGGGAACATCTGATTGAACTGTGCCTCGCTGACGGGGAAGCCCGAGGCCGTCGGCGGCTGGGGCGGGTTGCCCGTGGCCCAGGCTGCGGCGAGGTTCCACGACGCGTCGCGGCGGGCGAGGTCGTCGCTGATCCGGTCGAGCCACACCTCGCCTCCCCGGTGCCGGATGTAGTGGCCGGGGTAGTTGCGTGAGACGAGGGACACGCCCGTGCCCGAGAGCCCCTGCTGCGCGCAGAACGTCGCGTCCTGCCGGTACCCCGCGGAGTCGGCGCGCGGAGCGATCTTGATGCGATAGCCCTCGTGTCGCAGGAAGTGACTCGGAAGGTTGCGTGACTCGAAGGAGAAGCAGGCAGTGCCATCGAGCGCGGGGCGGATCGTGTAGCTCGCGTCGCCCTTGTCGACGGCGCTGCTGCCGACGTCGATCCGATCGGTCTGCACGAGGAACTGCGAGTGACGCAGGTAGCGGTCGGTGAGCCCGGTGTTGGTCACCTGCATGGAGATCTCCTGGCCGAGCGTGAGCGGCACCCCGTCGCCCGGTGCTGCCTGCGCCGGCGTGCCGGTGAGGGGTAGGACGGCGCCGGCGATGCCGACGGCCACCGCGGTGATCAGGATCAGGGCGTGCTTCATCGAACGCATCTGCTTCATCGCAGTGGCCTTCCCGGTGTTTGTTAGTAGTCTGTACTTTCCCCGCGCGACGATTCTGACCGTAGGAAGGGTCCGAGGTCAACCTCTGGTCGCGATTCGCTGTCCACACGACGCCATTTTTTGTAAGATTCACTAACAAAACTGGGACGAACCAAGGCGGTCCTTCTTCCAGGGGGTGTCGATGCGGACGAATGCCCTGTCGCACGCCTCCGGCGGGTGGGAAGGATCATCAGCCGCATCGGCAGGAGCGGCCGTATCGGAATCGGGACTCGACGTCGCACGCGCGACGGTCGCTACTGGTACCGGCGGCGTCATCTGGGTCGGCGAGCCGGGAACGGGCAGGAGCCGCCTCCTCTCCGAGATCACCGATGCCCTGATCGCCGAGGGGGTGCGCGTCATCCCGTTCTCCGCACTTCGCCACGACGCCGTGGAGCTCCTGGCATCGGAATCCACGGATGCTCCGCCAGAGCCCGCCGTGGCGAGCTCTCGGCTCGGGGCCGCGCCGACCGTCGTCCTGACGGGAGACCTCGATCTGCTCGATGCGCCGATGCGGGAGCGCGTGCTCGGAACCTCGTCACGCAGAGGGGCGGGCGTGGTCGTGCTCGGCTTCGCCCGCTCCGCCCGCCTCCTCTCCCGGAACGGACGCGGGATCTCCGTACGCGAGATGCCCGTCCTCTCCGCCGCCGAGACGATCCGCTTCCTCCACGACGACCACGGCATCACGGTCGCTCCGACTGTCGCGTCGATCCTCACGCGCGCCCTCGCCGGCAACCCGGGCATCATCCGCGAGGTCGCGGGGTCGCTCCACGGGGAGCAGTTGCTCGGCCGCGCGGCGCTTCCCGATCCACTGCCCGCCACTCCGCTCGTGGTCACGGTGTTCGCAGACGCCGTGGCGGCTCTCGACGATCTCGAGCGCCGCGCCCTGCTCATCGCGGCGGTCGCGGTCGTCGATCGGGTCGACCTGCTCTGCTCCGCGGCGGAGTTGGACGTGGACGAGGTCATCCGCGGGAACCTCACCGGTTTCGTCACCCTCACAGCGGGCCGTTTCCGGATCGACGATCCGCGCGTGCGGTCTCTAGTGCACGGCACCGCGACGCTGCGCGAGCGGACGGATGCCCACGCACGGCTCGCACGTGCCCATGAGTCCGCAGGCCAGGAAGAGGTCGCCGAATGGCACTCGTCGCTTGCGCACGAGGCCGGGCGCCCCGGGACAACCAGGCGGCTCATCTCGCTCGCACGGGCCTCCCTGCGCCGCGGGGACAGCGTGTGGGCCTACGCGGTGGCGAGGCAGGCCGCCGCGCAAGCGGACGGGGCCGACAGCCACATCGCGGAGCAGCTCGCCGGCCTGACCGCGCTCGAGTCCGGCTTCATCACCGATGCTCTCGACTGGCTCGGTCGCAGGATGCGATCGCGTCGGCCGGCCGAGCTCGCGCGAGTCGGCGGCGCGTTCGTCGCGGCGGCGACCTTCGCTCTCGGGGAGGTACCGGATGCCGAAATCCGTCGCCTGTGCGACATCCGCGCCGCGGCGGTCGCGGCGCACCCGGAGGGCGGAGAGCTGGGCGCGGACGGCATCGTCCACGCGCTCGTGATCGCGGCAGCGTTGCGCGCGGAACGCGGCGACTCGAGGGCGTCGCACGACCTGCTCGAGGCAGGCCGATCGCTGGCCTCCGCTTCGATGGGGAGCGCGCTGCTGGTGGCATCCGCCGCATCATGGTGCTCCGGCTTCGGAGCGGTCCCTCAACGGTCCGAGCCGGACAGGCACCACGACCGAGAAGCGTCCCCCGGTGAAAACGTCCCCTCCGATCGAGGCGATCCACCCGCGGGAGAGGACGATGCCGCATCATCGACCGCGTTCGAGTCGTACCGCCCGATCGCGCTCGCGATCGAGTCGGCACAACGCGGGGAGTGGGCCGACGCGGAGGGGATCATCGCCGCTGCCATCCTTCACCTGGCGCCCGCCGAACGCACGACGGGCAGGCTCGGTCTCGACTACCCCGCCGCCACCCCGCTTGGCGAGGCACACCTGCGGGTCACCGCGGCATTGATCGACGTGGCCGGGGGTCGGCTTGCCAAAGCCGCCGACGATCTCGAGCGCGCGGCGATGACGCTCCCGGTCGCGCTGCCGTTCGCCGGCCTCGGCGTCGCGGCGCTCAACCGCCTCCGCATCATCGTGAACCGGGTGCCGAGCGCCGTCTACCCGGCGCTCGTCGCATCCGGCGGGCCCGCCGTCGACGGGGTCGTGCAGCGGGAATCTCTCGTCGACGACTCGCTGCTCGCCTCGATCGACGGCGACAGCGAGGCGGCGGCGGTGCTCATGCGCCTGGCGAACGAACGCTCGGCGTCTCACCCCCGGCGGATCTTCGATCTGCCGACGGCGGATGAGGCGCAGCTCTGGCTCGCGGCCGGGGAACCCGAGAACGCCGAGCTCTGTCTGGCCTCGTCGGAGCGCGGCCAGACCGTCCCCGCGACGATGCCCGCGCTGCTGCGCGGCCGTCTCGCGCTCGCTCCGGTAGCCGAGATCGGGGACCTCTCCGAGGCGATCTCCCCGATGATCGCCCGGATCACCTCGCTCTACGAGCGCGCGCGTACGGAGTTCGAGTTGTCGAAAGCTCTGGCGCGGGCGAATGACGGACGGGCTCGGCTTCACCTGCTCACGGCGCAGCACCTCTTCGCGCGCGCGGGTGCAGCCCCTCTCGGCGTCGACCCGTATCACGATGACCGGCGCCCGACCGGGGTCGGTCCCACGGGAGACACGACCGACCCCGTCGCGCATCCCGCCCGAATGGACGAGCGGTGGATGTCCGAGTTGACCGCGCGCGAGATCGACGTCGCCCGCGGGGTCGTCGAGGGCAAGTCGAATCGCGACGTCGCTCGCGCACTCCACCTCTCCGTCAGGACCGTGGAGACGCACCTCGGACGAGTGTTCGGCAAGCTGGGGGTGCGGTCGCGCACTCAGTTGGCGCATCTCGCCCACCTCGGTACGGACACGACGAGCCACGTAAGTAGTTCTACGTAGGAACGAGCGGTCCACCACCCATTCGTGTGGATTGCCCCGACCCCGGAGGCAGGCGGCGCTGGCTACTGTGACGATCGACGAGGCATCCCCCGTCCGAGGCACATTCGTAAGGAAGCGAGAAGTGATGATGAGGACGTTCCGGGCATCC
>CAXTLO010000015.1:9953-21841 GCA_964244965.1 uncultured Marisediminicola sp.
ACAGATCACCGGGGGCGCCACGCCCGACCAGGCGCTGGCGAGCGCTCACCGCCGCCCTCGCCACTTCGGCAGCGCTCATTGCGGGACCACTGGTCGCCGCCCCCGCGGTAGCAGCGGATCCGCCGACCGCCCTGAACGGCTACCGCAACGTCGGCTACTTCGCGCAGTGGGGTGTCTACGCGCGGGACTTCAAGCTCAAGCGGCTCCAGGACTCCGGCTCCGCCGCCGACCTGACTCACATCAACTACTCCTTCGGCAACATCAACAACCAGAGCCTCGAGTGCTTCATCGCGAACAAGGCGCAGGGCGAGGGTCCGAACGGATCCGACGGCGCGGGCGACGCCTGGGCGGACTTCGGGATGGGATACACCGCCGCGAACTCCGTCGACGGGACCGCGGACAGATGGGATCAGCCGCTGGCGGGATCGTTCAACCAGCTCAAGCAGCTCAAGCGCCTCAACCCGGCGATCAAGCCGCTGATCTCACTAGGTGGCTGGACCTGGTCGAAGAACTTCTCGCGCGCGGCGGCGACCGACGCCTCCCGCAAGAAGCTCGTCTCCTCGTGCATCGACATCTACATCAAGGGCAACCTGCCTGTCATCGACGGGCGAGGCGGCCCTGGTGCCGCTGCGGGGGTTTTCGACGGGATCGACATCGACTGGGAGTGGCCCGGTTCGCCGAACGGCCTGGCGGGCAACGGCGTCGACCCGGTGAACGACCGCAACAACTTCCGCCTGCTCCTCAAAGAGTTCCGCACTCAGCTCGACGCGTACGGAGCCACCACGGGTAAGGACTACACCCTCAGCGCGTTCCTGCCGGCGAATCCGGTCGACATCCGGGCCGGCGGATGGAACGATCCCGAGATCTTCGAGTATCTGGACTTCGGCAACGTGCAGGGGTACGACTTCTGGGGAGGATGGGCGCCGACGCTCACCGGGCACCAGGGCAACCTCTACGACGACCCCCGAGACACGCGCCCGGCCGACCAGCGGTTCAGCGTCGACAAAGCCGTCAAGCAGTACACCTCTGCCGGGATCGCGCCGGCGCAACTGGGGCTCGGACTCGCGATGTACGGGCGCGGCTGGCAGGGCGCGAGTTCCAGCGCAGCGTGGGGCTCCGCATCCTCGACCGCACCCGGCGTCTACGAGGCGGGCAACAACAACTACGACGACATCCGCAACCTCGGCACCGACTACTTCGACGCCTCGATCGGAGCCGCATGGCGCTACGACGGATCTCAGTGGTGGAGCTACGACAGCCCGCGGAGCATCGACCAGAAGGCGAAGTGGATCGTCGCAACCGGACTCGGCGGCGCGATGTGGTGGGACCTCTCCGGCAACAAAGACGGCTCCCTGATGGATTCGCTGACCTCGGTGCTGCGCTCGGCTCCCACCGGGCCGGTCACGACGCCGGTCGATCCGCCCGTCGACCCCGATGAGCCTCCGGTCGATCCCGAAGAACCTCCGGTCGACCCCGGTGCCTGTAGTACGGCGCCCTGGGTTGCCGCGAAGGTCTACGTCGGAGGCGACACCGCGTCATCGGCCGGCATCCGCTACCGGGCGAAGTGGTGGACGCAGGGAGAGCAGCCCGGCACCGCGGCCGTGTGGGAGGCCGTAGGTCCCTGCGGATCCACCACGCCTCCGACCACCTCACCCACGGTCGCGGCATGGTCGGTCGGCACCGCCTACTCCGGCGGCGCGAAGGTCGCCTACAACGGGTCGGTGTTCACGGCGAAGTGGTGGACACAGGGCGACACCCCCGGCGCTTCCGAGTGGGGGCCGTGGGCGCGCTCGTGAGCATCGCATCGCTCCTCCGGCCCGCCCGTGGGCCACACCGTCACCAGGGCCGCCGCACGGCATGGTCGCGGATGTCCGCCGCCGCGCTCGCAGCGCTCGCCGTCGCCGTCCCGCTGTCGCTCGCCCCGACGGCGTCGACGGAGGCCGCGGGTCCACCCGTGCTCCCGTTCACGATCACAAATGACAGCGGCCGAGGCGAGGAGGTCTACCTCTACACGGTCGGGGTCGACCTCGCCTCCGGCCGCCTCGGGTACGTCACCCAGAGCGGATCGTTCATCGCCTGGCAACCCGGGTCGAACCCGGCGTCCCCCGCCCCCGACGCCTCCGTCCGGATGGGCGGTTCCGGCTCGAGCACTGTCGTGAACGTGCCGAAAGGATTCTCGGGGCGGTTGTACATGGCGTTCGGTCAGAAGCTCGACTTCCGGCTGACACCGGGCGGCCTGGTGCAGCCCGCACCGTGGTCGCCGGGCGACCCGAACCGCGACATCCTCTTCGACTGGAGCGAGTTCACCTACGCCGACGGGGGGCTGTACCTCAACAGCTCGCAGGTCGACATGTTCGCGGTGCCGCACTCGGTCTCGGTGACGGATGCCGCGGGCGCGACCCGCACCACCGGGCGGCTGGTCACCGACGGGCGCAACCGCATCATCGACGGCATCCGCAACCAGCCCGGGTGGGCCGGAACGGTGTACCGCCGCGCGGATGGCACCGTGCTGCGGGTGCTCGCCCCCGGCAAGGCCGCGGAGACCGGGGTCTTCGACCGCGACTACCTGGCGCCGTACATCGACCAGGCCTGGAACGCGTACACCACGAAGACGCTGACCGTGGTGCCGTTCGCCGACCAGCCGAACATGCGGTTCTTCGGACGCACCGCCGGCTCCACCATGACCTTTACCGACGGCTCCGGCCGGCAGGTTGCGACCTTCCAAAAGCCGACCACCTCCAATGTCTGGGGATGCGACGGCGCCCTGAACGCGCCGAACGACCGCGTGGTCGGTCCGATCGCCCGCACGCTGTGCGCCGCGATGCACCGCACCACGCTCGGCAGGATCGATACGCAGCCCGGCGGCGGGCCGGCGGACTTCTACCAGGGCTCGATCACCAACCACTACTCGCGCCTCGTGCACCAGAACATGGTCGACGGACGGGCCTACGGGTTCGCGTTCGACGACGTGCAGGCGCAGGAGTCGCTCGTCGCCAGCGGCGATCCCCGCGCAGCGGGGATCGTGCTCACTCCGTTCGGGGCGGGCGGCGGCTCGACCGGCGGCACTCCTCCGCCACCACCCCCACCGCCTGCGCCGTCGGGCAGCACCATCGTGAGCGGCTGGCACGGGAAGTGCATCGACGTGCCCAACTTCGACTTCGCAGACGGCAAGCGGCTGATCGTGTGGAACTGCACGGGCAATACCAACCAGCGCTTCCAATTCACCGGCGGCACGGTGCGCAGCCAGAACGACAAGTGCATGGATGTCGCCCGGGGCTCGCGTGACAACGGCGCGGCGATCCAGCTTGCCACCTGCAGCGGTAGTCCAGCGCAGCAGTTCGTGCTCACCGCGGCCGGCGATCTGGTGAATCCGCAGGCGGACAAGTGCGTCGACATCGCCGGGTGGAACCCCGACAACGACGCGGTGCTGCAGCTGTGGCAGCGCAGCGGCAACGCGAACCAGAAGTGGCGCCGCGGCTGAGCCGCGGCATCCATCACCCCCCTACGACAGTCTCGACGAGGAGCAGCGGATGTCACGGCTCGGATCACGACTCAGGAGAGGTGCGGCGATCGTCCTCACCTCGGCGGCCGTCGCAGCGGGGGTAATCGCGGGGCCGGCCCTGCCCGCTCTCGCGGCACCGGGTGACAGCGTGCCACTTGCGATCGGGCAGACGGTGTCGCTGCAGGTGACCAACCCCGGCCTCACCGACCGTTACCTGCGCCACCTGAACTCGGTGGTGCGCACCGATGCGCTGTCAGCGTCGAGCGGGGAGAGCGGGCGGCGGGACGCGAGCTTCGCGATCCGCCCAGGTCTCGACGGCACATCCTGCTACTCGTTCGAGTCGGTGAACTTCCCCGGCGAGTACCTGCGGCACGCCGGGTTCCGACTCCGCACCAATCCGGTGCAGAACTCCGACCTGTACCGACAGGACGCGACGTTCTGCGCCCAGCAGGGGCTCGGCGGCACCGGCATCTCGCTCGTCTCCCGCAACCTCCCCGGCCACTACATCCGCCACCGCAATGCGGAGGTGTGGGTCGAGCGCATCGGAGCCGACACCGGCAGTCGCCTCGACGCATCGTGGACCTTCGCGGCTCCCCTCTCCGGTAACGGCGGGGGCGTCACCCTGCCGACCTCGGACACCCCGGATCTCGGCCCCGCCGTGCGGATCTACGACCAGTCCACGCCGATCTCGACGATCCAGGGGCAGATCGACCAGGCGTTCAACGCGCAACTGCTGAGTCCGACCGCGCAGTTCGGTGAACAGCGGCACGTCTTCCTGTTCAAGCCGGGCACCTATGGGCGCGTGTTCGCGAACGTGGGTTTCTACACGACGGTCGCGGGCCTCGGCCGCAATCCCGACGACGTCACCATCCGCGGCGCCGTCAATGTCGACTCCGGGTGGAACTTCGGCGACCAGTCCAACGCCACGCAGAACTTCTGGCGCAGCGCCGAGAATCTCGCGATCGAACCGGAGGGCGGCACGAACCGCTGGGCGGTGTCGCAGGCGGCCCCGATGCGGCGGGTGCACGTGAAGGGGAACTTCACGATGGCTCCCTCGAACCAGGACTTCGGGCAGGGCTACGCCAGCGGCGGCTACCTCGCGGACAGCCGCGTCGACGGCACGGTGAGCTCGGGATCTCAGCAGCAGTGGTACACCCGCGACTCCTCCATCGGCCGCTGGGAGGGCGGCGTCTGGAACATGACGTTCTCGGGGGTGCAGGGCGCTCCGGCGCAGGCGTTCCCCACCCCTCCGTACACGACGCTCGCCACCACTCCGGTCACCCGAGAGAAGCCGTACCTCTACATCGAGCCCGACGGTCGCTACCGCATCTTCGTACCGTCGCTCCGACGGGAGACCTCCGGTGCGAGCTGGCCGAACACTCCGGGGAGCTCAATCCCGATGCGGGAGTTCTATGTCGCCAAGCCCGGCGACAGTGCCGCCCGCATCAACCAGGCACTGGGCCAGGGTCTGAACCTCTACTTCACCCCTGGCACATACAACCTGACCGAGACGATCCGGATCACCCGTCCGGACACGGTGGTAACGGGGATCGGTTTCCCGACACTGGTGCCGCAGAACGGCGTCGAGGCGATGAACATCGCCAACGTGCCCGGGGTGAAGGTCTCCTCGCTGACGTTCGACGCGGGCACCGTGAACAGCCCGACGCTGATGAGCGTCGGACAGCCCGGGGTGCACACCGACTTCAGCGCCAACCCGATCAGCATTCAGGATGTCTTCTTCCGCATCGGATCGAGCATCCAGGGCAACGCGACGACTACTTTGGCGGTGCACGCGGACGACACGCTCATCGACCACATCTGGGCGTGGCGGGCCGACCACGGCGGTGCCCCAACTGGATGGAACGTGAACCGCGGAGACACTGGACTGATCGTGAACGGCGACGACGTACTCGCCACCGGATTGTTCGTGGAGCACTACCAGAAGTACGAGGTGATCTGGAATGGCGAACGCGGGCGCACGATCTTCTTTCAGAACGAGAAGCCCTACGACGTGCCCGACCAGGCGTCGTGGCGCTCTCCCACCGGGCAGGGCTGGGCGGCGTATAAAGTCGCCGACTCGGTGACCGATCATCGCCTATGGGGAGGGGGAAGCTACTCGTTCTTCAACGTGAACCCCTCCGTGCAGCTCGACCGAGCGTTCGAAGTGCCGGTGCGACCCGGGGTGCAGCTCCGCTCGCTGCTGACCGTCTCCCTCGGTGACGTCGGCACCATCAACAATGTCGTTAACAACACCGGAGGCGCCGTGCCGAACCCGGCCGGGAACAGCGTCCCGCGATATGTGACCAGCTACGGCGGCTGACCCAGGCACGCGCCATGGCAGAGTGACAGCATGGTGCCGCTGACGGACGCGTCGCTGGCCGCCGCGGCGTTGGCCGGGGGCGACGGGGGCACGATCGCGCCCCTCGTCATCGGGTTCCTCGTCGTCGACGCCGTGGTCATCCTGATCATCTGGCTCGCGATGCGGGGGCGTCGTCGACCCCCTGACCAGCCGTGAGTGCAATCTGCTGAGCGGTCCGATCCGAACCACCTGCACCCAGCCCGCTGGGTGCCGTCCTGCCGATTCGTATAGCAGTATGAGAACTGTCGTTCGATCGCGGGGGTCGCGGCACAAGGTCAGGAGAACCATGAAGGTCCCTCTCGTACTTCAGGAGTTCGAACTCGCGACGCGTCCGATACATCCGGACACCCGCCTCGCCCTCGACAAGAGGTGGGCTGAGCTTCCCGAGCACGCTCGCACCGACAATCAGCTCCTCGGCCGATGCGCCGTCGGGTGCGAGGGCACGCACGGGGTGTTCCCGAAGTGCGACCTCACCTGCTCGCCCTGCTACCACTCGGCCGACGCCAACAAGGTGCGCATCGACGGCGCGCACACCGTCAGCGAAGTCGACGAGCAGTTCGCCTTCCTGCGGCAGATCCGCGGACCCCGCTCGCACGCGCAGCTGATCGGCGGCGAGGTGAGCCTGCTCCCAGCGGAGGACCACGCGCAGGCGCTGCTGACGATGCGCAAGTACGGTCGCGAGCCGATGTCGATGACGCACGGCGACTTCTCGTACGAGTACCTGCTCGACGTGGTGCTCGGGCCCGACGGCAAGCCGCGCTTCAAGAAGGTGTCGTTCGCCGCCCACTTCGACTCGCTGATGCGGGGACGCCGCGGTGCCGTCCGGCCTCGCTCCGAGGCGGAGTTGAACCCGTTCCGCGAGAAGTTCACGCGCATGTTCATCGACCTCAAGCGCGAGCACGGCGTGAAGTCCTACCTCGCGCACAACATGACGGTCACTCCGTCGAACGTCGGGCAGGTGTCATCCGTCACCAAAGACGTGCTCGAGATGCCCTTCGACATGATGTCGTTCCAGCCCGCCGCCTTCATCGGCGACGACCGCCGCTGGAAGGAGGACTTCGACGAGGTCACCATCGACGCGGTCTGGGATCAGATCGAAGAGGGCGCCGGCCACAAGATCCCGTGGAAGGCGACCCAGTTCGGCGACCCGCGCTGCAATCGCTCCACGGTCGGCATGCGCGTCGACGGCACCTTCGCCGTGCTGCTCGACGCCGACGACCCGAAGGACATCGCGGCGCGCACCCGCTTCCTCGATCACTTCGGCGGCATGATCTTCGGCGACATCCCGAAATCGATTCTGACCATCAAGATCATCCGGGCTCTCGCTGGTCATCCTGGCGACATCCCGGCCCTGTTCGGACTCGCCGGTCGCGTCGCCAAGCGAGCAGGCGGAGTGCGACGGATGTTGCGTGCCGCCCGCCGCGGCAAGCTCGGCTTCAAGACCTTCGTGGTGCACAACTTCATGGACGCCGAGCAGGTCAAGCCGGCCTGGGAGCTGATGGAGAAGGGCGTCGTGTCGGATGACCCGGTGCTCAAGGAGACCCAGGAGCGCCTCGGGTCGTGCATGTACGCGATGAGCCACCCCGAGGACGGCCGGCTCGTACCCGCGTGCACGCAGCACTCGGTGCTCGATCCGATCGAGAACGTCGGCCTGCGCCAACTCCTGCCCCTGACCGGCAAGGCGACCTCCGCGCCGATCGTGTCGCGGCCCGACGGGCTCACCCCGGTGCGTGCCGCCCGTCGCAAGGTCGGAGCCTAGCGCGGGCATTTCCTGCTCGAGGAGATCTGTCGTATCCGCGAGGATCCGCGTTCGCCGTTTTCATCGGAGTCGACCGCTTCGCTAGGTGCTCCTCGACGCCCGAGAGGGTGAATCACGTTTCTTTCCGCGACCGTGTCCGGTTCCGGAAATCGGCTCCGACATATGGGTAAAGGCACCAACCCATATCGAAGGAGGAATTCATGACCACCGTCACCGCAACATCCGTCGCTCCACCCCCTCGGTCGACTCGACGCCGCCGCGTCGCTCGCATCGGCCTCTGGGCGGCCCGCGTTCTGCTCGCGGCGCAGTTCGCCCTCGCCGGCGTGCTCAAGATCGCCGCCGACCCGTCCATGGTGGGGATGTTCGACGACATCGGCGCCGGGCACGGCCTGAGATTGGTCGTGGGCGTCTGCGAAGTCGCCGCAGCAGTCGGCCTGCTCATCCCCCGCTTCGCCCTCCCCGCTGCGGCGGGTCTGGTCGTGCTGATGGGCGGTGCCGCGCTGACCAACGCGCTCGTTCTGCAGACCAGCCCCGTCGCGCCGCTCATGCTGAGCATCATCGCTGCCTGCATCGCTCTGACACTGAAGAAGGCGAGCGGACGATGAGCGCGAACGACGACGACGACGCGCGCTCCGCCGCCATCCACACTCTCGATCGACTCGTCGGCACCTGGGCAGTGGACGGACCGAGCTCTCACGGCACCGTCCGCTACGCCTGGTTCGAAGGCGATGCCTTCCTGGTGCAGACCGTCGACCTGACGGATGCCGAGGGCGCCGCCACCCGCGGCGTGGAGTACATCGGGTGGGACCCCGAGTCCCACACGCTCCGCTCGCATTACTTCGGCAGCGCGGGCGAGATCCTGGAGTACACCTACGAGATCACCGGCGATACGATGTCGATCTGGTTCGGGGACTCCGATTCCTCGGCCGGATTCGTCGGCACTTTCGACGCCTCGGGTGATCGCAACACCGGCGCCTGGCATTGGCCTGGCGGAGGGTACGAATCGAACATGACCCGGATCGAGGAGGATCTCGCGCCGTGAAGTACATGATCATGACCTTCGGCGACGAGGGCGCATGGGACACCCTCGGGCTCGGCGGATCCTCGGCGACCTGGTCGGAGGAAGAGGTCGCCGAGCACTTCCGTGCGATGGGCGCGTTCTATGCCGACCTGGCCGCGTCCGGCGAGATGGTCGCCGGCTTCGGGTTGGCCGATCCCTCGCACACGGTGACCGTCGAGGTGCGTGACGGCCGTCCGGTCGCGTCCGATGGACCCTATGCCGAGGCCAAGGAGGTGCTCGCCGGCTTCGGCATCATCGATGTCGCCTCGCACGATCGCGCGGTCGAGCTCGCCGCCAGGTTCGCCACGCTGGTGCAGGCCCGAGTCGAGCTGCGCCCGGTGATGGATGGGGCGGGCGAGGACATCTGACCGGTGGGCATCGACATCTCACCGACCGTCGAGGGTCTGCTGCGCGAGCTCGCGCCGCAGACCCTCGCCGCCGTCACGCGGCGCTACGGCCACTTCGACATGGCAGAGGACGCCGTGCAGGAGGCGCTGCTGGCCGCAGCCGCGTCGTGGTCGAGTGAGATCCCACAGAACCCGGGCGGATGGCTGGTAACGGTCGCCACCCGACGGATGACCGACATGTTGCGCAGCGACCAGGCTCGCCGACGGCGCGAACAGGTCGACGCTCTGCGCGAGCTACCGCTCTCGCCGGAGGCGCCGTCAGGCACCCGGCCAGGAATCGAGCACGACGACTCCCTGGTGCTTCTGTTCCTCTGCTGTCACCCCGACCTCAGCCCGCCCGCCCAGGTCGCGCTCACTCTCCGCGCCGTCGGCGGCTTGACCACCGCGGAGATCGCTCGCGGGCTCCTGCTCCCCGAGGCAACGATCACGCGCCGGATCTCGCGGGCGAAGCAGGCCATCCGCGCATCCGGAAGTCGCTTCGAACTGCCGGATCAGTCCGACTGGACCCGGAGGATCGACGTCGTGCTGCACGTGATCTACCTGATCTTCACCGAGGGGCACACCGCAACGGCCGGTGATGCCCTCGTGCGAGCTGACCTCTGCGACGAGGCCATCCGTCTCGGCCGACTGACGAGGCGCCTGCTGCCCGGGGAGCCGGAGGTGGACGGACTGCTGGCGCAGATGCTGCTCACTGACGCGCGGCGACCGGCGCGCACGGATTCGGATGGCCGGCTCGTTCCACTTGCCGAGCAGGACCGCAGCCGATGGAACCGGGAATCCATCGACGAGGGGATCGAGCTCGTCACGGGCGCGCTCGGTCGGCGTCGGCCCGGCCCGTACCAACTGCAGGCCGCCGTCAACGCGCTGCACGCCGAAGCGCGCACTTATGAGGAGACGGACTGGCCGCAGATCGTGGCGCTCTACGGGGTGCTCGACCGGCTCGCCGACGATCCCGTCGTCACGCTGAACCGTGCCGTTGCGGTCGCTCAGGTCGACGGGTCGGCCGCCGGCCTCGCGCTCGTCGATTCCGCTGCCGACGACCCGCGGCTGGCCGGCCACCGCGTGCACGCCGTGCGCGCCCACCTGCTCGAATCGCTGGGACAGATGACGGAGGCGGCCGAGCAGTACCGGCTGGCGGCGAAGCTCACGCTCAGCACCCCCGAACGCCGCTACCTGCTGCAGCGCGCGGCGGCGGCGGCGGCGGCGGCGGCGGCGGCGGCCAATCGTAGGTAGCGATTCCTGAGCGCAGGTTCGCTACTCGGGCTCCGCTCGTGAAGCGGCCGCCCGTTCACAATCGAGGGCGAATGGCGACACGCCGCCTCATTCGTCGTCGCAGCGCGGCGTGTCGCACGACGCCCTCAGTTATGCACGGGTGAAGCGAGCGCGGGCGGAACAGCCGCAGAGCTGGGCGAGCGCGCGCGAGCGGGCGCGGGCGGGATCAGCCGCGCAGCACGGAGACGGATGTGGCAGGGAGCCGCACGGCGACCATGGTGCCGACGGCGACCGGCTGGCCTGGCGGCAACTCCGCCTGCAGTTCGGCGCGGGCATCCGCGGATCCGAACTCGACGGTGATCGTGCGACGCGGGCCCAGGTGACGGATGGCCGAGACGGTGCCGCGGGACTCGCCGTCGCTGGTCGCCTCCCCGTCCGAAAGCAGGCGCGCGGCGACCGCCTCCTGGCGCACCACGAGCACCCCGTCGCCGTCGGGGGTCCGGTCGGCGAGCTCGACCGCACCGACCGGTGACAGGTGCACGCCGGCGAGCACCGTGCCGGGCACCTCGTTCACCCCGCCCATCAGCCGCGCCACCCGCAGCGAGGCGGGCCGGTTGTAGATGCGATCGACCGTGTCGTGTTGCAGCAGCTCGCCCTGGTGCAGCACCGCGATGCGGTCGGCGACGGCGGATGCCTCGTCCCGGTCGTGTGTGACGAGCACGATGGTGGGCTCCAGCGCCGTGCGGATGTCATCGATGAGCTGGTGCATATCGCTGCGCAGCGCAGGGTCGAGGGCGCTGAACGGCTCGTCGAGCAGCAGCACGCTCGGCTGGGCAGCGAGGGCGCGGGCGATCGCGACCCGCTGCTCCTGTCCGCCCGAGAGCGCCTGCACGGACCGCGATCCGTATCCGCTCAGCTGCACCATGTCGAGGTAACGCTCCGCGTTCCGCCGCGACACCGCGCGGCTCACCCCGGAGACCCGCTCGGCGAAGGCGACGTTGTCGAGCACGCTGAGATGCGGGAACAGCAGCGGCCGCTGGAACACCATGCCCATGCCGCGGCGTTCCGGCGCCAATCCGGCCACGTCGACCCCGTCGACGAGCACCTGGCCCTCGCTCACGTGGTCGAGCCCGGCCATCACCCGGAGAATCGTGCTCTTGCCCGACCCGCTGGGACCGAGGATCGCCGTGCATGACCCAGAGGGCACGGTCAGCGTCACGGCGTCGAGCGCGGGAGCGTGAGTGGACGAGAACGTCTTGGAGACGCTCTCGAGGGTCAGTTGTGCGCTCATGATGGGTCCTCGGATGTGGCGGGGCTGGAGCTCCGGCGTCCGAGCATGCCTGTCAGCACCAGGAGCAGGAGCGGCGGGAGCACGGCGGACAGCGACAGCACGGCGGTGGTGGAGTCGTTACCGATGCCCGACGCCGTCGACGCGATGATCAGCGGCAGCGACACGAGTTCGCCACCGCCGATGATCACGGTGACGATGTAGTCGCTCCATCCGACCAGGAAGGCGAGGAACGCCGCCCGGGCCAGTGCGGGCGCGACGAGCGGGATGTGCACGCGCCAGAGCACCGCGAACGGCGACG
>CAXTLO010000016.1:0-13435 GCA_964244965.1 uncultured Marisediminicola sp.
CTGACTGTTCCCCCCGGAACACCCCGATGCCGCTTCCCCCGAAGAGCTTCGTGAGACCAGTATCCTCAACCGCCGGACGACCGCATATCCCCAGTCCGAGGTGCACCCGTTCGGGGGCGCCCAGGCCGTGCCGAATCGATGCTCAGATCGAGGTGACACTCATCACCATATGCGGCAGGAGCCGATCGCGCCCACCGAGCCCCTCGAGTTCGAGCACGACGCCGATCCCGGCGATCGACCAGCCGGCGCGGTCGAGCAGTCGAGTGGCGGCCGCGAGCGTACCGCCGGTCGCGAGCACGTCGTCGATCAGCAGTACCGACGCGCCAGGGGCCAGCGCATCGCCGGCGAGCTGGAGTTCGTCGCGACCGTACTCCAACTCGTAGCTCTCACGCAGCACGGCGCCGGGCAGCTTGCCCGGCTTCCGCACGGGCACCACCCCGCACCCGGTCTCCATCGCGACCGCCGCGGCGAGCAGGAACCCGCGGGCTTCCACTCCAACGACCGCATCGACTCGGGTGCCCCGCTCGGTCACGGCGGCGGCGAGTGCGGTGACGACCGATCGGAACGCGTCGCTGTCGGCGAGGACGGGAGCGAGGTCGCGGTAGAGGATGCCCGGGCGCGGGAAATCGGGATAGGTGCGCACGAGATCGTGCACGACCGATGCGGCGCTCGGAGCAGAGGAGGAAAAGCTCACGCTCCGGCACCGTGGGTTCCAGTGGTCATGCTCGTCAGCGTACGGCGTCGTCCCCGTGCAGGGTCACTCGGCGGGGCCGAGCAGGGCGGTCGCGATCGTGGCGTCCGCCGAGTCGTCGTTACTCGGGTGGAAGCCGCCGGCCAGCACATCTCGATAGAGACGGCCGAGCTCCGAGCCCGTGCGCAGGCTCCCTCCACCCGCGACGGCGATCGCCTGCTCGACCGCCACTCGCGCGCCGCGGGTGGCGGCGACCTTCAGCCCGACGAGGAGTCTGAACCACTGACCGCCGTGATCGACTCCCGCGTCCGCGTCCGCGGCGAGGGATTCGAGCCGGGGACGCACCCCGTCCTGCGATGCGGCGATGGCGGCCACCCGTCGGCGGATTGCGGGATCGGCGCTTCGCGAGACACCGGTGCGCGCCGACATCCGGGTCGTCGCCGACTCGACGGCGAGTTGCAGGGCGCGCTCGCCGATACCGGCGTAGACGGCGGCGATCAGTATCTCGAAGGAGGTGAAGACGGCCAGGATCAGCGGATCGGCGTTCGATCCCGGATCCAGCCGTCGGAACACCCGTTGACGCTCCGCGACAGCACCCTCGAGGTGGGTGCTGTGACTCTGCGTCGCGCGCATGCCCACGGTGTCCCAGTCGGTCGCGATCCGGATGCCGGGTGCATCGCGGGTGAGCACCGCGTGCACGAGCTTCGGGGCATCCGGCGAGGTCGAGTCGAGCCCGAAGGTCCCCAGCCTGGTCCACACCGGCGACAGACTCGTGAACACCTTGACGCCGGTGAAGGCGTACCCGCCATCCGCGGTGGGGCGGGCGTCGGTACGGCTCCCAAGAAGCACCAGATCGTTGTCGGGCTCGCTGATGGCGAATGCGACGATCTCCCCCGCGGCCGCGTCTCGGAGCAGGAAGTCGAGGCTGTGGTCACCGCTGTCATGGAGCATGCGCGCAACCGACGTCCAGATCAGGTGCATGCCCACGCCGAGCGCGGTGGCCGGCGCGGCCTCGGCCAGTTTCGACTGGGTTTTGACCACGTCGAGCAGGCTGGCGCCACCGCCCCCGAGAGCCTCCGGGACGAGGCTGCGGAGGTAGCCGATCGCCGCCAGGTCGTTGAGATCCTCGGTGAAGAAGGCGTTGTCCCGGTCGTAGCCGTCTGCTCGGGCTCGGATGCGGTGCAGCAGGTCGTCAGGCAGGGCGAGAGGCACCGACCAAGTGTCGCACTCGCGATGCGGGTGGATAGGTGGCGGCCGCCTAAGCCGGCGGCTCGATGCCCGCCGGCAAGGCGACGTTGGTCACCAGGGTCAGGCTCTGGGTCGGGCGGGTCATCGCCACGTACAGGGCGCCAGCACCCCGCTCGGCCTCCGCGACGATCTCCGCCGGTTCGACCACGACCACAGAGTCGAATTCGAGACCCTTGGCGTCCTGGGGGGAGAGCACCGCGATGGGGCGGTCGAGGCCTGAGGCTCCCGCGCCGACGCGGGTGCCGAACTCGGCTGTGAGGCGAGCGAGTGCATCGGGGAGTTCGCGCGCCGGCGCGATCACGGCGAGGGTGCCCGAACCTGCTGCCGGTGCATCCTCTTTCACCGCCTCGACGACGTCGTCGGCGACCCGCACCGGCCACGGGCTCGCTCGCACCGCGGTCGACCGGGTGATCGGGAGATCGTGCGCCACCGCCATCCGCTCGGCGACCTCAGTGATCTGACTCGGCGTGCGGTAGTTGACGGTCAATTCCTCCAGGCGCCACCTGTCGCTCTCCACGGACCCGCCGATCAGCGTGCGGAGGGCCTCGCGCCAGCTGGACGCAGCGGATGCCGAAGAGGCTTGCGCGATGTCTCCCACCACGGTGAACGACCGCAGCGGGCAGCGTCGGAGCAGCAGCCGCCACTGCATGGGCGACAGCTCTTGAGCCTCGTCGACGACGATGTGCCCGTACGTCCACGACCGGTCCGCCACCGCGCGCTCGGCCGTCGTGCCACGATCGGCGCCCTCAGCGAACGAGGCGGCGAGATCCTCGGCGTCGACCAGTCCTCCGACGCCCATGTTCTCAATGGCACGCTCGGCGTTCTCGATGTCGCGTTTGCGCTGCTGCTTCTCCTCACGCTTGCCCGCGGCATCCGCGACGTCGTACTCGCCGAGCAGCTCGGCGGCTTCGTCGAGCAGGGGAACGTCGCTCACGGTGAAAGGTGCATCCCTGCGACGTTCGAGCAGAGCACGGGCTTCGGGCGACCAGGTCGGCGTGATCTCGGCGAGCCAGGCGGGGCGCGCGTAGAGGTCCTGCAGGAGCTTCTGCGGTGTGAGCGGCAACCAGGCGGTGTTCAGAGCGACGCGCACGTCGTAGGAGGAGCGGAGGTCCTCCCTGAGCATCGGATGATCGGATTCGTCCACCGAGTTGCCCTGTGCTCGCAGTTGATCGGCCCAGACGCGGGTGAGCTGAGCCAGCGCCGACTTGACGAAAGTAACCCGTGCCTCGTTGTAGGGCTTGCGGGACTGCTGCGCCCGGTGCATCGCGTTCTGAATCAGCGCGGGTTCGAGCACCAGCTGCTCGCCGTTGACCTCGATCCGCTGGGGTCCGTCGGGCACGCGTTGACGGGAGCGCACAGCACGCGAGATCAGCTCGGCCATCCGGGCCGAACCTTTGAGCGCGGCCACGGCCGAGGGGTCGTCGCGGATCGCGTCGACCCCGGGGTACAGCTGCCCCACGCTCGACATCACCACGCCGCTCTCGCCGAGCGACGGCAGCACAGCTTCGATGTAGTGCAGGAACGAGCGCGACGGGCCGACGATCAGCACTCCGGAGTTGCGCAGTCGGTCGCGGTGCGAGTACAGCAGGTAAGCGGCACGGTGCAGGGCGACCGCCGTCTTGCCCGTTCCCGGTCCTCCCTGCACCACGAGAACGCCCTTGAGATCCGAGCGGATGATGCGGTCCTGCTCGCCCTGGATGGTGGCCACGATGTCGGCCATCCGCCCGGTGCGCTCGGCACTCAGGGCGGTGAGCAGGGCACCTTCGCCCTGCAGCTGGGTCTCACCCGGAGTCACCAGGTCAGGGTCGAAGATCTCGTCCTCGACCCGCACGATCTCGCGGCCGCGGGAGATCAGGTGCCTGCGGGCGCGGATCCCGAGCGGCTCGGCCGCGGTCGCCTGGTAGAAGGCGCTCGCCTGAGGCACGCGCCAGTCGAGCAGCAGCGGCTGCTGGTCCTCGTCGCGGAGGCCGATGCGGCCTATGTAGCGGTACACCGGCTCGCCATCATCCGTCTCCACCAGATGCAGGCGCCCGAACGCGAGGCGCTCCCCGATGTCGCGCAGCTGCACGATGCGGTCCTCATAGATCCGTGCGAAGGCGTCCCGCTCCGACCGGCTCTGATGGTTTCCGCCGACATTCTGCCGCCGCACCATGGCCAGCTGTTCGACGGCCTCCCGCTGCAGCGCATCCAGGCGCGAGTAGAGCGCGCGCACGTACTCCTGCTCGCGTGCGAGTTCACTCGAAGCCATACGTCACCCCCCTCGATTCCGGCATGCGAGTTTACTCGCTCCGCCGAGGGTGTTCGACGCGATCGTTACTTGAGCAGCCGCGAGAGCACGCGGTCGGCCAGGGGCTTTCCGCCGGTCTGACAGGTCGGGCAGTACTGCAGCGTGGAGTCGGAGAAGATGACCTCGCGCACGGTGTCGCCGCACACCGGGCATGGCTGTCCGGTCCGACCGTGCACTCGCATGCCGGACTTCTTCTCCTTCTTCAGTTCCGACGCGGCGATGCCGTCCGAGCGCTCGACCGCGTCTTCGAGAGTGCGCCGCAGCGCCTCGTAAAGCCGCGCCACCTCGTCGGGCGCCATCGACGCCGGTTTGAACGGCGACATCTTCGCGACGTGCAGAATCTCGTCGGAGTACGCGTTGCCGATCCCCGCGATGGTCGACTGATTGCGGAGCACGCCCTTGATCTGCGCGCGACCCGATCGGGCGAGGATGGCTGCGAACGTCTCCTCGGTGAATTCGGCGGTGAGCGGGTCAGGGCCGAGCCGCGCGATTCCCGGCACCTGCTGCGGATCCGTCACGAGGTAGATGGCAAGGCTCTTCTTCGTGCCCGCCTCGGTGATGTCCAGACCGGAACCGTCGTCGAGCACCAGGCGGGCCGCGAGCGGCCCCTTACCAGGGCGGGCCGATGCGGCGGGCGCAGCCAGGCGCCAGCGGATCCACCCTGCACGCGCGAGGTGCATCACGAGGTGGATGTCGCTCTCGCTCGCGCGCGAGACGACGATGTCGAGGAATTTCCCGTACCGCGCGACGGACTCGATACGTTCGCCGACGAGCGCAGAAACCGGAGGGTCGAACGTCTTCAGCACGGCGAACGACACCACGTCGAGACGGTCGATGAGTCGGCCGTTCAGCCGCGCACCGAGATCGGTGACGAGGGCCTGGACCTCGGGGAGCTCTGGCACATTCTCAGTGTGCCGTGCGCCGCCGGCATCCGTCGACCCCCGGGGTCGTCAGCGGCGAGGTGGGCTACCGGCTCGAAAGCGGCGGACGCGCGGCGAGCGCGCGACGGTCCTCGGCGATGCGGTCGAGCAGGTCCGCCTCCGCTCGATGCGCGCCGATGCGGTCGCGGCTGGAGATGACCCGCTGCCGCGCGAAGGCGAGACGGGTGGCGTCCTTGACGAACCGCCGGAACTGCGGCCCCACTCCTTGGCGGCCAGCCCACGCCCGACCCTGGGCGCGCCCGGCGCCGGTGGCGAGCAGGCCGACCTCGCTCTGGCTGAACCAACCCGCCCGGGCGTACTCAGCGAGGCGCAGCCCCGTGATCTGCTGCTCGCGACGGCGGAGGCCGATCACGATCATCACCGCGACGATGAACAGCGGCACCTGCACCACGAAGTAGTAACTGTAGAAGTCCCCGACGAGAGAGGCGGAACCGTTCCAGAACGCGTGCAGCAGGACGCCGGGGATGAGCCCGAGCAGGAAGTAGCCGATCGCGCCGCCCCCACCCACTCTGCGTGATGCGTACCCGAGGGCGATCCCGACGAACGCCGTGAACATCACGTGCGCGAACGGCGAGAGCACGGCGCGCAGGAAGAAGGTCTCGGCGACGGCGCTGAGATCGCTGTTGGTCAACGCGAGCCCGAAGTACTGGATGTTCTCGGTGAACGCGAACCCGATCGCGATCATCGACGAGTAGACGAGACCGTCGACGGGGCCCTCGAAGTTGCGGCGGTAGACCCAGAACAGCAGCAGAACGCCGAACCCCTTCGCTCCCTCCTCGACCAGCGGCGCCTGCACCACCGCGCTGAGGAACTGTGTGCCGCCTGATTCGCCGATGCCGGCGAGGGCGAGCACGATCTGCGCCCCGTAGGAGAAGATCAACGCGATCGCAATGGATGCCGCCGATCCCCAGAGGAAGGCGAACAACAGGGCGAGGCGTGGTTCGGGTTCCCAGCGGTCGATCCACACGATGACGAGCACGACGACCAGCAATGGGACCAGCGCCATGATCGACGCGATCACCGCGGCGGTCGGTCCGAGCGCGAACACCATGTAGGCCGCGACCAGCACGGCGAGGATCCCGAGCACGAGGAACCCGATGATGGCGGCGACGAGTACCCCGTCGACCCCACGGCGCGGGACGGAGCCCGACGGAAGCGGAGACCCGCGATCGGGAACCGGATCGGGGTTCATCGTGACCGGCGCTCGGGCGAATGCGGGGGTCGAGTGGTACTGGGACATTCGGGCCTCTCGTCGGCGGGGTCGGATCAGCCTATGGGCGAGCTGTCGCTCCCTGGCGGGGGGTAGACGCGCGGTCAGAACGCCTTGCCGGGGTTCAGGATCCCCAGCGGATCGAACAACCCCGCGATCCGCTGCTGAAGGTCGACCTGGTCGTCCCCGAGCTCGTCAGCCAGCCACCGGCGCTTGAGCAACCCGACGCCGTGCTCTCCGGTGAGAGTGCCGCCGAGCGCGAGGGCCGCGTCGAACAGCTCGCCGGCCGCTTCCCAGACGTGCCCCGGCACGTCGTTCCCGTGCGACTGGTCGATCAGGAAGTTCGGATGCAGATTGCCGTCGCCCGCGTGCGCGACCGTCGGGATGATCAGGGAGTGAGCGTGAGCGATCTCCTCGATGCGCGCGAACATCGCCGGCAGCGCACTGCGGGGTACCGCCACATCCTCGATCAGCACCCGCCCTCGGGCCGCCATGGCTGGATGGAACGCGCGTCGTACCGCGAGCAGCGCTTCGCCCTCCCCAGGGTCGGTGGTCAGGTCGGCGTCTCCCCCGAGTGCGTCGATCTGCGCAAGTATCCTCGCCGCATCATCCGCCGCCGCCGGTCCGTCTGTCTGCACCAGGAGGTAGGCGCTACCGCGGTCGGCGAGGGCGAGGCCGAGGTGCTCGCCGATGTACTCGAGCGCCCGGGCGTCGAGCAGCTCCATGACCGCGGGGCGCAGGCGTGCGGCCGTGATGGCGGCGGATGCGGCGGCGGCGGTCTCGATATCGCCGAAGTAGGCGCCGATTGTGGCGACCGGACCGGCCGGCAGGGGCAGCAGTTTCACGGTCGCCTCCACGATGACGCCGAGTCGACCCTCCGACCCGATCATGAGCGCAGTCAGATCCAGCCCGGTCACGCCTTTCACACTCCGGTGTCCGAGGGTGAGCAGGCGTCCGTCGGCCAGCACCACCTTCAACCCGAGTACCGCCTCCCTGGTGACCCCGTACTTGGCGCACAGCAGACCCCCGGCTCCGGTGGCGATGTTGCCGCCGACCGTGGACCACTCCCGGCTGGCAGGGTCGGGCGCGAACCACAGCCCGTGCTCCTGCGCCGCGCGATTGAGATCGGCGTTGATCACCCCAGGCTGCACGACCGCGAGCTCGTCCGCCGACGCGAGCTCGAGGATGCGATTCATCGACCGAGTCGAGAGCACGAGCTCGCCGTTCCCGGCCGTCGCGCCGCCGGCCAGTCCGCTCCCGGCGCCGCGCGTCACGACCGGGAGGCCGAGCCGGCTCGCGATGCGCATGGTGGCCTGCACCTCCTCGGTCGAGGTGGCGTCGACGATCGCCAGTGGGGCGGCGGCGGACCGGTACCCGCTGGCGTCGGATCTCGCCTCATCGAGGCGTGCCGCATCCGTGCTCACGGCCTCGCCTAGCTCCGCGCGCAGGGCGGCGACCGCATCGGTCACATCAGTCCCAAGAGTTCGTCGATGCGTCCGCGCGACGGCACCGACGGGACGGCACCGGTGACCTGAACGGAGAGCGCTGCTGCGGCGGTGGCGAAGCGGGCGGCATCCGCGAAAGGGCGTCCCTGATCGATGGCGGAGGCGAAGGCGCCGCAGAAGGTGTCGCCCGCTCCCGTCGTGTCGACCGCGTTCACCGGTGGAGCGGCAATCCGATGCACCTCGGCGCCGTCGTCGTAGAGAGCGGACCCGGCCGATCCGAGGGTCACGACAACTCTGGGCACGCGCGCCGCCAACGCGAGCGAGGCCCGCCCGAGCGACTCCGATGCACCGACCAACCGCGCCTCGTGCTCGTTGACGATCAGGTAGTCAAGCAGCTCGACGAGTCCGTCGGGCAACGCGGTGGCCGGCGCAGCATTGAGCATCACGACGGTGCCGGCGGCGCGCGCTTCAGCAGCCGCCTGCAAGATGACGGGCATCGGCAGCTCGAGCTGCATGAGAAGAACGGATGCTGCGCCGATCGCCGCACGATCCGCCCCGGTCAGCGTCGTCATCAAGGCATTGGCCCCCGAAGCCACCACGATGGTGTTCTCGCCGCGCCCGTCGACGACGATGAACGCCTGACCGGTGTCGCCGGTGATCCGCCGGAGGGCGGTGGCGGAGATACCGCTGTCGATCAGTACGGCCGAGAGAGCGTCGCCCGCGTCGTCCGTTCCGAGCGCTCCGACGAAGGCGGTCGACGAGCCGGCCCGCGCAGCCGCGACGGCCTGGTTCAGGCCCTTCCCGCCCGGATAGCGTGCCGCCGATTCCGCCAGGAGGGTCTCACCGGGCTGGGGCGCGCGCGCGACCGAGAAGACGATGTCCATGTTGGCGCTGCCGACGACGGCAACACCGGAACCGGGAGAGCTCATCGTTCGACGATAGCGCCGCGGCGTGAACGGCGGCGCGGCCGGCGGTCATGACGAGGTGTCGGACCGCCGTACCGGTGAGGAGGCGGCGCACGGACACGATCGTCCTCGTGAGGTGTTAACCGGAGGAACTTACCAGCGCTCCGTCGGGGTACCAGGTCACGTACGAAGTGGCGGGTACTCCATCCAGATTCGTGGTCCAGTACAGTGTGGCGCCACCGGAAGCGAAGACTCGCTCGACTACGCAGCTGGCGGCTGCCTCCCGCTCGCCGAGGTCAACAATGAGGCATATGCGATTGTCTGAGCGCAGCCCCGCGAAGGCCAACGGCTCGCCGTCGAAGCCTCGGCCGAACGATCGCAAGCTCTCGGGAAGAAACTCGGCCCCGAGGTCTACTGGTGGGATATCGGTGGTCTCCTGCGGTCTGTCGAACATCTCCAGAGCGACGGCTCGCGATACCTCTTGGGCTGCCGGCGCTGGCGGCGCAATAGGCGGCGTCGCTGGTGACGATCGAACCCCTACGACCACTCCTGTTCCAAGCGCGGCTACGGCGATCGCGCATGTCACTATCGCGCTTCGGAAGAACCGGCCGGGAACCGGCTCGATGATGTGTCGCGCTACTTCATCGTCCGGGACTTTTGCATCGGCATCTTCCTGCCCCGTATTCCTTGCCGCTTCGATCGCCACTCCGAGAGCTCTCCGGTCCTCCGCCAGCGTCATTTCCAGCACTTGAAGCTCAGCCACCGCCTCGCCGTGGGAAGAGCCGCCTTCTCGATCCGAGTAGACGCGGTCCTGAAGTTCGCGTAGGCCGGCGGCCGGCGATCGGCGGCCGTTCCTGCTTAGGGAGTCGGCGTCGAGTAGCCAATCGACAGCATCCGTGGCGTCGTGCCGACCGCGATACTCGGTCGCGATCCGATCGAGGAACTGAGCGTCACCATGCTCACCAGGAAGAAGGCGGTTTTCGCCATGCGGACTCATACGCTCCACTCTCGCTTACACCGGATGCCGGCGCACCGTTGAGTGCCTCACTCGCCCTGTACCACCGCGGAACGCTGGACGCACCGCCGGACGGTAGAACGAAGCGACCGACGGCACGAGCCGTGTCGGATTACCGCTAGTTGATGTCGTCCGCCCGTGTCAGAGTCGAACCATGCAGCAACGCGTCAGCACACCGCCGGCGGCGGTCGGTCCCGGGCACGAGTTGTTCGCGGAGCGTTATCGCGCGATGTCGTCCCGGGACACCAGATTCGACGGGCAGTTCATCACCGGGGTGCACTCCACCGGTATCTACTGCCGGCCGAGCTGCCCGGCGATGACCCCCAAAGCGACGAACGTCACCTTCTACCGCACCGCTGCTGCAGCGCACGAAGCCGGGCTGCGCGCGTGCAAGCGTTGCCAGCCCGATGCCGTCCCGGGATCGCCGGAGTGGAATCGCTACGACGACCTGGCGTCGCGCGCGATGCGGCTCATCGCCGACGGTGCGGTCGAGCGCGACGGTGTGCCGGGCCTCGCTGCTCGCCTCGGCTATACGCCGCGCCACCTCACCCGGGTGCTCGTGACCGAACTGGGCGCCGGTCCCCTCGCCCTCGCGCGCGCGCACCGGGCTCAGACGGCGCGGGTGCTGCTCACCTCCACCGACCTCCCAGTCTCCGATGTCGCATTCGCTTCGGGGTTCGCGAGCATCCGCCAGTTCAACGAGACGATCGCCGCCGTCTATGAACGCACCCCGACCGCGTTGCGTGCGAGCGGGAGCCCACGCGTTCAGCAGCAAGCGGACGGAGCGGAGGGGGCGGGCGTCACGACCGTCACCCTCCGCCTCCCGGCGAGGCCGCCGTTCGACGGTGCCGGTCTCATGCGGTACTTCGCCGATCACGCCATCCGCGGCGTCGAGGAGGGCGACGGCAGGTCGTTCGCCAGACGAGTGAGACTGCCACGCGGTACCGCCCACCTCCGGATCGAGCTCGACGGACCGAGCGCGGTGACGTGCACTGCACGCCTCGACGAGGTGGCGGATGTCGCTCCGCTCGTGACCCGTGTGCGTCGGCTACTCGACCTCGATGCCGACTCGGAGTCCATCGATGAGGCACTGAGGTCCGATCCGGCGCTCGCTCCATCCGTCGACGCGCACCCCGGCGTCCGTCTCCCCGGCAGTCTCGACATCGATGAGGCGTTGTTCCGCACGCTGATCGGCCAGCAGGTGTCGGTGGTAGCTGCGACCACTGTGCTCGGCCGCATCAGCGAAGAACTCGGCGGCAGCGGCCTGTTCCCGACCGCGACCGACTTCGCGGAGCGGGGCCGTGAGGTGCTCCGGGGGCCCGCGACGCGCGTGGCAGCGATCGTCGGAGTTGCCGAGGCGCTCGCATCCGGTTCGCTCCGGCTCGACCTCGGCATGCCGGTCGAGGAACTGACCGCCGCGCTCGTCGCCCTACCGGGCGTCGGGCCGTGGACGGCCGGGTATGTGGCGATCCGTGCGCTGGGCGCCCCCGATGTCCTGCTCGGGACCGACCTGGTCATGCAGCAGAGCGCGGCGGCGCTGGGGCTCCCGTCGGCGGCGCGGCGATTGAGCGACTACGGCGCGCGGTGGGCGCCGTGGCGGTCTTACGCCGGGCTGCATCTGTGGAGGTCGGCGAATCGCTGACGGGTCTCCTCGTCCTGCGGGTCGGCGATAGAAGCCGGCTAACGCCGGTGTTGCGCGTAGTGGCGGGCGGCGCGCACACGGTCTCCGCAGACGGTGGAGCACCAGCGGCGGCTCGCACGCTCGGGTACGAACATGCGTATACAGCTGCCGGCGTCGCAGGTGCGGATCCGGCTGGCAACCGGTGACAGGGCGACGGCGATCGCGTCCCGAGCGATGGCGGAGAACGCCGCCGCAGGTCCGTCCCCCGTGCTCGCCCAGCCTGCGGCGAGCGTCGCGCCACGGGTGTCGAGGGTCGGCGCCCCCGGTGTCGCCATCGAGAACCGATTCAACTCTTGGACGGTTCTCGAATCCGCCAGCACGGATGACTCGAGTGCTTCGAAGAGGGCGCGAACATGCGTGCGGAGATGATGAGCGATCTCGACATCGCCCGAACCGAGGTCACGGCGTTCGACGTGTGCGCCGCGCCCAGCAAGCCAGCTCTGCAATGCCTCAGCGGTGGCGATCGCCTCGAAGTCGATCCCTCGTCGAGTCGAATAGGTGTTGACCAGGGCGAGGGCGATCGAATGCTGTTCGCCGGGTACGGCGCCGCTCTCATCCACTGGCGCGCGCCGTCTCGCCGGGAGCAAGCAACCGGAGCCTGTCGCGAACCCCCGCATCATGAAACAGCCCGACGAGTTCGTCCCGGTCCTCGGTGAGGTGCCTCCACCCCTCGGTGTGCACTGGAACTACGGTGCCGGAACCAAGTGCCAACGCCGTCTCCAGCAGTTCATCGTTCGTCATCGTGACGAGCGCGCCATCGAAGAGGAAGGGGACGGACGCACCGCCACCGAAGAGCACTGCGACAGTCGGCACGCCGAACCGCTCGCGGACACGACGTGGGATATCGACGTCCGCGTTGTCGCCGCTGACGTAAACACTCTGACCAGCAGGGGACGTCAGCATGAATCCGATCACCGGACCGCTCACGGCTTCGGCGTTCGCATCCGGACCGTGCTGTGCCGGGATCGCGGTGACGGTGACGCCGCCCTCCAGGAGATGGCTTTCCCACGGCCGGAGACCGACAGTGTCGGTATCCAAGCGGGTTGCGCCCTCGGTCGTCGTGATCACTACCGATACCTGTTGCAGAAGCGCCCGGCCGGTGGAGTCGAGATTGTCAGGGTGCTGGTCATGAGACAGCAGCACGACATCCAGAGGTCCGAGATCCTCGAACTCCACGGCTGGTCCTCTGACCTTGCCCGCGGACGCGGCGCTGCTCCCCGAGGCGGCTGGGTCGTCGAAGGTGGGATCCGTGAGGAATCGGATGCCCGCGAACTCGACGACTGCGGTCGGACCCCCGATCAGCTGTACGGCGATGAGCGGCGACGACACGGTTGACATACCGACCTTCCTAATGGGTAACCTTCGTACTATCCATTAGATCGCACGAAACGAAACTCGGCAAGTGGTGCAGATGCCAACCCGGGTAGGAAAGGCCCCACAATGAGCAAGATCGTTCTGTTCGGAGCATCCGGAGCTATCGGCGCTGCCATTGCGGCAGAACTCACCCAGCGTGGTCACGCCGTCACCGGCGTCAGTCGATCCACCACCACGACCGCAGAAGGCGTGACGTCGGTCGCCGGCGATGCGAACGACGCCACCCGGGTCGCAGAACTATCGGCTGGATCAGATGTCATCGCCTCCGCGATCGGACCACGCCATGATGGAAGCGACGACCTCGAGTCACTGTCGAGCATCGCGACCGCCCTCATCGCCGGCGCTAGGCTCGCTGGGGTCAGCCGGCTGGTCGTGGTGGGCGGCGCGGGCAGCCTGCTCGAAGCCGATGGCACCCGACTCGTCGATACCGCACACTTCACCCCGGAGTACCGCGATCTCGCACTCGCCCACGCTCGCGCCCTCGATGAGGTCTTCGCCCGAGCAGACGACCTCGACTGGACGTACGTGTCACCCGCCGAAGTCATCTTCCCCGGGCCGGCCGTCGGCGATTTCCGCACCGGCGACACGCACCTCGTGCGAGATGGCGCGGGAGAACACCGCATCTCGATCGACGACTA
>CAXTLO010000016.1:13535-19273 GCA_964244965.1 uncultured Marisediminicola sp.
GTGTCGACGGCGTCGCCTGTCGCGAGCTTCGCCTCGATCAGGTCGCGCAGCTGATCCTGATAGTCGTCGTTGAACTTGTCGGGCTCGAAGTCGGATTCGAAGCTCTTGACCAGCGCCGCCGACATCTTGAGCTCCTTGTCCGAGATGCTCACTCGTTCGTCGAGGGCCGGGAAGGACGCCTCACGCACCTCGTCGTCCCAGAGCAGGGATTGCAGCATCAGCACGTCGCCGCGCACGCGGAGTGCCCCGAGGCGGGTCTTCTGACGAAGGGCGAAATGAACGATCGCCGTCCGGTCGGTCTCCTCGAGCGTCTGCCTCAGCAGCGCGTAGGCCTTCGCCGACGCAGACGCGGGTTCGAGGAAATAGCTCTTGTCGAGCATGATCGGATCGATCTGGTCGGAGGGGACGAACTCGACGACGTCGATTTCGCGGCTCTTCTCCGACGGGAGCGATTTGAGGTCTTCGTCCGTGAGTACGACGGTGCGCTCGCCGTCGTCGAAGGCCTTGTCGATGTGGGCGTAGTCGACGACCTTGCCGCAGATCTCGCAGCGTCGCTGATAGCGGATGCGGCCGCCGTCGGCGTCATGCACCTGATGGAGGGAGATGTCATGGTCCTCCGTCGCGCTGTAGACCTTCACCGGCACGTTGACCAGGCCGAACGTGACGGCACCACTCCAGATCGCTCGCATCCGCCCATTGTCCCGCCCTCCGCCCCGACAGGGAACCCTCGGACACGGCGGGCCCCTCGACGCACCGGCGCGGCTGCGCTGGTGAAGGGGCGGCGCTGATGAGCGGCTGTGGCGCGCGGGTCAAGGGCTCCCCCTCGCACACCGGGCACGGGAGGATGAGGGGACACCGAGGAGAACATCATGCCCGACCAGTTCACGCCGCAGGATCCGCTAACCCAGTACCCGCGTCCGCCCTTCCCGAAGCAGGATCAGCCCAAGCCGGGCAGTGTGGCCCGCATGTCGCCGCGCCCCGATCACGGTGAGGACAGCTATGTCGGGCTGGGCCGGATGACCGGGCGTCGTGCGCTGATCACCGGCTCGGACTCCGGAATCGGCCGAGCGGTCGCCATCGCCTTCGCGCGGGAAGGAGCGGATGTCGCGCTCAACTTCCTCGACAGCGAGCTCGAAGACGCCCGCGAGGTCGAAGCGCTTGTCACCGACGCCGGTCGTCGCGCCGTCCTCCTCCCCGGGGACATCTCCGAAGAGACGGTGTGCACGGAACTCGTCGACCTCGCGGCCGAGCATCTCGGCGGACTGGATTGCCTCGTCATGGTCGCGGCCCATCAGCGCAACTTCGACAGCGTCGCCGACCTGACCACGGAGAACCTGGATCGCACCTTCCGCACCAACGTCTTCTCGCTCGTGTGGCTCGTCAAGGCGGCTGTCCCCCACCTGAACCCCGGCGCGACGATCATCACCACCTCCTCGGTGCAGGCCTCCGCCCCGTCGCCGGACAAGATCGACTACGCGGCGTCGAAGGCCGCGATCACCAATCTCACTTCGTCGCTCGGGCAGCAGCTCGCGCCGTCCGGGATCCGCGTCAACTGCGTCGCACCCGGACCGTTCTGGACGCCGCTGCAACCGGTCGCCGAGACCGACGGCGACTTCAGCGACTTCGGCGAGAAGACGCCGCTCGGACGCCCAGGCCAGCCGGCCGAGCTCGCCTCGATCTACGTGCACCTGGCAACCCAGGAGTCGAGCTTCATGACCGGTGCATCGGTGTTGGTCGCCGGTGGGATGCCAGGGTGACGGACTCAGCCACGCCCGCGAGATCCGAGTCGGTGGTCGTCTCGGTCGACGGCCACCGGATCAAGCTGACGAATCTCGACAAGGTGATGTATCCGGAGACGGGTACGACCAAAGCGGAGGTGCTCGATTACTACGCGCGCGTCGCCGATGTTCTCATTCCGCACGCCCGAGACCGCCCGCTGACCCGGAAGCGGTGGGTTCACGGCGTCGGCACAGCCGACGCCCCGGGCGAGATGTTCTTCCAGAAGAATCTGGAGGACTCGGCTCCGTCGTGGATCCGGCATCGTGCGATCGAACACCGCAGCCACGCGAACGACTACCCGCTGCTCGATGATCGCGCGACCCTCACCTGGTTCGCGCAGCTGGCGGCGCTCGAGTTGCACGTTCCGCAGTGGCGATTCGGCCGCACCGGTATCCGCCGCAATCCGGACCGGATCGTGTTCGACCTCGATCCCGGCCCCGGTGCGACGCTCGCGGACTGCGTCGAGGTGGCCGGGTGGGTGCGGGGCATCCTGGCCGACATGGGACTGATGGCGATGCCGGTGACCAGCGGCAGCAAGGGCATCCACCTGTACGCCCCCCTCGACGGCGCCCAGACCTCCGACGAGGTCAGCAGCGTCGCCCATGAACTCGCGCGCCTGCTCGAAGCCGACCATCCCGACCTCGTCGTCAGCGACATGAAGAAGGCGCTGCGTGCCGGAAAGGTGCTGGTCGACTGGAGTCAGAACAACGGGAACAAGACCACCATCGCTCCGTACTCGCTCCGAGGGCGCGAGCATCCGACCGTGGCCGCGCCCCGCACCTGGGACGAGCTCGACTCCCCCGATCTGCGGCAGCTCAGCTTCACCGAGGTGCTTGAGCGGGTGGAGACCGGACCCGATCCGCTCGCTCCACTCGCGACGGCACATCTCGCCTCCCTCGAGCCGACCGCTGAGCACATGGAGCGGCTGGATGCCTCCACCCGGTCACGTGACCGATTGGCGAAGTACCGCAGCATGCGCGACGCGACCAAGACGCCGGAACCCGTCCCTCAGGACGCCGCCGGTTCGTCCACCGGGATGAGCTTCGTCATCCAGGAACACCACGCACGTCGGCTGCACTGGGATTTCCGGCTCGAGCACGACGGTGTGCTGGTCAGCTGGGCGCTGCCGAAGGGGGTCCCCACCGATCCGGGGAAGAACCATCTCGCCGTGCAGACGGAGGATCATCCGCTCGAATACGGCACATTCGAGGGCTCGATCCCCGCCGGGGAGTACGGCGGGGGTGAGGTGACGATCTGGGACGCGGGCACATATGAGCTCGAGAAGTGGCGCGAGGGCGCAGAGGTTATCTGCACCGTCCACGGTGAGAAGCACGGGTCCCACCGGTACGCGCTGATCCACACCGGATCGCGGGACGACCCGTCCGCGCAGAACAACTGGCTCATCCACCTGATGAAAGGTGCAGACGATCAGACACCCGACCATGAGCCGGCCACCGCGCCTCCGTCGAGTCGGCAACGCCGGTCGCGCGGGCGCACGGTGATCGGCGGCACGCGCCGCACCGAATCCCACCGCACGATCGAACCGATGCTGGCGTCGCTCGGATCGGAGTCCGATCTCGGCGACGGGCAGTGGGCGTTCGAGATGAAGTGGGACGGTATCCGCGCCCTCGCGACCATCGCCGACGGTCAGGTCGCGCTGATGAGCCGCAACGGGGTCGACCTCACCGCCGCGTATCCGGAGTTGACGGCAATCGCCGACGCCGTCGATTCGGATGCGGTGCTCGACGGTGAGATCGTCGCGCTCGATGCGTCCGGGCGGCCGGACTTCGGACTGCTTCAGCGGCGGATGAACCTCACCAAGCCCGCGGAGATCACCGCGATCGCACGGACGACGCCGGTGCGATTCTTCGTCTTCGACCTGCTCGAATCAGACGGGCGATCGCTCATGTCCGACGGGTACGAACAGCGACGACAGTCGCTGGAACGCGCGGTGCACGAGACCGGCCCAGTTCAGGTACCGCCCGCGTTCGACGGAGATGCGGCTGCGGCCATCGCGGCCAGCCGTGGGCTGCGGCTCGAGGGAGTCCTCGCCAAGCGCCGAGACAGTAAGTACACGTCGGGGCGGCGCACCCGCGACTGGTTGAAGATCAAGCACCACCTCGCCCAGGAGGTCGTGATCGGCGGATGGCGTCCCGGGAAGGGTCGGCGTGCCGACCAGGTGGGTTCCGTACTGATGGGGATTCCCGATGGCGCAGCTCTCCGCTACGTCGGTCGGGTCGGCACCGGGTTCAGCGACCGTGATCTAGTGGATCTCGGCGGCAGGCTCCGCTCGATGGAACGTTCCGTCACCGCGTTCGACGACATACCCAGGCTCGAAGCATCCGATGCCCGCTGGGTCGAGCCGAGTCTCGTCGCCGAGGTCGAGTTCGCCGAATGGACCGCAACCGGACGCCTGCGACAACCGTCGTGGCGGGGGTTGCGCCCCGATAAGTCCGTCGGCGATGTCGTCAGGGAGACGCCGTGAGCGTCATGTCCGTCGTGATCCCGGTGAAGGATGACGCACGGATGCTCCAACACTGCCTCGCCGCCCTCGGTCGGCAGACTCGGCCCGCCGATGAGGTGATCGTGGTCGACAACGGCAGTTCCGACGACAGCGCCGCGATCGCCGCCGCGTGGGGCGCGACGGTACTGCGAGAACCAGCTCCGGGAATCTGGGCGGCGGCGGCGACCGGCTTCGATGCGGCCCGTGGCGACATCCTGGTGCGCTGCGATGCCGACTCCCGGCCACCGCACGACTGGCTGGAGCGGATCGAGCGCGCTCTGGATTCGCGCCCCGACGCGGTCGCCATCAGCGGGCCCGGACGCTTCTACGACCTCGGGTCGGGCCTTCGCGCGATCGCGGATTTCGCTTACATGCGCGCCTACTTCTGGTCGATGCGTGCGGCACTGGGCAACAACGCGGTGTTCGGGTCGAACTTCGCCATCCGGACCTCCACCTGGGTGACGATCGCCACGTCGGTGCACCGCGGTGACCCCCACGTGCACGACGACATGGACCTCGGCTACCACCTCGATCCAACCGACGTGGTGCTGTACGACGGGACCCTCTGGGTGGGCATATCGGGGCGCCCGTTCTCCGACGCCGGATCGATGCTGCTGCGCACCCGACGGGCCTTCCACACCGTCGCCGTGCACGGGATCCACGACCAGCCGTTCGGGCGGTGGAGACGCAGGGTGAGGTCCCGATTGCGCGGGCGGCTTGGTAGTCGAACCGGTCCGGGTCGCGCCCTCACCGGTCAGGAAGTACCGTAGAGGCCCGCGGAGATTACTCGCGCGCCCGACCCATCCCCGGAGGAATCATGCGTCTCAAGCTGCTGTTCATCATCGGACTCGTCGCCGGGTACATCGTCGGCGCCCGTGCAGGTCGCGCTCGTTACGAGCAGATCAGGGCCGCGGCCAACGACGTGTGGGAGGACCCGCGCGTGCAGAAGGCGGTTACCGACACTCAGGAATTCGTGAAGGACAACGCCCCCCTCGTCGCCGAGAAGGTCGCAGAGGGTGCGAAGGTCGCGAGCGAGAAGGTGGCGGAGGGGGCGAAGGTCGCCGCGACGTCGGTCGCCGAGGGCACGCGGGTCGCCGCGGCCGGTGCGAAGGATGTGGCTGGCAAGGTCGCCGAGACCGCGAAGTCTGTCACCGGTCGCGGGTCCGACGACTCCGGCGGCGCGGCAGAGCACCCCGTCGGCACCGCGGAATCCGACTGGGTCGAGGTCACGGACCCAACCGCCGACGGCACGAGCGAGCTCGGCGCCGAGAGCCTAGAGTCCGCCGACGCGATCTGGGTCGACAGCACCGATCCCGCCACGGCGCACGAGGTCGACCCCGACGGCAGTGACGCGTCCCCCGCTCGGCACGCGGCCGACGACACCGACGACGACACCATGGGCGCCGACGGGTCCACCCGCTCCGTCTGATTCGATGTCGTCCCCAGACATCCGCGT
>CAXTLO010000016.1:19283-21789 GCA_964244965.1 uncultured Marisediminicola sp.
CCGCCTCGCCCCTAGGGTCGCGCGGCATCAGCGTCTCGCTCGATGATGTGCGTGCGTGCGTAACAGCGGAGATCCGGCGGGCATACGGCGTGTCGCGGCACGTCGCACGGCGTGTCGCCCGATCCCCCTTGTCACGTGCGCACCTCGCCAGGCCTATGCCCAGTGTCTACCGACGCCCGTCTCGCTGCGCGCTGAGGTACGCGACCTCTGCCCTGTTTCCGGCGAGCTCGATCGCGGCGTCGTACGCCCCGCGGGATGCCGCATCACGGCCCAGCCGTCGTAGCAGTTCGGCGCGAGCGGCGTGAAACGCGTGGTACTCCGCCAGGTCGGACCCGAGCTGGTCGATGAGCTCGAGCCCCGCCTCCGCGCCGTCCAGCTCGCTCACCGCGATGGCGCGATTGAGCTGCACGATCGGCGATCCGTCGAGTCGCACCAGCTGGTCGTAGAGCGCGACGACCTGCGTCCAATCGGTCGCATCGCCATCGGTGTGTACGGCGTTGATCGCCGCCATCAGCTGATACCGGCCCGGCGCGACGCCGGAGGCCAGCCGTTCGCGGACGAGGGCGTGACCCTCCGAGATCAGGGACGCATCCCACAGCCGGTGATCCTGCTCGGCGAGGGGGACCAGGGCGCCCTGCGATGACACCCGCGCCGATCGCCGCGCATCGGTGAGCAGCATGAGGCCCAGCATCCCGGTCACCTCGCCGTCGTCGGGTAGCAACCGGTGCAGCAGCCGCGTCAGCCGGATCGCCTCGGCGGTCAGGTCCTCGCGGACGGGTGCCGTATCGGGTCCGGTCGCGAGGTACCCCTCGTTGAAGATCAGGAAGAGCACCGCCAGCACTCCCGAGACGCGGCGCGGCAAGTCGTCGACGGCGGGCACTCGATACGGGATCCCGGCGGTGGCGATCTTCGCCTTGGCGCGCGTGATGCGGGCACCCACCGTGGTGTCCTGCACGAGGAAGGCGCTGGCGATCTCGGTGACGGTCAGCCCGCCGACCATCCGGAGCGTCAGTGCGACACGCGCCTCCATCGTGAGCGCCGGGTGGCAGCAGATGAAGATGAGCCGCAGTCGGTCGTCATCGATCGCGCCGAGCGGCTCAGTCTCGGTGTCGTACACGAGCTCAGCCTCCCTGTGCCGGGCGTCACGGCTGCTCTCGCGGCGAATCCGGTCGATAGCTTTGCGGGTTGCGGTCGTAGTCAGCCACGCGCCGGGGTTGGGCGGGATGCCGTCCCGCGGCCAACGCTCCGTGGCGGTCACGAATGCTTCCGCGGCCGCCTCCTCCGCGATGTCGAGATTTCCGAATCGCTTCGCGAGCGTCGCCACGACCCGCGCCCATTCCTCTCGGTGGGCGCGGGTCAAGGCCTCCTGGATGTCGCTCAAGCAGGCGGCGCCAGCACGGGACGCACCTCGAGGCGGCGGTTGCAGGCCTTCGAACCCTCGGCCATCAGCGCAAGTGCGACGTCGAGGTCGGGGGCTTCGATGACCCAGAAGCCGGCGGCCCATTCCTTGGCCTCGATGAACGGTCCGTCGGTGAACACGGGCTCGTCGCCGCGGCCGTCGATCACGGTCGACGTGGTCGGGTCGGCGAGTCCGGCCGCGAAGACCCAATTGCCACCCGCGCTCAGCTTCTCGTTGAAGACGTCGATCGCGGCCTGCTCCTCGGCGGTTCCCGATTCGCTGCGGTGGTCGATGACGTTGACCAGGTAATGCATGGGTCGATCCTCTCGGTCAGGCGTACTCGGGACGACCCGCGACGCGGTAGGTGAGGCCGATGACTCCGGAGCCGAACACCTTGGTGTCGAGTAGCTCGAGCCCGAAGTCGGAGCCGTCATGCGGAAACAGTCGCTCGCCCTCGCCGACGATCACCGGGAACTGGACGAGGTTTATCTCGTCCACCAGCTCGTTCTCGAGCAGCCAGCGGGCGAGCCGTGCACTGCCGACCAGCAGCAGCTCCCCGCCGCGCTGCGCCGTGATCTCGCGGATCTCGGCCGCGACATCGCCCGAGATCACCGTCGAGTGCTCCCAGGCCGGGTCGATCAGCGTGTTCGACACCACGTACTTCGGCTTCGAACTGATCGCCTCGCCGAATCCGCCGTCGTCGCTGCGCGCACCCCAGTAATTGGCGAACATGTCGAACGTCCTACGGCCCATCAGGAACGCGTCGGGACGCCGCCAGGTGTCGAGGATGTACTGCACACCCTCGTCGTCACTGAGCGGAAGTGCCCACCCACCGCGGGTGAAGCCGGGATCCATGTCCTCGTTGTTGCCGCCGTTCGCTTGTGCGACGCCGTCGAGGGTGACCTGCAGGCTGATGGTGAGTTTCATGGTGAGTTCCTTTCTCTCACCAGTGCAACGAACGCACCAGACGGGATTCGACAGCTGTTCCAGAATTCTTTTCGCCTGGTGTGGACGGTGGCGTGTGCGCACCAATGTCCCTCGACCTCACGGTCAGTCCTGCTCGCCCAGCTGTTCGGGATCGACGACCTTGAGGATGCCCGTCATCGG
>CAXTLO010000017.1:0-223 GCA_964244965.1 uncultured Marisediminicola sp.
AATCAACCCGGCGTGTTTCGATGACGTGAAATGACTCGCCGAGGTTTGCTCCGCTGAGCTAATGATGCTTGAGTGGAGAGTCCGGCATGTGTCGATTCGTGTTGATCCACGAGGAATAGAGCCGTCATCATGATCGAGTTCCGATCGGTCACCAAGCAGTTCCCCGATGGGACAGTCGCCGTCGAGAACTTCGATCTGGTGATCCCCTCCCACGAGGCGACCG
>CAXTLO010000017.1:233-20345 GCA_964244965.1 uncultured Marisediminicola sp.
CGGCTCCTACGGCTGCGGCAAGACCACTCTGCTGCGCATGATCAATCGGATGATCGAGCCGACGTCCGGGCAGATTCTGATCGACGGCGTTGACATCGCGACGCGCGACAAGGTGGAGTTGCGCCGCAGCATCGGCTATGTCCTGCAGGCGGCCGGTCTCCTGCCGCACCGGAAGGTCGTCGACAACGTCGCGACCGTGCCCTACCTCAAGAAGGTGCCGAAGCAGGAGGCCCGGGCTGCGGCGCTCGAACTGCTCGACAAGGTCGGACTGGATCGCGACCTCGCCGAACGCTACCCACGCCAGCTCTCCGGTGGTCAGCAGCAGCGCGTCGGCGTCGCGCGTGCTCTCGCGAGCGACCCGAACGTGCTGCTCATGGACGAGCCGTTCGGCGCCGTCGACCCCATCGTGCGGGCCGACCTCCAGGTCGAGCTGAACCGCCTGCAGCGCGAGCTGGGGAAGACGGTGGTGTTCGTCACCCACGACATCGAAGAGGCGTTCACCCTCGCGGACCAGGTCGTCATCCTGAAGAAGGGCGGCCACATCGCCCAGATCGGCACCCCCGCGGAGATCCTCGCGCATCCGGCCGACGACTTCGTCGCGACCTTCATCGGAGCCGACAAGGGGCAGCGGGATCTCCACCTCCAGGAGCGCGCGGGCGACAACGGACTGACGCTCGTCGTCGACAAGGATGGGAGGCCGGCCGGCGTGCTGGCCGACTCGCGAGCAGCAGGGGCCGGGGCTTCCACCCCGGGTGCTTCGGCGCAGGGTGCCGCAGCGTCGTGAACTGGACCCTGTCGAACCTCGACCTGATCCTCGAACTGACGCTGAATCACATCCGGCTGGCGATCATCCCGATCGTGGCGAGCTTCGTGCTCGCCATCCCATTCGGCTGGCTGGCCAACCGCAATCCGGCGCTGCGAAGTATCGTGATCACCTCGGGGAGCCTGCTCTACACGATTCCGTCGCTGCCACTGTTCGTGATCCTTCCCCTTGTGATCGGCACTCGGGTCCTGGACGACACCAACCTCATCGTCGCCCTCACCATCTACGGGGTCGCCGTGATGGTGCGGTCCGCCGCCGACGGTCTCGCCTCCGTCAATCCCGCGACCATCGATGCCGCTACCGCCATGGGGTTCTCGACGTGGACGAGGTTCTGGCGCGTCGAACTTCCGCTGGCTGGTCCCGTACTTCTGGCGGGCATCCGCGTGGTGTCCGTGTCCACCATCGCGTTGCTATCGGTCGGGGTCATCATCGGCTCGCAGAATCTCGGAGTGTTGTTCCAGCAGGGCAAGCAGCGGCAGATCCTCGAAGAGGTCGTGGTCGGGATCCTTATCAGCCTGCTCATCGCCCTGCTCTTCGATCTGATCATCCAGCTGATCGGACGCGTGCTGCTGCCGTGGAACGCGGTCGATCCACAGAAGACGAGTGCTCACTCCGCCCGTGCACTTCAACGCGCCGGTGTGGCGCAGGGCTTCGGGAATGTGACCTGATGGATCTCCTTCTCGGCGCACTGCGCTACGTATTCGACCCGGCCTCGTGGGGACCGGGCGCGATTGAGCCCGGGGCGATCGGGAGCCGCCTCGGCGAGCACCTCGCGTACACCGGGCTCACGGTGTTCGTCGCGATGCTCATCGCGCTTCCCCTCGGCTTCTACATCGGGCACACCGGGAGGTTCCGTCAGTTCGTCATCGCCTTCACCGGAGGCATGCGTGCGTTGCCGACCCTCGGCCTGCTGTTCTTCTTCTTCACCTTGTTCACCTTCGCGATCTCGTTCCGGCCGGCGGCGAATCTCGCGGCGATCATCTCCTTCATCATCCTCGCCATCCCGTCGATCCTCGCCGGCGCGTACGCCGGGCTCGAGTCGGTCGACCGCCAGACGATCGATGCAGCCCGGGCCAACGGGATGACCGAGTTCCAGATCCTCTTCCAGGTGGAGATACCCCTCGCGCTTCCTCTCATCGTCGGCGGTATCCGCGCCGCGGTGCTCCAGCTCATCGCGACCGTCACCGTCGCCGCGTACATCAGCCTCGGCGGTCTCGGCGCGATCATCCTCACGGGCATCAGCAATAACGACTACAACCGCATCCTCGGAGGTGCGCTGCTGGTGACGGCGCTCGCGTTGATCGTCGACGGCGCCCTTGCCACCGTTCAGCGGCTCACCGCCACCCGAGGACTCGTCGCCAGCCGACGAGAACTCCGTTACGACCTCCGCAGCCGCTCATCCCGACCGGCGGCGGTAGTGGAATCATCCACTGATTGAGAAAAGGGAACAGATGTTCACAGCAACCAAGAAAGGCCGACTCGCCGTAGGCGGCGTCGTGGCAGGAGCGCTGGTGGCTCTCGCAGGGTGTTCCAGCGCCGACCCGACGGCACCGTCGGATGACGCGGCGAGCGGCGACACGATCGTGGTCGGATCCTTCGCCTTCGCCGAAAGCGAGATCACCATGGAGATCTACGCGCAAGCACTCGAGAACGCCGGATTCGAGGTCGAGACGCAGCCCTCCATCGGCCCGCGTCAGCAGACCATCCCCGCGTTGCAGGACGGGTCGATCAACCTGATGCCGGAGTTCAACGGGAATCTGCTGGCCTACTACGACCCGGAGTACACCGAGCGCACGACGGAGGACGTGGACGCCGCTCTCGTCGATGCCGTGGCCGAGGATGATCTCCGAGTACTCGATTCGGCCCCGGGGGAGGATAAGGACGCTTATGTCGTCACGCGGGCGACCGCCGAAGAATTCGATCTCACCGAGATCGGCGATTTGCAGGCGCTCGTCCCGTTCTCCCTCGCTTCCAACTCGCAGTTCGCGGAACTCGGTTACGGGATCCCGGGCTTGAAGAACGAATACAAGGTCGGGCAGAACGACGGCGACATCGAGTTCGTCGCGATCGAGGACTTCGGCGGACCGGACACCGTGCAGGCACTCACCGACGGCACCGTTCAGGTCGCGGATATCTACACCACGTCGCCAGCCATCGAGACCGAGAACCTCGTCGTACTCGAGGACCCGCTCAGCCTGATCGCGTCGCAGAACGTGATCCCGCTGCTGTCGAACGCGATCTACACCGACGAGCTCGCGGAGGTGCTCAACGCGGTCTCCGCCGAACTCACCACCGAGGACCTCATCGCGTTGCGCGACCGGGTCGAAGGTGACGAGAAGGCGTCAGCAGACACGGCGGCCGAGGACTGGCTCAATGACAAGGGCCTGCTCGACTGATTCGGACCTGAATCACGGATGACCCGGGCGCTCAGGCCCCGGGTCATCCGTCATTTCGGCTGCGTCGCCAGCACCCGTGGTGGTCATGTGTCGTCCTTCACGCCGTTCGAGCAGCTTCTTCGCCGCAACGAGCAGCAGTAGGCATCCGACGATGATGCCGACGAAGATGTAGCCGGCCCCGTGGAGCTCGCTGGAGAGCTCTCGGTACGTGCCCGCAGCCAGCGATCCGACGGAGACGTAGGCGAATGCCCAGATGATGCATGCCGGTATCGTCCAGCTGATGAACCGCCGGTAGGTCATCGTGCTCATCCCGACCGTCAACGGCACCAGGGAGTGCAGCACCGGAAGGAATCGTGAGATGAAGATCGCGGTGCCGCCGCGACGGTCCAGATACACCTCGGCCCTGCTCCAATTGCCCTCGCCGATGCGCGCACCGAGCCTGCTGCGACGGATCCGCGGTCCGAAGTAGCGGCCGAGGGCGAACCCGATGCTCTCGCCGCACAGCGCACCGACGATGACCGCGATGACCAGCGCGAAGTACTCGACCGGTCCCTCGACGCCGGTGCTGGCGACGATCGTGATGGTATCGCCGGGAACGACGAGGCCGACGAGCACGGACGTCTCGAGCAGGATTCCGAGGCCGGCGAGCACCGTGCGCAGCACCGGATCGACGCTCTGCACGAGATCGAGGATCCAGGTGAGCGCCTCGTTCATGCCAGCAGCGCCGCGATCATGACTGAACAGTACCGAGCGGGCGTGACAGTCTGCCGAGTCTGTCTCGCCAGAGCGTGAGCCGACCGGGCGATTCCGCGGGAGCGGGGCCATCGATCCACGCGGTCGCGATGCGGATGCCGTGCAGAGCACTGAGCGCCCAGATCTCGAGCCCGTCGAGTTCCGCCGGAGTCGCCTCCTCGTACAGCACCTCCGTACCCAGGGCGGCGGCGAGGGTCAGCACCGACCTCGAGGTGACGCTGTCGATCCTCGGGAGCTCCAACGCTGGCGCGCAGAGCGTGTCGCCGCGCCACCAGAGCAGCGCAGAGTAGGCGCCTTCGACCACGAAGCCGTCTTCGGACAGGATGACCGCCTCATCGGCTCCGAGCGATCGCACCCGGTGTCGCAGCTTCGCCATCTCCACCAGATCCGGGCCCTTGACGGTCGGATGCCGGCGTGGATCCGGACCCGGCGACGTCGCCAGCACGGTCGACCGCGCGCGCTCGGGAGCCTGCCGGTGCCGATAGACCAGCTGCCGCGACCCGTGCCGGTCCTGAAGCTCGACGCGGGGGAACCACGCCCCGGTCGCGGGGATGAGCGCAATCGCCGCTGCCCAGAACGCGCCGAGCTCCTTCGGGTCGGGGTGCACTCCGCCGCCGCCGGAGCTGCCCGCGACCGTATCCGTGAAGCGTCTGCGATGCAGGTCCACGGCCAGGGTGCGCCCCTCATCGACCAGCCAGGAGTCGGCGACCAGCACGGGGGTCTCGCTCGTGTCGTAATAGTCCAGCAGCTCGAGTCGGGTTCCTCGCCACCGGTACACCGCGGGCGCCGACGGGGAGCGCGGGTCACTCATAAGCTTCAGGGTATGCGGATTCTCCGGCACCGCATCGACGGCTCCGGTCAGCACGGGCGAACGCCCGCGGCCGCCGCGCTCGCACCCTGGATCTTCGCAGAACAGGGTGCGGCGTTCTGGTTGGACACCGGGGTCGACGCCTCCTCAGGGCGCAGCTACCTCGGCGTCGGGCAGGAGACCATCACCTCGTCTCCCGTCGACGGGCGGGTGACCTCTGATCATCGGGGATCGCTCGCTGGTACGGTCCTCGACGTCCTCGGCGAGACGCCGACTGTCGCTGCGGACGGTGACGGCGTCGGCGTCCCCCTCGGCTGGATCGGATGGTTCGGCTACGGGATGGGGGAGGAGACGACCGGGGTCCGGCTCCGCCGCCCGGGAACCACTTCGCCCGAGAGCGCCTTCATGAGGGTCGACCGGCTCATCGCGATCGACCACGCCACCGGCGACATCGAGCTGCTCGCGCTCGGGGATCGATGGGAGGGCGAACTCGCCGCATGGCGGGATGACACCGCACGCGTCATCCGGTCAGTCGCCACGTCGCATCCCGCTGCCCACCAGGCGGCGACCGTCCGACGGGACGACGCCCCCGGCGACCGCGTCCGCTGGGTGGATGACGACACGCGTTACCTGGCCGGTATCGCCGCGTGCCTGCGATTCATCGCGGAGGGAGACGCCTACCAGCTGTGCCTGACGACCGAAGTGGCAACCGAACTCGAAGGGGACGCCCTCGAGACCTACCTCGCCCTGCGCCGTTCGAGCCCATCGCATCACGGCGGGCTGCTGCGCATCGGATCCGTGGCGATGCTCAGCGCGTCGCCGGAGCGGTTTCTGGGGGTCACACCCGAGGGTGTCGTGGAGACGCATCCGATCAAGGGCACCCGACCGCGCGGACGCACAGCCGACGAGGACCGTGCGCTGGCGGAGGAACTCGCCGGCGACGAGAAGGAACGCGCGGAGAACCTGATGATCGTGGACCTGATGCGCAACGACCTCGGCAGGGTCTGCCGACCCGGGTCTGTCACCGTTCCATCGCTGTTCCGGGTCGAGAGCTACCGGCACGTGCACCAACTCGTCAGCACCGTTCGCGGTCGGCTCGACGACGGCCTGACCGGACTCGACGCGGTCGCGGCGTGCTTCCCAGCTGGGTCGATGACCGGAGCCCCGAAGATCCGCGCCATGCAGCTGCTCGACGGACTAGAGGGGCGGGCCCGCGGACCGTACAGTGGCGCGTTCGGATGGATCGGGGCCGACGGGAGCGTCGAGCTCGCCATGACCATCCGCACGATAGTGCTCGACGGTGCCCTGGCGACGATCGGTGCCGGCGGGGGGATCACTGCCTCGAGTGTCCCCGAGAGGGAACTCGCCGAGGTCAAACTGAAAGCCGCTGCTCTTCTCGACGTTCTGGTCGGGCACGTCGGCGCCTCACAGCTTTAGTACCCTGACTGGGGCGCCCGGTCCCGTTGTGCCCCTTCTGCGCCCCCTTCCACAGCATCGATTGAGAGTCCATGTCCGACGAGCATGAGTCCGCGCCACGTGACGAGCCTGTCGAGCACGGCGGCTACGACGTGCGGGCGCTGCAGGAGAAGTGGCTTTCGCGCTGGGACGAACTGAAGCCGTTCCGCATCGACCTCCCCGGCGATCGTCGACCGCGTAAGTACATCCTCGACATGTTCTCGTACCCGTCGGGCGACCTGCACATGGGTCACGGCGAGGCGTACGCGCTCGCGGACGTGATCGCCAGGTACTGGCGGCAGCAGGGCTTCAACGTGCTGCATCCGGTCGGCTGGGACTCGTTCGGCCTCCCCGCGGAGAACGCCGCGATCAAGCGCGGGGTCGACCCTGGCGAATGGACCTACGCCAACATCGCCGAGCAGAAGGCGTCGATGCGGCGGTACGCGACATCCGTCGACTGGGATCGGGAGCTCGCAACCAGCGATCCCGAGTACTACAAGTGGAACCAGTGGCTGTTCCTCAAGCTCTACGAGAAGGGCCTCGCCTACCGCAAGGAGAGCTGGGTCAACTGGGACCCGGTGGATCAGACCGTGCTCGCGAACGAGCAGGTGCTGCCCGACGGCACGTCCGACCGCAGCGGAGCCGTGGTCGTGAAGAAGCGCCTGACGCAGTGGTACTTCAAGATCACCGATTACGCCGATCGGCTCCTCGACGACCTCAACCAGCTCGAGGGATCGTGGCCGGCGAAGGTGCTCGCGATGCAGCGCAACTGGATCGGGCGTTCGATCGGCGCCGACATCGACTTCGTCATCGACGGCCGCGACGAGCCGGTCACGGTGTTCACGACCCGCCCTGACACGATGTACGGAGTCACGTTCATGGTCGTCGCTCCCGACTCGCCTCTCGCGGCGGAGCTGGTGGCGGATGCTGCGCCCGAGGTGCGGGCCGGATTCGACGAGTACCTCGTGCAGGTGCAGAAGACCAGCGAGATCGACCGGCAGGATGCCACGCGACCGAAGACGGGCGTGTTCCTCGACCGCTACGCGCTGAACCCCGCCAGCGGTGAACGGATCCCGATCTGGGCCGCCGACTACGTGCTCTCCGACTACGGCCACGGCGCGATCATGGCCGTTCCCGCGCACGATCAGCGCGACCTCGATTTCGCGCGCCGCTTCGATCTCCCCGTCCGCGTCGTACTCGACACGAATGCACCGGTCACCGGCGTGATCCCGACCATCTCGGTCGACGATGACGGCGTGCCCATGCTGCCCGACGACCTCGAGCCGCAGGATCCGGCCTCGACCGGCGTGGCGCTGACCGGCGAGGGGCGGATGATCAATTCGGGTCCACTCGACGGGTTGAGCAAGTCGAACGCCATCAAGCGCATGGTCGAGCTCCTCGCCAAGTCGGGTACCGGACGCACGGCGAAGAACTACCGGCTGCGTGACTGGCTGATCAGCCGCCAGCGATACTGGGGCACCCCCATCCCGATCATTCACGGCGCAGACGGCGAGCTCATGCCGGTGGCAGAGGAGTCCCTCCCGGTACGCCTCCCGCCGACCGAGGGCCTCGACCTCACCCCGAAAGGATCGTCCCCACTGGGTGCCGCGCTGGACTGGGTCACGGTGCCCGACCCGCGCACCGGCGAGCCCGCTCGTCGCGATCCAGACACGATGGACACGTTCGTCGACAGCTCGTGGTACTTCCTGCGGTTCCTCGACCCTCGCGCCGAGGACCGCGCGTTCGACCCGGCAGTGGTCGACAAGTGGGCTCCCGTCGACCAGTACGTCGGCGGCGTGGAGCACGCCATCCTGCACCTGCTCTACGCCCGCTTCATCACGAAAGTGCTGTTCGACCTCGGCTACGTGAGCTTCACCGAACCGTTCAGCGCGCTGCTCAACCAGGGCATGGTGCTGTCCGGCGGGTCGAAGATGTCCAAGAGCAGGGGCGGTGTGAGCCTCGGGGGCGAGATCGACAAGTACGGGGTCGACGCGGTGCGTCTGACGATGGTCTTCGCCGGACCGCCTGAGGACGACATCGACTGGGAGACGGTCTCGCCCGCCGGATCGGCGAAGTTCCTCGCGCGTGCCTGGCGCCTGGCAGAGGATGTCACGAGCCCGCCGGAGGTGAGCTGGAAGTCGGGCGATCAGGCGCTGCGCCGGATCACGCATCGCTTCCTCGCCGACGCGCCAGCGCTCATCGAGTCATTCAAGTTCAACGTCGTGGTCGCCCGCGTGATGGAGCTGACCAACGCGACACGCAAGGCGATCGATTCCGGCGCCGGGCCCGCCGATGGCGCCGTCCGCGAGGCCACCGAGACGATCGCACTGGCCCTGAGTCTCTTCGCGCCGTACACGGCCGAGGAGATGTGGGAGAAGCTCGGCTACCCTCCGTCCGTCGCCGTGCACGGGTGGCGGAAGGCCGACCCGGTGCTGCTCGTGGAGGACTCCTTGACCGCTGTGGTCCAGGTCGACGGCAAGGTACGCGACCGCCTCGAGGTCAGCCCGAAGATCGCGAAGGACGATCTCGAAGCACTGGCTCGAGCATCCGACGCCGTCGTGCGGGCGCTCGGCGATCGCGAGGTCGTCAACGTCGTGGTGCGGCCCCCTCGACTGGTGAACTTCGTCACCCGGCGCTGACCGACGACCCCTCCCCATGTACGAGCGGCACGCTTCGCCGCACCGGTTCACACCCGCCGTGTCGATGCCGCCGCGCCATGCCTAACCTGCCGGGATGACTCCTGCCGATCCGATCCCACCGGATCGGATCGTCCGCCTGCCGCGCTCCACACTTCGCATCGGTATCGGCGCGATGATCGTGCTTGCTCTCCTGGGCGTCGCCGTCGCAGTGCTCGTTTCCGCTTTCGGGGCCGCCGGAATCTCGCGAACCGTTCCCGGCGGGGTGACGGATCCGGGCGGTGGCAGTCCGGCGATCAGCGGACCGGCGGTTCCCGGCGACAGCTCGCTTGACGGGACTGCTGCTAACGACGCTTCGGTTAACGGCGCTGGAGTCGACGACGCTGCGGCCGGCGGCGCCGTCATTCTCGTGCACCTGCTCGGAGCGGTGCAACAGCCCGGCCTCTACGAACTGCGCGAGGGCGATCGCATCGTCGATGCTGTCGCCGCCGCGGGCGGCTTCTCCGACGGGGCGGACCAGGGTGTGCTGAACCTCGCGCGGCGTCTCACCGACGGTGAACAGCTCTACGTGCCTGCGGTGGGCGAGACACCGCCTTCCGGGGCGGCCGCCGAGGGCACGCCCGGCGGCACCGGCACCGGCAGGGTCGACCTGAACACCGCGGATGCCGCCGAACTCGACACCCTTCCCGGCGTCGGCCCGGCGACCGCGAAGGCCATCCTCGACTGGCGCGAGGAGAACGGTCGCTTCACCGCCGTCGAGGACCTGCTGAGCGTGAGCGGTATCGGCGACAAGACCTTCGCCGACCTCGAGGATCTCGTGACGGTATGACCGCCGATTGGCGTCTCGCGGCACCCGTCGCTGTGGCATGGGTCGTCATCGCAACCGCGCTGACCGCCCCCGGGCTCCTCGCTCTTGCGACGGCGATCGCCTGGGGCGCAGCGGCGGTCGCGATACTCGTCAGCATCGCGCTGCGCAGACGCCCGGCCGGACCGAAAGCGGGGGGCCGGATGCTGACGCTCGGCATCTCCGCGTCGATCGCCCTCGTACTCGCAGCCGTACTCCTCGGGTCCGCCTCGGTCCGTTCGGAGGAGCGACGCCCGCCCGCCGTGCTCGAGGCGGCGTCATCCGGCCGTTCGGTGGTGATGGAGGCGACCACGACCCAGGCGGTCGCCGCCGGATCCGATTCGTTCACCGTGACCGTCGACCAGATCACGATCGGCACCAGGTCCGACTCGATGGCGCTCCCAGCGCGCGTATTCGGAGAGCCCGCTCCTGTGCGGTGGGCGATCGGCTCCTCGATCACCGTTCGAGGCACCCTCGAGATGACCGAACCGGGAGATGCGATCGCCGTGCTGGTCTTCACCGAGCGAGAGCCGGAACTCACCGGATCGCCCGCTGCAGGACTGGCGTGGGCAGATGCACTCCGCGCCGGTCTCACCGCTTCCGCGCAGCGTCTCCCAGGCGACGGCGGATCGCTCCTGCCCGGTCTAGCCATCGGGGACACCTCCGGGGTGCCCGCCGACCTCGACGACGCGATGACCGCGGCATCCCTCAGTCACCTGACCGCCGTCTCCGGGGCCAATTGCGCGGTGGTGGTCGGATTGGTGATGCTCACGGGCGGCGCCATCGGCGTGCCACGCGGCATCCGGATCGTGGCGTCGCTGCTGATGCTGGCGGGCTTCGTGGTTCTGGTCACCCCGCAGCCGAGTGTGCTTCGCGCGGCGGTGATGGTCGGCGTCGTCCTCGTCGCGACAGCGCGCGGTCGCCCGTCGCGCGGTATCCCGGTGCTCGCCGTCGCGGTCATCGTGCTGCTCGCGATCGACCCGTGGCTCGCCCGGCAATACGGGTTCATCCTGTCGGTGCTGGCGACCGGTGGACTGCTGCTGCTCGCGCGTCCCATCGCGTCGTGGGGGTCGAGATGGATGCCGCGTCCCGTCGCATCGGCGCTGGCGATCCCGATCGCCGCGCAACTGGCGTGCCAACCGGTGCTGATCCTCCTGAGCCCGACGGTGTCGATATTCGGCGTCGTCGCGAACATACTGGCTGCGCCCGCCGCCCCGGTCGCGACGGTCGTCGGCCTCGCGGCGTGCGTGCTGCTCGCCGTCGCGCCGCCCGTCGGGCTCGTCGCCACCTCCGCCGCGTGGGCACCATCGGCGTGGATCGCCGCCGTCGCCCGCTTCGTCAGCGGGATCCCCTGGGGCTCGATTCCGTGGTGGGAGGGACTGACCGGGGTCGTCGCGATCGCCGCGCTGTCGGCCCTGCTGCTCCTCGCCCTCCTCTCAGGATCGACGCTCCTTCGTCGGGTGAGCCGCGCGACCCTCGCGGTCGTCCTGGTCATCGGCATCGGCGCATCGGTCGGCAGCGGCGTCCGCTCCGCCATCACCCGGCCCGCCCATTGGCAGTACGCGGCGTGCGATGTCGGTCAGGGCGACGCGATGCTGATCAAGAACGCCGACGCGACGGCCCTCGTCGACACCGGAGCCGACCCTGCGCTCCTCACGGCGTGTCTTGAGCATCTAGGGATCGAGCGAATCGACCTTCTCGTGCTTACCCACTTCGATCTCGACCACGTAGGTGGCATCGAGGCGGTCCTGGGGCGGGTGGATGTCGCGCTCGTGGGACCGAGCGGCGGACCGGACGATGATGCGCTCGTCCGGGAGGTGGGCGAGGCTGGCGCCGAAATGGTCCGTGTCGCAGCCGGGTCGACGGGACGGCTGGGTGATCTGCGGTGGACCGTGCTGTGGCCACCTGAGCCGCTCCGGGGTGTGGAACCCGGAAACGATGCCAGTATCGCCATGCGGTTCGACGGGGTCGGCGACTGCGCGTCAGGGTGCCTGTCCGCGTTGTTCCTCGGCGATCTCGGCGAGCGGTCCCAGGAACGGATGCTCGCGACCACCAGGGCCTCCGAGGTCGACGTGGTCAAGGTCGCTCATCACGGCAGCGCCGATCAGGCGCCCCGCCTGTACAGTGCCATCTCGGCCACCGTCGCCCTCATCGGCGTCGGAGCCGACAACACCTACGGCCATCCCACCGACGAGCTGATCGACCTCCTCGCCTCATCGGGTACGACTCCGACGCGGACCGATACCGACGGCATGGTGCTGTTGGCGCCCGGGGAGACGGGCGCGGTGCGGGTGTGGACGGAACGGGGCGGGTGACCGGGCAGAGGCGCCGACGGCGTCGTACGGCCCGAATACGATGGAGGGGCGTCGATGATGCGATGACCCGACGACGGACTGACAACGGATGACTGACGACGGATGACCCGAGGAGTGGCGATGGCGGCGCGACCGGCTCAGAGGGCGCCTTCACGTGGTGCGACGCGCCCGGCCTCCGTGATCCCGCAGGTCGGTTGGGAGCGGATCCGCCCGGCGCCCGTCGTGCTCGTGACCGGCCCAGAGCAGTTCCTCGCCGATCGGGCGATCCGGATGCTGCGGGACCTGCTGACGGCGGAGGACCCGAGCCTCGAGGTGCACGACGTCTCGGCCGACGGCTATGGTGCGGGGGAACTCCTGACCCTCGCAAGCCCGTCCCTGTTCGCCGAACCCCGGCTGATTCGCGTGAGCAACGTCGAGAAGAGCTCGGACGCGTTCCTGACCGACGCGCTCCGATACCTCCAATCGCCCGCCGACGACACCTACCTCGTGTTGCGACACGGCGGGGGAGTGCGTGGCAAGAAGCTCCTCGACGCGATCCGGGCCGGCACGGGCGCCGGGATCGAGGTGGCCTGCCTGGAACTCAAGAAGGAGGCCGAGCGGTACGACTTCGCTGCGGCGGAGTTCTCCGTCGAGGGCCGGCGCATAACCTCTGGCGCTCTCCGCGCCCTGGTCGGCGCGTTCGCGGACGACCTCGCCGAGCTGGCATCGGCGTGCCGGCAGCTGCTGGCCGACACCGGCGCCGAGATCACCGAATCGACGGTGGAGAAGTATTACGCCGGCAGGGTCGAGACCAACGCGTTCAGAGTGGCCGACATCTCGATCGCCGGTCGGTACGGCGAGGCTCTGGTACTGCTGCGGCACGCCGTCGCGTCGGGGGCCGACCCCGTGCCGATCGTCGCCGCCTTCGCGAGCAAGATCCGCACGATGGCGAAGGTGCACGGAGCTGGAGGCGCCTCAGGACAGATCGCCGGCAGGCTCGGGCTCGCGCCCTGGCAGGTGGAGCGAGCGCAACGCGACCTCCGCGGGTGGGATGACGAGGGGCTCGGCAGGTGCATCGAGATGCTCGCCGAGACAGATGCCGCGGTCAAGGGCGGGGGCCGGGATCCGGTCTATGCCGTCGAGCGTCTGATCGCTGTCATCTGCGATCGCGGTCGGGTCGCCGCCTCCTGATTGGCGACAGCCGCTGAACGCACGAAAGCCCCGCCGAAGACGGCAGGGCTTTCGGCTGGTCCTGGTGGGATCAGAGCGCGGCGACCTGCTTCGCGATGGCCGACTTGCGGTTCGCGGCCTGGTTCTTGTGCAGCACGCCCTTGCTGGCGGCCTTGTCGAGCTTCTTCGACGCGGTGGCGAGGGCAGCGGATGCCGCGGCGGCGTCACCGGTGGCGATCGCCTCGCGGGCGGAGCGGATCGCGGTCTTGACCTCGCTCTTGACCGCCTTGTTGCGCTCCTGCGACTTCTTGTTGGTACCGATGCGCTTGATCTGCGACTTGATGTTTGCCACGTGAATCTGCCTTCTGTCTGCTGGGTATGTACAAGCTTCGTGAATGGGAGCCGCAGCGACGATCCCGATCGGATCCGCTGCATCCGCGGTTCACCACTTCGATCAGGGCGACGCGCGCAAGCCAACCATCGACACTACCAGTCAGCGCGCTCCGCCGCCATTTCGTCGAAGGCGGGTCATCGCCGTGTCGTCGCCGCTCGATAGCCGGCCAACATCACCTCGGCGAATTGATGCGGGCGGGCGACGCTCACCATGTGCGTCGCCCCGGGGATAGTGACCAGGGTGCCGTCGGCGGTCGCGGCGACGTAGCGGGCGGCGTGCCAGCGGATGTGGTCCAGCCTGCCGTTGACGAAGAGCACGGGCTCGGCGATCCGGCGGAGGCTTTCGATCGGGTGCACCCGACGGAGCTCCCTGAGCACGTCGTCCATCACCTCGAGAGCGACTCCGCCCGCGATGACGTCCGCAGCGCCGGGCATCGGCACCACCGTGCGCACCACGAGGTTGTTGAGCCCGAGCCCGCGATCCGGGAATCGGTGGATGACTCGTGCCAGTACCCGCCATCCCTCGAGCACCAGCCTCCCCGGTACCGTCCCGCAGCTGGCAGCCAGCAGTCCGCAAACCCGTCCGGGGTTCTGCGCGAGCCACTCGATCGACAGGTAGCCGCCGAGCGAGAAACCGACGAGATACGGGCGCGATCCGGTCGATGCGGTCAGCGACCCGACCGCATCGTCGATCGCTCGGTAGGAGTCCTCGAGGCTGAACCGTTCGGACATGCGCGATCCGTGGCCGGGAAGATCGATCGCGAGTGCCGGTATCCCGAGCCGGTCGAGTTCGTCGAGTTGGGCACGCCACAGTGTGGCCGAGGTGCGCAGACCGTGCACGAAGAGCACCGGTGCGCTCTGATCGGTCAACGCGGATCTCGCGCTGTCATCGCTCGAACCGCGCCGCGACGCCGCCTTCGAGCACGCTGGCGATCCTGGGCGCGAACTCTGCCGGGATCTCTGGCAGCGCGTCAACCCTGAACCACGCGGCTTCGACATTCTCGCCGTCCGCCGGGAACGGGTCGCCGGACAGCCACCGGCACGCGAAGGTGATGTCGAGGTACTGGGTCCGATCGCCGTTGCCGTAGACCACCTCGCGACTGACCCCGACCGACGCGAGGCGTTCGACGACGACGTCCACGTCGGCTTCCTCGTGCACCTCGCGGCGCGCGGCGACGGCGGGCTGCTCGCCGGGGTCGATGATGCCGGTCACCGGCGTCCACTGCAGCGTGTCCGCGCGTTTGACCAGGAGCATCTCGTCGCCACGCAGCACCACCGCGGTGACCCCCGACAGCCAGAGCGGCGCGGTCCCGATCGATTCACGCAGACGCAGGATGAAGTCGGGCACAGGCATCCGATAACCGTAGCCCCGAGCGATACCGTGGCTCCATGCCCCGGCTCGCACCGCACATCCCCGCGGTACCTGCGTCGGGTATCCGCCGCATCTTCGACCTCGCAGCAGAGGTCGACGATGTGATCCTTCTTGCCATCGGAGAGCCCGACCTCCCCGTCGCGGAGCACATCCTCGAAGCCGGAGCGCGCGCATGGCTGGGCGATGAAACCGGATACACCCCCAACGCCGGCACTCCGGCGCTCCGGGCCGCCATCGTGGAGAAGCTCCACCGCGAGAACGACGTCTCCGTCGAGTTGGAGCAGGTGTGGGTCACAGTGGGCGCGACACAGGCGCTGCATCAGACCATGACGCTACTGCTCGGTGCCGGCGACGAGATCCTGGTGCCCGATCCCGGATACACCACGTTCAGCATGAGCGCGCGGATGCTCGACGCGATACCGGTGCCGTACCCTCTGATCCCCGCCAGGCAGTTCGTGCCCGACATCGAACAGCTCGAGCGGTCGGTTACGGCTCGCACGCGGGCGCTCATCGTCAACTCGCCGTCCAACCCGCTGGGCTCGGTGCTCGAAGAACCGATCCTTCGCGAGCTGCTCGCGTTCGCCCGGCGTCACGATCTCTGGGTCATCAGCGACGAGGTGTACGAGTACTTCACCTACGGTCGCCCGCACGTCGCCCTCGCCAGCCTGGACACGGATGACCGGGTGTTCAGCGTGTTCTCCCTCTCGAAGACCTATGCGCTCACCGGCGCCAGGGTCGGCTACTTGGTCACCCCTCGCGGCCTCGCTCCCACGATGCGATCCGTGCAGGAGGCCATGATCAGTTGTGTGGATGCCCCGGCGCAGGCTGCCGCGGTGGTCGCGCTCACCGGGGACCACGATCACGTCGCCGCTGCACGGGAGCACTACGCGGGCAACCTCGACGCGGCATGCGCTCTGCTGGATTCGCGCGGCATCCGATATCTGCGGCCCACCGGCGCGTTCTACCTGTGGATCGACATGGAGCATGCGTCCGACGGGGACGTCGCAGCGTGGGCCGAACGCTTTCTGCTCGCCGAACGCGTGGCCGTCGCCCCGGGCAGCGCCTTCGGTCGCGCCGGCGAGGGCTGGATCAGGATCTGCGTCGCCGCCCGCCGTGCCGATCTCCTCGAGGGGATCCGGCGACTGCCGGCGCCCTACATCACAGCAGGGCGTAGGGAGTCATAGTGCCGACGGTCGTCATCGCGGGAGCCAGCGGATTCATGGGCCGTTACCTGAGTGAGGAGTTCGAGCGCGACGGAGCGGATGTGGTGACGGTCGGACGCACCTCGGGCGACGCGCGCTGGGGTGACACGGCGGCGATCTCCCGTCTCGTCGACGGCGCGGACCTCGTGCTCAACCTCGCCGGTCGGAGCGTCAACTGCCGCTATACGGTCGCCAACCGCGCCGAGATACTCCGTTCGCGGGTCGACACCACCGCTGAGCTCGGACGGGCGATCGCCGCCGCGGCGACCCCACCGCGACTGTGGATCAACTCGAGTACCGCGACCATCTACCGGCACGCGGACGACCGCCCGCAGACCGACGAGGCAGGGGAGATCGGCTCCGGATTCTCCGTCGACGTCGCCACCTCCTGGGAGCGCGAGTTCTTCTCCCGCCCGCGCGACGGCATGCGGCAGGTGGCCATCCGCACCGCGATCGTGCTCGGCGACGGCTCCGCCCTGACGCCGCTACTCGCGCTGGCCCGGTTCGGGCTCGGCGGACCCCAGCTCGGCGGGCGTTCGGGCGCAGGGCGGCAGATGTTCAGCTGGATCCACCTCGCCGATGTGTACCGAGCCATCCGCTTCATTCAGGACTCGGACATCGAGGGGACAGTGAACCTCGCCGCGCCGACTCCGCTGCAGAACCGCGAGATGATGCGCACGGTGCGCGACGTACTCGGTGTCAGGGTCGGACTCCCCGCCTTCGAATGGATGCTCCGGCTCGGGGCCATAGCCATCGGCACCGAGACCGAACTGGTGCTGAAGAGCCGCTGGGTGCTTCCGACCCGGCTCACCGCGCTCGGCTTCGTGTTCCACTTCCCCACCTTCCGCGCCGCCGTGCAGGACATCGTCGGTCGGCAGAGGGCCGCGAAGCGCATGGGACAATAGGGGGTTCCCACCCCGCGTCGACCGAAGGACAGCGTGACCTCCCAAGCCCCGCAGCCCGCAGCGACCGATCCACGTTTCATCCGCAACTTCTGCATCATCGCCCACATCGATCACGGCAAATCGACCCTCGCCGACCGCATGCTCGGCATCACCGGTGTGGTCAGCGACCGCGACATGCGCGCCCAGTATCTCGACCGGATGGACATCGAGCGCGAGCGCGGCATCACCATCAAGAGCCAGGCGGTACGGATGCCCTGGAGCCCGTCGACAGGGTCGGGGACAGGACAGACCTTCGCGTTGAACATGATCGACACCCCTGGGCACGTCGATTTCACCTACGAGGTGTCGCGGAGCCTCGCCGCGTGCGAGGGGGCGATCCTCCTCGTCGACGCCGCGCAGGGCATCGAGGCGCAGACCCTCGCGAATCTCTACCTCGCCCTGGACAACGATCTGACGATCATTCCCGTGCTGAACAAGATCGATCTGCCCGCCGCCGAACCCGACAAGTACGCCGCCGAGCTCGCGAGCCTCATCGGCGGCTCGCCAGACGATGTGCTCAGGGTCAGCGGCAAGACCGGCATGGGCGTCGAGGCGCTGCTCGATCGGGTGATCGAACGGATTCCCGCTCCCGTCGGCGACCCGGATGCTGCGGCCCGAGCGATGATCTTCGATTCGGTGTACGACTCCTATCGCGGCGTGATCACCTACGTGCGGATGATCGACGGTCGTCTCTCACCCCGCGAGCGCATCCAGATGATGTCGACGCGGGCCACCCACGACATCCTCGAGATCGGCGTCAGCTCGCCCGAACCGACCTCCAGCGACGGCCTCGGCGTCGGCGAGGTCGGCTACCTGATCACCGGCGTCAAAGACGTGCGACAGTCGAAGGTCGGCGACACCGTCACGACGTCAAGCAAGCCCGCCACCCAGGCGCTCCCCGGTTACACCGAGCCGCTGCCGATGGTCTTCTCGGGGATCTACCCGATCGACGGCTCCGACTATCCCGTGCTCCGCGAAGCCCTCGACAAGCTGAAGCTCTCGGATGCCGCGCTCGCTTACGAACCGGAGACCTCGGTCGCGCTCGGCTTCGGATTCCGGTGCGGATTCCTCGGACTGCTGCATCTCGAGATCGTGACGGAGCGCCTCGAGCGCGAGTTCGGCCTCGACCTGATCGCCACCGCCCCCTCGGTGATCTACGAGGTGACGACCGAGGACCGGAAGACCGTGACCGTCACCAACCCGTCGGAATTCCCCGGCGGGAAGATCCAGAGCGTCAGCGAACCGATGGTGAAAGCCGCCATCCTCGCCCCGAAGGACTACGTCGGCGTGATCATGGAGCTATGCCAGAGCCGGCGCGGCACCCTTCTCGGCATGGAGTACCTCGGCGAGGACCGGGTGGAGATCCGCTACAACATGCCGCTGGCCGAGATCGTGTTCGACTTCTTCGACAATCTCAAGTCCCGCACGGCGGGCTACGCCTCTCTCGACTACGAGCCCATCGGCGATCAGGACGCCGACCTGGTCAAGGTGGACATCCTGCTGCAGGGCGAGCAGGTCGACGCGTTCTCCGCCATCGTGCACCGCGACAAGGCGTACGCCTACGGGGTGCTGATGACCGGTCGTCTGCGCGAGCTGATCCCTCGTCAGCAGTTCGAGGTGCCGATCCAGGCCGCCATCGGCGCCCGGATCATCGCGAGGGAGAGCATCCGGGCCATGCGCAAGGACGTTCTGGCCAAGTGCTACGGCGGTGACATCACCCGCAAGCGCAAGCTGCTCGAGAAGCAGAAAGAGGGTAAGAAACGCATGAAGATGGTCGGCCGCGTCGAGGTGCCCCAGGAGGCGTTCATCGCCGCCCTCGCCGGGGACACGGAGAAGAAGAAGTGAGCACCGACACCCTTCCCATGTGGCAGCGGCCCGTGACCTACGGCGCGATCGCGGCGACGAAGGCGGACGACATGATGTCGTTCCCCCCACGCGGCTACCGCCCGATGCGGGTGCGCCGCAGGATCGGTCACGGCGACAACCGCTTCGCGTGGGCCAGCGCACAGGTCATGTCCTGGGGCATCCAGCGACTGAGCGGTTTCGTCGTGCGGGTGGAGGATGCCCCGCCGGAGGTCACCGACAACACCTACGTGCCGGTGCACTTCGACGAATCCGGGGAACCCGCCGAGCAGGCAACCGTCACCGGGCCGGCGGAGCGCACCTACGGGGCCGACGGCACCTCCTTCCTCGTCCCAGGCGACACCGCGAGGCTCACCATCCGTTTCGCGCTGATCAGGGTGTCGGCCCCGGTCCGCGTCGTCTACGTCGTCGACGAGCCGGCGCGGAGGGGCTTCGCCTACGGCACGCTCGCCGGGCACCCCGAGAGCGGCGAGGAGTCGTTCATCGTGGAGCGGACCGAGGACGGATCGGTGTGGCTGACGATCAGCTCGTTCTCGCGGCCGAGCACCTGGTGGTGGCGGATGCTCGCGCTCCCGCTGCGGGTCGCGCAGGCGACCTACACGCGCCGCTACCTCCGCGTGCTCGCCGGCCCGATCGGCTGAGCGCCCGATGGCCGGACCGCTTCCACTGGCCGACCCCGCACCCCTCGACGGCCTGCTGCCGGCATCCGCCGCCGACGATGCCGGCGCCCGCCGGTTCGGGGTGTATCTGCATGTGCCGTTCTGCCGGGTGCGGTGCGGCTACTGCGACTTCAACACCTACACCGCCGACGAGCTGAGGGGGGCCAGACGCTCGGACTACGCCGCGCACGCGATCCGTGAGATCGCGCTGGCGCGACGCGTGCTCGACGAGTCCGCGGTGCCGGCGCGCACCGCGTCCACCGTCTTCTTCGGCGGCGGCACGCCCACCATGGTGCCCGTCTCCGACCTGGTCGCCATGCTCGACGCCCTACGGCGCACCTGGGGGCTGGATGCCGATGCCGAGGTCACGACGGAGGCGAACCCCGACTCGGTGGACGCCGAGTACCTGCAGCGACTGGCCGAAGCCGGATTCACCCGCGTCTCATTCGGCGTGCAGTCCGCCGTTCCGCGGGTTCTCGCGACCCTCGAGCGCACCCACG
>CAXTLO010000017.1:20355-21513 GCA_964244965.1 uncultured Marisediminicola sp.
ATCCTGAGCGGATCCCGCTCGTGGTTCGGTGGGCGCGTCGAGCCGGACTCGAGGTGAGCCTCGACCTGATGTACGGCACGCCGGGTGAGACCGCCGCGGACTGGTCGGTCTCACTCGACCAGGCCCTCGCGCAGGAGCCGGATCACGTGTCCGCGTACGCGCTCATCGTCGAGGACGGCACGAAGCTCGCACGGCAGATCCGACGCGGTGAGGTCCCCGGCACGGACGAGGACCTGCAGGCCGACCTCTACGAGCTCGCCGACGAGCGGTTGTCCGACGCCGGCTTCGCCTGGTACGAGGTCAGCAACTGGGCGCGCCGACCTCAGCACCGCTCGCGGCACAACCTGGCGTACTGGCGGGGTCAGGACTGGTGGGGGATCGGCCCGGGCGCTCACAGCCACATCGGCGGCGTGCGCTGGTGGAACGTGAAGCATCCTGCCTCCTACGCCGAGCGGACCGCCGCTGATCTGTCTCCTGCGGTCGGACGTGAGACGCTCGACGCGACGACCCGCCGCACAGAGCGCATCCTGCTCGAGACCCGCCTCGCCGACGGGATGAACATCTCGACCCTGACCGCATCGGGACGGAATGCGGTCGCGGCGCTGATCGCGGACGGTCTCGTCGAGGGGCGGGCGGCGATCGAGGGCTTAGTCGTGCTGACCCTCCGCGGCCGGCTGCTCGCCGACACGGTGGTGCGGCGGCTGCTCGACTAGCTGAAGAAGGGGATCGACAGCGGGTATCTGTAGAACTGCCCCCTGTTTGCCGCGACGGCGGCGATGATGCTGAAGACGACCACGACGATCGTGACGCCGATGGTGAGCAGGACACCGATGACGATGACCCAGAGGATACCGGCGACGATCTGGGCGATCAGCATCGTCAGCTGGAAGTTCAGCGCTGTCGCCGAGTGCGCGCGGATGAACGGACCGCGGTCCTTGAGCACGAGGTACGCGATGAGCGCCGGCACGAAGTTGAAGAAGATGCCGCCGATGTGGACCAGCGTCGCCCACAGCTTCTCATCCTCGGGACGCATGGGCTGCGCGGGCTGGTAGTACGCGTCGGGCGGTGGGGTCTGAGTCATGACATCCATTAAAGCAAAGGTGGCGGTGAGCGGCGCGACGAGTCGGTTCCGAAAGAACTGCTGCGACAGCGCGACGG
>CAXTLO010000018.1:0-863 GCA_964244965.1 uncultured Marisediminicola sp.
CGCTCGACGACCTGCGCGCGACGGTCGGCCATCTGGTCGAGCAGCTCAACGTGCCTGGCTCGGATCGTGCGACCGATCTGTTCGGCGGTCGCCCCGGCCCAGCGCGACCGCTCGTCGACGTACTGGCGGATCTCGACGCGCTGGTTGGGCTCACCACGGTGAAGGAGCAGGTGCGGTCGCTCGTCGCGTTCCTGCAGGTGCAGGCGAGCCGCAAGTCGCACGGACTGCCGGAAGTGGCGACATCCCAGCACCTGGTGTTCCTGGGCAATCCCGGCACGGGCAAGACCACGGTGGCGCGGCTCCTCGCGGAGATGTACCGGGCGATCGGCCTGCTGCAGAAGGGCCACCTGGTCGAGGTCGACCGGTCGGGCCTCGTAGGACAGTACGTCGGCTCGACCGCCATCAAGACGGATCGGGTCATCCGCCGGGCGCTCGATGGCGTGCTGTTCATCGACGAGGCTTACGCCCTCGCGCCCGAAGACGGGCGGATGGACTTCGGGCCGGAGGCGATCGAGATCCTGCTCAAGCGGATGGAGGATCACCGCCACCGTCTCGTCGTGATCGTGGCCGGCTACCCGCGGCTGATGGAAGCGTTCCTCGTCTCCAACCCCGGCCTGCGCTCCCGCTTCGCGCGGGAGATCACCTTCCCCGACTACTCGGTCGACGAGCTGCAAGCGATCTTCCGCAAGCTGCTCTCGGAGCACGAGTACACGCTCGAACCAGATGCGGAGCAGGTGCTGGGCCGCATCCTCTCCGGGCTCCGCACCCGGGATGATTCCGGCAACGCGCGCTTCGCCCGCACCCTGTTCGAGCAGGCGCTGAACCGGCAAGCACTGAGGCTCTCGCTCGACGAGACCCGGAAC
>CAXTLO010000018.1:873-21033 GCA_964244965.1 uncultured Marisediminicola sp.
GAACCTCGACGCGCTCGACCGCGACGACGTGATGACTCTCACCGCGGATGATCTCACCGAGGCCGCTCGCGCACTCGGCGAGGGGCCGGAGCCGGAGTCGCCACCGCTCAAGTGGTGGCGCCGGTGAGCGTCGCTACGCTCGGACGATGACCGACCCCACCTACCTCGACGGACTGTTCGGCCTCGGCGGACGATCGGCGCTGGTCACCGGCGGCAGCTCGGGAATCGGTCGGGCGATCGCGGCCGCGTTGGGTGGCGCCGGAGCGCGGGTGATCATCGCCGCACGGACGGCGGGGGACATCGACCAGACCGTCGAGGAACTACGGGTATCCGGAGCATCCGCCGACGGGGTCGTCGCCGACCTGTCGACGCGCGCAGGAGCGCACGCGCTCGCCGACGTAGTAGGGGATGTCGACATCGTCGTGAACTCCGCGGGGATCAACCTGCGACCTCCGATGGCGGAACTCGACGAGGTCACGTGGGATGCGACCATGACCCTCAACCTCGACGCGCCGTTCGTGCTCGGCCAGCGACTGGCTCCCGGGATGGCGGAGCGCGGCTTCGGCCGCTTCATCCACATCAGTTCGCAGCAGGCGCATCGCCCGTTCGCCGCGAGCGGTGCGTACGGAGTGTCGAAGGCGGCGGTCGAGGCGCTTGCTCGGTCCCAGTCGGAGGCGTGGGCTGCCCACGGCGTCACGTCGAACGTGCTGGTGCCGGGATTCGTGCAGACCCGGCTGAATCGACGCCTGAGTTCGGATCCGGCGACGGTGACCGCTCTGGCCGCACGCACGCTCATCGGCCGCAACTCGGTGGCGGAGGACTTCGCCGGACCGGCGGTGTTCCTGGCGAGCGCGGCGTCGGCCTACGTGGTCGGTCAGTGCATCGCCGTCGATGGCGGCTTCTCGGTGCACTGAGCTCCGGATCAGTCGGATGATCCCCTCAGGGCCCGGCCCTCACTCGTACGATCCGAGCTATTGTGTGAGTAGCTAAACCTTTCGAGTGGAGACCCATGGCGAGCATCGCGCTGTTCGGCGCATCGGGACGTACCGGACGTCACGTGCTGAATCAGGCCCTCGACGCTGGATACCAGGTGCGTGCGCTCGCCCGACGACCGGCATCCATCGAGGCGACGTCGCGCGATCTGACGATCGTCGAAGGTGATGTGCTCGACGCGGACGTCGTCGCCCGCGTGATCGAGAACACGGATGCCGTGATCAGCGTGTTCGGGCAGGTGAAGGGGTCGCCGGCGACCGTGCAGACCGAGGGGACCCGCAACATCGTGCGCGCCGCCGATGCCCACGCCGTGCGGCGGCTCGTCAGCCTCTCCGGCGGCGGACTTCCCGCGCCGGAACACGACCGGCCGAAGCTGCCGGACCACGTCATCCGCTTCCTCCTCAGACGACTCGCGCCACAGGTGCTGGCCGATGCCGCGGGGCACCTCCGTGTGCTGCAGGAGAGCGGACTGGACTGGACCGTGGTGCGCGGACCCGTGCTCACCGACTCGCCGCGCACCGGGACCTACCGGGTGGGGTGGGTCGGGGTCAACGCGGGAACGCGGATCGGGCGCGCCGACCTGGCCGAGTTCATCCTCGGTCAGGTCGAAGACGACCGGTTCATCCGCGAGCTGCCGTTCGTCAGTTATTGAGCGGAGTCGAGAGGTGACCGGGCGCGAGCGGGAACTGCACGGCATCCTCCGCTCGCTGATGACGCTCAGTCGTACCTTCGCCGCGCGAGGTGAGCACCCGTTCCAACAGCGCGGCCTCGGCCGGCGGCAGATGGATGTGCTGTTCTTCGTGTCGCAGGCCGGGGAACTCGGCGTGAGCGAGCTCGCTCGGGCGCTGAGTGTGACCAGCGGCGCGATCAGTCAGGCGCTCGAGACCCTGCGAAATGCCGGCCTGATCACGGTCGTGACCGACCCGCACGACCGGCGTGCGAGGGTGGTGTCGATCACCCCGGATGCCGCCAGCGAGATCGAGGCCTTCCAGGACGACTACGTGCGCTCGCTGCAGCCCGATTTCGCGGCTCTGACCATCGACGAGCTGGCGGAGCTCAACCGTCTGCTGGCCAAGAGCGTCGTGAGCTCGCACGGTCGACACGCGCGCACCTGACGGACACCGTCTTCAGAATTCGATGACCACCTTGCCGCGCACCGCTCCGCCCGCAGCACGGCGATACGCCTCGGCGACCCGGTCGGCCGGGTAAACGCTGTCGATCGGAACGGTCAGCCGCCCACGGTCGACCAGTCGGGCGAGGTGCGTCAGATCCTGGCTAGACGGAGACGTCGTCACGAACGTGTAGCGGGGGCCGGCTGACTGAGCCCGGCCGGCCACGGCGTAGAGCGAATCGCGGCCGACCGGCCTCGTCGACACGAGCACGCCGGTGGGAGTGAGCGACGGGCGGATGTCGCGGAAGCGTAACGAGCCCGGAATGTCGAGGACCACGTCCCACCGCTCGGCCCGCGTCATCGCACTGTTGTCGCGTCGGTCGAGCACGTCGTGGGCACCGAGGCCGGTGACGAACTCCGCCCGGTCGCCGCTGGTGATCGCGGTGACATGCGCGCCCAGCATGGCGGCCAGCTGCACGGCGAACGACCCGATGCCTCCGGCGGCGCCGTTGACCAGCACGCGGCGCCCGGCGTGACTGGTGGGCGACGTGTGCTGCTGGAGCCTGGCGCGACCGCGCAGCGCCTGGAGCGCCGTGAGACCGGCGAGCGGCAGGGCCGCCGCTGCGGCATCCGTCATCGAATCCGGCACCAGCGCCGCTCGTCGCTGCTCGAGAACCACCAGCTCCGCCTGCCCGCCGCCGCCGTGGGGGAGCAGGGCCATCACTCGATCGCCGACCTCGAACGCCGTCACCTCGGGCCCGCAGGCGATGACGGTGCCGGCGAGATCGAATCCGGGCGAGACCCGGGTCGTGATCAGCCCCATCACGCCGCCGAGGCGCAGGTTCAGGTCGCTGCCGTTGATGCTCGACGCCCCGACCCGCACCATGATCGACGATCGGGTCGGCTGATCCGGATCCCGCCGTTCGACGACCGTAGGGTCGGCCGGCGGACTCGAGCGGGGGAGGTGCACTGCGCGCATCGCGTCAGGCTACGCCCGCCGGGCGACGACGCCGGGTCGACCGTAATACCCTCCTCGCGGTCGAGGCGGATGATCCCCGCGGGGGACGACCGGGCGGCCGGCGCTGACGACGATGGGATGAGACGGGAATCGAGCCGAGGAGAACGAGATGGTACCGAGAAGCATCGTACCGACGCGGATGTTGCCGTGATCGCGGATCTGCTCGCCGCGATCGTCGACGTGGTCAACAGCGCCATCGGCAGCCCGTGGATCTACCTCTTGGTGTTCCTGATCGCTCTCGCCGACGCGTTCCTCATCGTCGTGCCCAGCGAGACGGTCGTGGTTGCGCTCGGTGCGGTCGCGCTGTCGACCGGGCAGCCGTCCGCCGTCTGGATCATCGGCGCTGCGGCCATCGGCGCGTGGCTCGGCGACTCGGTCACCTACTGGGTCGCGCGGCGGGTGGACATCACGCGGTTCCGCTGGGCCCGGTCCGGGCGCACGGCCGCCGCGCTCGAGGTCGCGTTCGGGGCGCTCCGCACCCGCGCGGTCTCGGTACTGCTCACCGCGCGGTTCATCCCGTTCGGTCGCATCGTCGTGAATCTCGCCGCCGGGTCGAGCCGCCTGGCCTACCCCCGATTCCTGCTGCTGACCGCGATCTCCAGCCTCGCCTGGGCCGCCTTCAACGTGCTGATCGGGGCCGTGTTCGGTCAGCTGCTGGGTGGCAACACGGTGCTCGCGGTCATCACCTCGGTGGTCTGTGCGGTCCTGCTGGGCGTCGTGATCGACGTCATCACCCAGCGGGTTTCCCGGCAGGGATCGGAAAGACGATCCCGGTCAGTGCCTCAGACTCCTCCCACAGTCGTCGCTGAGCCGAGCGGTCCCGGGAGGCCGCGTTCGATGACACCCGCACGGGATGCCCGGTGAGCTGCAACGGCCCGCCCGGGCCGTAGTACTCGCCGCTCCGGGCGTGCGGGTCCGTCGCCGCGCGGAGGGCGGGCAGCACCCCGACCGACTTGTCCTGCATCACGAAGCGAGTGATGACCCGGGCGCGCGGTCCGTAGAGGAAGCGGCCGACAGGGCTCAGGCCCCGGGTGAACTCGGTGCGGGACTGGCCGGGGTGCGCCGCGAGGGAGCCCGCCGTCGCGCCGGCCGCCTCGAGCCGGTCGTGCAGGTCGTAGGCGAACATCAGATTGGCCAGCTTCGACCGGGAATACTGTCGGTCCCGGCGGTAGCCGCGCTGGGCTTGCAGGTCGTCGAAGTCGAGCGTCGACATGGCGTTCGAGATGCTGCTCATCGTCACGATCCGGCCAGCCGGAGCGGCGATGACCCTGTCGAGCAGCAGTCCGGTGAGAGCGAATACGCCCAGGTGGTTGGTGCCGAAGGTCGCTTCGACGCCGTCGTCGGTGACGGTGCGCTCGCGGGAGCCCAGCATGCCGGCGTTGTTGATCAGCAGGTCGATACGCGGATGACGGGCACGCACCGACTCCGCGGCTGCTCGAGTCACAGCGAGCGACGACTGGTCGAGCAGCACGGTGTCGATCGTCGCCGACGGCGCCTCGAGGGCAATGCGGCCGGCCGCGGCATCCGCCTTCTCCATGCTCCGGCAGGCCAGCACGACGGTTGCTCCGCGAGATGCCAACGCGCGGGCGATTTCGAAGCCGAGCCCCGTATTCGCGCCGGTGATCAGGGCGGTGCGTCCGCGCTGATCCGGGATGTCGGTTGCCGTCCAGGGTTCTGGGCCCATGATGTCGATCTCCTCTCGATGTGGGATGATGATCCCGCTTCTGCACGATACGGGATGAGCATCCCGTTTGCCTAGCCCGAGGGGGAACATGACCGTACCGGGCGGCTTGCGCGCCGACGCGCAGCGCAATCGCGAGCGGATCCTCGAGGTCGCCACGCAGGTCTTCCTTGCGGAGGGATTGTCTGTGCCCGTGCAGGAGATCGCCCGCCGTGCGGGTGTGGGCACCGGCACCGTCAGCCGCCACTTCCCGACCAAGGAGTCGCTGTTCGAGGCGATTCTGCGGCAGCGGATGGAGGCGCTGGTCGCGGTCGCCGACGACCTGCTCGAGCACGAGGATGCCGGCGCCGCGTTCTTCCGTTTCTTCGCCGAGACCGTGCAGGCCGCGGCCTCCGACCGCGGCTTCGCCGAGCGCATCGCCTCCGCGATCGACCACCAGGGCGCGTTCACGGCACGTATCAGCGCCGACGTGCTGTGCGACCGGCTCGGCGCCCTCCTCGACCGCGCGCAGCGCGCTGGTCGGGTGCGCGGCGATCTCGCTCTCGACGACGTCGAGGCCCTGCTGGTCGCCTGCATGGCTCGACCGGCGCTGATGACGGTCCTGAGGTCGGGACTCGAGAGCTAGGCCCGGAGGTCACAGCCGAGTCGTACCCGGGTACCACGAGCCGACCGAAGATCTGCACCGCGGACGGACGAGGCGGTGACAGCGCCGATTCTAGGCTCGGTCCATGATCGAAACCGAAGCACTCACCAAGCGGTACGGCTCCACCACGGCGGTCGACTCCGTCAGTTTCCGCGTCCAACCCGGCAAGGTCACCGGCTTCCTCGGCCCGAACGGGGCCGGCAAGTCCACGACGATGCGGATGATCGTCGGGCTCGACCGTCCCACCTCGGGCTCGGTGACGGTGAACGGACGTCCGTACGCGGCCCTGAAGTCCCCTCTCACCGAGATCGGTGTGCTCCTCGACGCCAAGGCGATGCACGGAGGGCGTTCGGCCACCGCACACCTCCGGGCGCTCGCCGCCACCCACGGCATCGGCCGCGCGCGGGTCGACGAGGTGATCGAGCTCACCGGACTGCAGTCTGTGGCCCGCAAGCGCGTCGGCGGCTTCTCCCTGGGAATGGGACAGCGCCTCGGCATCGCCGCCGCCCTGATCGGCGATCCGCACACCCTCATCCTCGACGAACCCGTCAACGGGCTCGACCCGGATGGGGTGCAGTGGGTTCGGCGGCTCGCACGCGGGCTGGCCGATGAGGGGCGCACCGTGTTCCTCTCCTCCCACCTGATGAGCGAGATGGCCCAGACCGCCGACCACCTGATCGTGCTCGGCCGCGGACGGGTGATCACGGATGCACCGATGACCGAGGTGCTCGCGTCGGCAAGCGGCCTACGCGCGCGGGTGCGCACGCCCGGAGCGGATGACCTCGCTCGCGCGCTCGTCCATCCCGACGTCACCGTCACCGAGGTCGACGCGACCACGCTCGAGATCTCCGGGATCCCTACGGCGGACATCGGAGAGGTCGCCGCACGGCACGGGATCGTGCTGCACGAACTCACCCCCATCACGACGACGCTCGAGGAGGCCTACATGGCTCTCACTCACGACGCCGTCGAATACCGAACGGAGATCTCCGCATGACCACGACCACCATCCCGCACACGTCCGCGGGCCGGGCCGCCCGCCGACTGACCTTCTCCGGCGTCCTCCGATCGGAGTGGATCAAGCTCCTCAGCCTCCGATCCACGGTCTGGTCGTACGCGATCCTGCTCGTGCTGACCCTCGCCCTGGCCGCGCTCCTGGCGTACACCGCCGATCCCACGCTCTTGCCCGGCGCCGACCAGGTAGCCGCCGCGACAACGGCGGCCACGTTCGGGGTCTTCTTCGGACAGCTGATCGTCGCCGTGCTCGGCGTTCTGGTCATCACCGGCGAGTACTCGACGGGGCAGATCCGTTCCAGCCTGACCGCCGTGCCGACGCGACTGCCGGTGCTCGGTGCCAAGGCGATCGTGCTCTTCGTGACCAGCTTCGTGGTCAGCGCGGCGAGCATGCTGCTGAGCTACGCCCTCGCCACCTCCATCCTCATCTCCCGAGGCGCGGAGGCCGAGTTCATGGTGTCCGACGCCGTCGGGCCGATCGCCGGCACCGCGTTCTACGTCGCCGTCATCGCCGTCTTCGCGCTCGGCCTCGGAGCGATCATCCGCAACACCGGAGGTGGTGTCGCGGCCGCCCTCGGCGTGATCCTGCTCCTGCCCCTCGTCTTCGCGCTCATCCCGATCGGCTGGGTGAACGATGCGCAGGCGTACCTGCTCAACAACGCGGGCCTGGCGATCTCGGGCGGAGCGAGTCCGCTCGACACCTGGCAGCAGTTCGTCGTCACCGCCGTCTGGGTAGTGGCCTCGCTCGGCCTCGGTGCAGTCCTGCTGACGCGGCGGGATGCGTAGAGTCCTCCCCATGTCCGACCCGACGCGACCCCTCGACCGGCCCAGGCCGGCCGGGGGGTCGCTGTCGGTGCCGCGGCCTCCCGGCGCGCTTCGCCGGTTCTGGCGCCGGCACCCGTGGTGGGTCGACTCGCTCGTCGCCGTGGCCTATCTGGCGCTCGGCCTGCTGGGGTACGTCCTCACCGTGGTGACCGCCGGCGAGCCGCGCCCCACTGGCGTGCTCATCGCGCTGATGGCCGGTCTTGCGCTCGGCACCGCGGCCCTGATGGCGCGGCGTCGGCAGCCCCGGCTGACCTTCGCCGGGATGTCGGTCGTCAACGTGATCGCGGTGGTCGCCGATGGCGGTCTCGACTCTCTCGGCGTGAGCCTCGCGCTCTACGCCCTCGCCGTCTACCGGTCGGCGTCGAGCGCGTGGCTCGGGTTCGCCGTGTCATCGGTTCTCGGCGCAGCGCTCGCGATCCCCTCGGCGCTCATCACGCGCTTCGACCTCGCATCCGTTGAGTTCCCGCAGGTGCTGATCGGGCTGTTCGTGCTGACCATCCTCGTCGCCACCCTGGCCGGGGGGAATGTGGGTGCACGCCGTCGCTACGAGCAGGCGCTCCTGGATCGCGCCGAGCAGCTGGAGCGCGAACGCGACCAGCAGGCGCAGCTCGCGACCGCGGCCGAGCGTGCGCGTATCACTCGGGAGATGCACGACGTGGTCGCCCACAGCCTGTCGATCATGGTGTCGCTCTCCGACGGCGCGGGAGCCCTCGCTGACCGCGACCCTGAACGGGCGCGCAGCGCCATCCGCGAGATCGGCGACGTCGGCCGACGGTCGCTCACCGAGATGCGGCGCCTACTCGGCGTGATGGGCAACGGCCCGCAGGCGTCGCTTGACGCCGCGCCGCTCCAGCCGCAACCGCAGGTGGGCGATCTGCCCGAATTGATCGCGACCCTGCGCACCGCCGGCCTGCCCGTCGCAGTGGAGAGCCACGGCGACCCGCCGGCGGCATCCGGAGTCCAGGCTGCGATCTACCGCATCACTCAAGAGGCGCTGACCAACGCGCTGCGGTACGCGCAGACCCCGACCAGGGTGCTGGTCCGGTTCGACTACCGGGATGACGGCACCGAGATCACGGTGGTCGACGACGGGCGAGGGCCGAGGGATCCGGCACCGCACTCCGATGGCCGAGGTCTCATCGGGATGCGGGAACGCGCGCAGTTGTACGGCGGCACGATGGACGCCGGGCCGCTGCCCGCCGGAGGATGGCGAGTGCACGTGACCCTGCCGGAAGCGAGGGACGACGAATGACCGAGTCGCGGCTGCGCCTGCTGGTGGTGGACGATCAGGAACTGATGCGCCGCGGGATGCGGATGGTGCTCGACGCCGAACCCGACCTGCACGTGGTGGGGGAGGCGGCATCCGGGCAGGAGGCGATCGACGCCAGTGATCGACTGAGACCCGACGTCATCTTGATGGACGTGCGGATGCCCGGCATGGACGGGATCGAGGCGACCCGCCGCATCATCCGCGACACGCCCGACAGCCGCGTGCTCATCCTCACCACCTTCGACCTCGACGAATACGCGTTCGGCGGGCTGCGGGCGGGGGCCAGCGGGTTCCTGCTCAAGAACACGCCGCCGCACGAGCTCATGGCGGCCATCCGGGCAGTAGCAGCGGGAGACGCACTAGTCTCGCCGCGGGTCACCCGCTCCATGCTCGACCTCTTCGCCTCACGGCTTCCACGCGGTACGGAGGACATCCCTCCGCAGGTGCGCGACCTGACCGAACGCGAACTGGAGATCTTCGTCGCCCTCGCCGGCGGGTTGAACAACTCCGAGCTCGCCCACCGCTTCTTCGTCACCGAGTCCACGGTCAAAACCCACGTCGGCCGCATCCTGTTCAAACTCGGGGTTCGCGACCGGGTGCAGGCGGTCATCCTCGCCTACGAACTCGGCCTCGCCTGATCGTCCCGTCACCCCGCCCGGTCCTGAGTCGGCCGGTCGTGGACAGGTCGGATGAGGCGGCGACGACGTCATCCCGGACCCCGACGAGCCGCCGCGTAGAATTCAGCGCTGAGGTCGGCGTCACGATCACGGAGGAGAGCTCGTGAGGATAGGGGAACTCGCCCGACGAGGTGGCGTGAGCGTGCGGGCGCTGCGCTACTACGAGGAGCAGGGGCTGCTGACGTCCGAGCGCAGCAGCAGCGGGCAACGTCACTTCGACGACCAGGCCGTCGCACGGGTGCGCCTCATCCAGCAGCTCTACGCGGCCGGGCTGGCCAGCCGGACCATCGTCGATGTGCTGCCCTGCATGACGACGGGATCGCTGACCGAGCCCCAGGTGAACCTGCTTCTCGCCGAACGCGCGCGCATAGACGGCCAGATCGACGCTCTCGCACAGGCGCGACGACGCCTCCAAGACGCGATCGAGGTGGGCTCGGGCACTCGCGCCCCGGTGTGAGGACCGCCGCATCCGCAATCAGTGCGCTTGCCCCTGACGTCAACGTCAGGGGTTAGCCTGGCGTCTGTTCCTCATCGGGGGAGCCGGGCCGGTGCACCACCGGTCGCCGCCTACAGAGGACCCGTACATGCCCACGTTGTTCGATCCCTTCCGCTCATCTGCCCTGACTACTCCGAACCGGATGGTGATGGCTCCCATGACCCGGATGCGCAGCACCCGCGATGGGCTCGCTACCCCGGCTGCCGCCACCTACTACGCTCAGCGCGCCAGCGCCGGTCTGATCATCACCGAGGGCGTTCAGCCCAGCCTCCTCGGCCAGTCGAACGCGATGACGCCGGGGCTGTTCAGCGATGCGCAGGTCGAGTCCTGGCAGCCCGTCACGGCGGCGGTGCATGCGAACGGAGGCCGGATCTTCGCGCAGATCATGCACGGAGGACGTATCGGTCACGTCGAGGTAGCGGGCGAACATCCGGTGGGACCCTCCGCCGTCGCGGCCAATGCCACGCTGCACACGGCGTCGGGCGCACGGCCCGCGCCGGTGCCACGTGCCCTGTCGACCGCGGAGGTGGGTGCACAGGTGCACGCGTACGCCGCCGCGTCGGAGCGAGCCATCCGGGCCGGTTTCGACGGCGTCGAGCTGCACGGCGCCAACGGCTACCTCATCCAGCAGTTCCTGGCCGGGAACTCGAACCTGCGTGACGACCGTTACGGGGGATCGATCGCCAACCGCATCCGATTCGCCGTCGAAGCGGTCGAATCGACGGCGGCGGCCATCGGTGCCGACCGGGTCGCTCTGCGACTGTCGCCCGGCTCGAACATCTGGGACGTGGTCGAGACCGACGTGCCTGCGATGTACGACGCACTGCTCAGCGCCTTGTCACCGGTTGGTATGGCCTACCTTCATCTCACGACGACGGGAGGCGATGCCATCGTGCGCGAGCTCCGTTCGAGTTGGGACGGCGCGCTCGTGGTCAACCCCTCCGCGGCATCGGGGGATGGGAGCGCGCCCGGTAAGGCCGACGGGCAGCGCTGGCTCGACCAAGGCGCCGACCTCGTCAGCTTCGGGCGCGCCTTCCTGGCCAACCCCGACCTCGTCGAGAGATTCCGGGCCGACCTGCCGCTGCAGGAGGCGGACCCGGCCACCTTCTACCAAGGGGGAGACGCGGGGTACGTCAGTTACCCGCACTTCCGGCACGGCGAGCGCGCGGCCTGACCCGGAGCGGTGAAGCGAGCGTCGGCGTCGGCGTCGGCGTCGGCGGCGTCGTCGATCGAGAAAGGGCGCCGAATACACCGCTTCACCGGATAGCGTCGACTTCGCGAGGTGGAGGAGAGTGCCGTGACGGGACCGCGTGTCGAACCCGACGAGCCGCCGTCCGGGGACGGGCAGCATGCCCGTGCGGAAGAGGTGATCCGTGCGATCTCTGAGGGCGCAGACCCCGCGAATCAGGCCTTCCACTTGTCGAATCAGTTCACGGATGACTGGACGAGCCGAGGATCCGCGTGGATTCGACGCCTGTTCCGGGGTCGTCGGAGCACGTGATCCCTGTTCGATTGGCGGTGGCTCGCCATCAGCAGGATGATGCAAGGTGTCGCGCATCGGCGCCAGGAGGAAGAGGATGACGAACACCTCCGCTTCCCACACCAGCACGCCGGGCCGCGTGCAGGGCACCTATTACGCACTGATGCTCGGTAACACGCTCGCGGCCTCCTTCATCTGGGGCATCAACACGCTGTTCCTCCTCGATGCGGGGCTCAGCAACCTCGAGGCGTTCGCGGCGAACGCGTTCTTCACCGCGGGGATGCTGGTGTTCGAGATCCCGACGGGTGTGGTGGCTGACACCCTCGGCCGACGAGCCTCCTATCTGCTCGGCACTCTGACGCTCGCCGTCACCACGGTGCTGTACTACCTGCTCTGGGTCTGGCAGTCACCTTTCTGGGCGTGGGCCGTCGTCTCGGTGCTTCTCGGGCTCGGGTTCACCTTCTTCTCCGGCGCCGTCGACGCCTGGCTGGTCGACGCGCTGCAGGCGACCGGATATCGGGGGAGCCTCGAGACCGTGTTCGGTCGCTCTCAGATCGTCGGCGGGATCGCGATGTTCTCCGGGTCCGTCCTCGGCGGGGTGATCGCGCAGGCGACCGACCTCGGAGTGCCCTTCCTCGTGCGCGCCGGCATCCTCGTCGTCATGTTCGTGGTCGCGGCGATGCTGATGCGCGATCTCGGGTTCGTGCCGGATCGAAGCGAGGGGCCGATCAAGGCGACCCGCACCGTCTTCCGAGCCTCGGTCAAATACGGCCTGGTCAATCCGCCGGTGCGGTGGCTGATGCTCGCCAGTCCGTTCACCGCCGGTGTCGGGATCTACGTCTTCTATGCGTTGCAGCCCCACCTGCTCGATCTGTGGGGAGACCCGGAGGCGTACTCGATCGCCGGCCTCGCCGCCGCCCTGCTCGCGGGAGCGTCGATTGTCGGCGGCGCCCTTTCACCGGTGGTGCGACGGATCTTCCGACGCCGAACGTCGACGATCCTCCTCGCGACGATCGCGAGCGTGGTCGTGCTGGTCGGCCTGGGGATCACGACGAACTTCTGGGTCGCGGTCGGGCTGGTCGCGGTGTGGGGCGTCGTCTCGGCGATCGACGACCCGGTGCACCGCGCCTACCTCAACGACATGATCCCGTCGAAGCAGCGCGCGACCGTGCTTTCGTTCGACTCCCTCCTCGGCAGCGGCGGGGGAGTCGTGTTCCAGCCGATCCTCGGACGCACCGCCGATATCGGCGGGTACGGCGCGTCGCTCCTGGTCGGCGGCGCCTTCTCGGCACTCGCCGTACCGTTCGTGCTGCTCACCCGGGCTCGGAACGCCCCAGCCGATGCCGTGCTGTCGTCGACGGATGCCACCGATGCGGCTCAGACCGCCGACCCTGCCAAGCCCGGCCCCACGTCGGAGTCCACGACGCCGCCGACTTCCGGCTGAGGTCCCAGCGCGCAGCTTCCAGCACCTGTCAATGTCGCTCTCCGGTAGCGGACCGGAACCACCGCGAGCCCGGGCCCTCGCGCGCTGCCTCGTCGTCGGCATTGAAGAGCGTGCACCTGCCGAGTGAGAGGCATCCGCACCCGATGCACCCGTCGAGGTCCTGTTGCAGGATCGCGAGGGTGTCGATGCGTCGCTGGAGGAGCGTCGCCCACCTCTCCGACATGCGACGCCATTCCCGTTGAGTCGGCGCGCGATCGACGGGGATGCCGCTGAGTGCGTCGCGGATCTCGTCGAGACTTAACCCGACCACCTGACCGGCCGCGATCACGGCGAGCCGTCGGAGCGTGTGCCGTCGGAACAGTCGCGCGTTGCCGGCGGTCCGCACGGAGTGGATGAGCCCGCGCTCCTCGTAGTACCGCAGAGTCGGCGTCGACACGCCCGCCCGCGTCGCGATGGCACCGATCGTCAGGTGCTCGTCGGGAGAGATCCTCGGCATGACCCGAGTCTCGGGGAATACGCTCTTGACTTCAAGCCAACTTGAACTTGTTGACTCGCTACATGCAGATCACCCACGCACAAATCAGCGTCCCCGATGCACACGCGACCGCGAACTTCTTCGAGCAGGTGCTCGGATTACCCACCAGCCGAGACTCGGCACGCGCGAGCATCCAGGTCGGTGCGAGTCGCCTCGAGCTGGACACGGATGCGGGCGTGGTCGGCCACCACCACCTCGCGTTCCTGATTCCCGACACGTCCTTCGGCGCCGCGAAACGCCTTCTTCTCGATCGCGTCTCGCTGCTCCAGGCGGACGGGCGTGACGAGATCGAGGCATCCGGACCGTGGAACGCGAGGTCGCTGTACTTCGAAGCGCCGGACGGAACCGTGCTCGAGTTGATCGCACGGCGTGATCTCGTAACCCCCACCCGAGGACTGGGTCCGGCCGATGTCCTTTCGATCAGCGAGGTGGGCGTCGCGGTTACCGACGTCCCCGACGCCGTGCGGTCGGTGGCACGGAGCGCAGCGATCGGTCTGTACGCGCAGACGACGCCCGGCGCCGACTTCTCACCCGTCGGGGACATCGACGGCTTGCTCATTCTGGTCTCGGAAGGCCGCCCGTGGTTCCCGACGGCCGATCGGATCGCCCGGGATCAGCACATATCGCTTGCCGCCGTCGCGCCCATCGCAGGGGAGTACCGGCTCGCCGATCACGTGACGCTGTCGATCACGTCGCCCTAATCACCCGTTCTTCATCAACAGGGTTGTCAACTCGCGTTCTTCATCAACAGGGTCATCAGCTCGGGCGCTCGCCGATCGAGGATCCTTCCCCCGATACGGATACCGAGCACGGTGACGGCGGCGCCCCAGCCGAGAGCGACGACGAGTGCGATCACACCGAGCAGCACCGATCCGGTGACGAAACCGGCGATCGCGAGCGCCAGCTCCGGCAGGATCAGCAGGAGCACCAGGCCCCAGCACACGAAGGTCGCGATCGTGCTCGATACGCCCGCCCCTGGCGGAGTCTTGAACGGATTGTCGCCCGGCCCCACCACGGGGAAGACGATCCGCGCCGACACGACACTAGCGACACCGAATCCGCTCAGCGCGATCCCGAACCCGACGGCGAGCAATCCCGGCAGCAGCTCCCAGGTCGACGCGAGCGCGACCGTCGCCACGGTGACCACGAGTACCGCCGGAAGCGTGAAGCTCGCGACCGCGATGACCCGCCCGGCGCGATCGGCGATACCGGATATCCCCGACGAGATGTGCGTCGCGAAGGCGGTGCCGTCCATGGCGACGTCCGCGTAGATGGCGATGGACATCACGAACGCGACCAGCGGGCCGGAGGCGATGAAGATACCGGGGGACTCCGTGACCGTGCCGTAAAAGAACATCAGCAGGGGCAGGATGGGCACGAAGATCAGCTGTCTGGCATACCTCGGGTCGCGCACCCAGTAGCTGAGCGCCCTCGCCGCCACCGCGCCGGTCGGGGTGCCGGGGAACAGTCCGAGCAGGCCGAGCCCGGACCGCGTGGCCCGAGTAGTGGCCGACCGAGGGGGCGTTTCGAGCGCGACACCCAGGCTGCGCCGCCAGAGCAGAGCGAACGCGACGAGCGTAGCGACGGCGATCAGGAGCTTCAGTGCCGCGGCTCCGGCGTCGCTGACCGCGAGATCCGCGGGGACCGACCACACAGCTCCGATGGGCGTCCACGAGACCGCGTCCGCGATGGTGGGCAGGAGCGCTGCGGCATCCGTGATGCCCGACCCGAGAGTGCTCAGGATGGGGCCTGCCAGTACCAGGGGGATGAACACGAGCACCCCGGCGAGCTCCCGGTACCGGCGACCGCTCGCGAGGGTGGCGCTCAGCGCCGCGATCATCCGCGATCCGACGACGCAGGTGAGCGTCGCGATCACTGCGCATACCAGCGCCGCCGCCGCAGCGAGCGGGTAACGCGACCACGTGCCCACCGTGGCGAGCGAGCCGATGAGCGTCGCCAGCCCTGGGACGCCCAGCACCCCTGACAGCGCCAGGCCGATGAGCAGCTGACGCATCGGGATGGGGAAGGTCGCGAGTCGCGCAGAGTCGAGGGTCTGGTCGATGCCCGACAGCACCAGCGGGATGACGAGCCAACCGATGATGACCGCGGCCCCGCCGAGGATGACCGCGGTGCGTGCGATCTCCAGCGGCGCGAACGACAGGGCGACGAGCCCGATGACCGCGAACACGAGGACGCCGATGCCGTAGAGGGCCCCGATGATGAGGGCCACCAGCTGCCAGGCGCTTCGCTTGAGCGAATTGCCCAACAGCAGCAGGCGCATCCTCAGGAGGTGCGCAACCACTCCGGTCCCTCCTCGTTCAGCCGACCGCCGACGAGTTCGACGAAGCGGTCCTCCAGGGTGGACTCTCCGCGCACCTCATCGACGGGTCCGGCGACGAGCACCCGGCCGGCGTCGATGATCGCGACGTGGTCGCACATCCGCTGCACCAGGTCCATGGCGTGACTGGAGACGATCACCGTGCCGCCGTTGCGCACGTAGCCGTGCAGGATGTCGCGGATGTTCGCGGCCGACACCGGGTCGACGGATTCGAACGGCTCGTCCAGTACGAGGAGCCGCGGGGCGTGCACCAGGGCGCAGGCGAGGGCGATCTTCTTCGTCATCCCGGCTGAGTAGTCGACGACCAGCTTCGCTGCGGCGTCGCGCAGATCGAGCAGGCGCAGCAGGTCGGCGACGCGAGGAGCGACCGTCTCCCGAGTCATCCCGCTCAGCAACCCGGCGTACGTCACCAGTTGCTCGCCCGATAACCGGTCGAACAGCCGCACCCCGTCCGACAGCACTCCGACCAGGCGCTTCGCCTGGAGCAGGTCCTGCCACACATCGACGCCGTGGACGACGATCCGGCCCGCGTCTGGCCTCATGAGCCCGGTCGCCATCGAGAGCGTCGTCGTCTTGCCCGCGCCATTCGGTCCGACGAGACCGTAGAACGACCCGGTGGGCACGTCGAGGTCGATCCCGTCGACCGCGACCTGATCCCCGAAGCGTTTCACCAGCCCGGTGATGGAGAGGGCGCTGGTTGTATCGGTCACGATGAGCCTGTTCTCGGGATCGGGGCGGATGCTGCGGCCGTCGCCTCGACGTTAGCGATGAAAGCTCGCGGCGGAAAGGAACGCGCGGTCAGCGCTGCAGCAGGGCGTCCAATCCGACCGCCATCGCGGCGGCGAGCCGCCAGTCCAGACGCTGGTCGGGCACGGCGACCGTGTACCGATCACGCAAGCTGAACTGGCGCTCGCTGGACATGACGAGCTGGCCCGATGGGCGGTCGGTGAAGTCGAAGTGGAAGGAGAACGGGAAGTCCACGAATCGGCGGATGAGCGCGACCGCCTGGTTCCGCTCCTGCCCGTAGGCGTCGAGCCCGGGCGCGCGCAGATGGAAGCTCGAGCGGAGGAAGCTCGCGCCGAAGTCCTTCTGGAACGAGCCGATCACCGTGCCGTCCGCAGACGTCACGTCGTACTGGGCGGCGAGTTCCATCACCTGGCGAGCCCGGAAGCCGAAGATGGGCACGGAGCGGGAGTCGTCGGAGTGGAAGGTGACCTGCTCGCGCATCGCCATCCGCTTCTGCTGCGCCACGGCGAGCGTGCGCCCGGTCGATCCGTCGGCGTTCGCCTCCACGATCTCGTAACGGTTCACCATCATCGTGATGCGCTGAGTCACGAAGAAGCGTGGCAGGTACTGGAGCGTCGTGGCATCGGTCATGGTGCGAGCGTAGCCAGAACCGCCCTGGGCGGCGGCCCGGCTCCCTTGTTACACTCGACGGGCCGTCCGGACCTGCCCGTGCCGGACGTCGACCGAACACGTGCTCCCGCCGCAACCTCATGTCACACGCACTCGAACCTCGCCCCCGCCGCGTTCGACCGCGCCCCGTTCGCCGGGTGCAGACGGCGCGGCCGGGTCTCGCCAAGCGGCTCGTCAGCGCTGGCGCGGTGCTGGCCGTACTCGGGCTCGTCGCAGGGTTCGCGCTTGCGCCGCCGCCACAGCCCTCGGCCGCTGTGACCACCGATGCGAAGGTGCAGCGCACGCAGGGGCTCCTGGTCGCCGCGGATGTGCCCGGCGTTCAACTCGCCCGCGACGGACTGTCGGTCACTCCGGGAGTGCAGACCCTCGCCGCCGGTCGCACCAACCACGACTGGGCCAGGCTCGTGCTCATCTACGGCGAGTGGCCGATGACCCAGGACAACGTCGACGTCATCCTGCGCTGGATGCGCCAGGAGAACGGACCTCCCGACTGGTGGAACCGCAACAACCCGCTCAACAACGGGCACGGATCGGGCGGTGGGAGCGGGCTGGGCAGCTACCCCGATCTGGTGGTCGCGGCGGAGATGGCAGCGGAGAATCTGATCATCCAAGGCAGCTACGACGAGATCGTCGCGTCTCTCGACGCGGGCGCACCGGCGGAGAAGACCGCACAGGCGATCTGGGCGTCGCCGTGGGCGAGCAGTCACTACGGCTACGGAACCCACTGGTCGACAACCCCTGTGCCGGTGGTCGTCGCGCCCGAATCGGCGTGGTGAATAGTCGACTCAAGCGCCGAAGCGGTCGAGGAAGGTCCTGACCGCTTCACGGGCGATATCGTTCAGGTCGGCGTCGCTGTACGGGTCGGCACCGGCCTGAAGCGTGAGCCGGTTGAGGGGCGCGGCGAGGGCGAGCCAGGTCAGTTGCTCGGCGGCGAGAGCCGGATCATCCGTCCGTAGGTCCCCTCGCTCAGCCAGCACGGCCAGGGCCTCGGCCAGCGTGCGCAGGTTGCGGTCCCAGCTCCGCGATACGTAATCGCGCGCCACGTCGGGGAACCGTGCCGCCTCGGCCGCGACAAGGGTGCGCATCTGCAGCACCGGTGTGCTCAAGATGGCGGCCTGAAGGGTCTGGGTAAGGCGGAGGAGAGCTCGGGAGACATCGGCGGACGCGACGAGGGCATCGGTGTGCGGGCGCATCGAATCGGCCCCTCGGTCCACCCAGTCCGACACGACCGCGGCGAACAGACGCTCCTTGGATGAGTACCGGCCGTAGAGGGACTGCTTGGAGATCCGACCACGCGCCGCGATGGCGTCCATGGTGGTTCGGGCGTATCCCTGAGCAAGGAACTCGTCGCGGGCGATATCGAGCAGCGCAGAGCCGTCGCTGCCGCGCGGTCGACCTCGCGATCGGCTGACGTCCTTCTCCGACACATCGCCTCCTTTAGTACTTGACAGTACAATAATCTCGTCCTAGTGTCGACGCAATCGTACTAACGAGTACTAAAAAGGAGTCATCCATGATCGCCGTAGCCATCGCCGTCGCCTCTGTCGCGGCGTTCATCTTCAGCTCGACGTACTACGCGCTGCTGTCACCACTAGAGGCGAGAGCGCTCGGGGACCGTACGCCCGACCGTGGCTCCACCGCCCCCTGGAAAGTCGCGCTCGAGGTCGTGCGCAGTGCCGTTCTCGCGTCGGTGTTCACGTACGTCGCGCGCCGAGCGGACATGACGGACATCGGTCCCGCGCTCCTCTTAGCCGTCGTGCTCTGGTTGGGCTTCGCCGTCGTCCTGCTCACCGGCTCGGTGATTTGGGAACGTGTGCCCATCGTGACCGCCACCCTGCACGCCGGCGACTGGCTGCTGAAGCTCCTCCTCATCGCACTCATCGTCGCCCTGTTCATCTGATCGCCTCGTCTGAACACCGAATCCACGAAAGGAACTGCCATGACTGAGACACCGCTCGACCATCGATTCGTCGCGACGCTCGTGAAGAGCGAGGCGAAGGGTGGATGGACCTATGTCGTGATGGACGGCTCGGCTGACTTCTTCCAGACCCGCGGCCTGGTCAAGGTCTCCGGCAGCGTCGAAGGCGAACCGTTCGTCAGTTCGTTCATGGCGCTCGGAGACGGGACGCACAAGCTCCCCATCAAGGCGGAACTGTGCCGCGCGATCGGCAAGACCGCGGGCGACACGGTGACGATCCATTTGCAACGTCGCCTGTCCTGAGCGGGAGGATGAGAGCATGAGCGACCTCCGGATCGGCGTACTCGGCGCGGCGAGCATCGTCGACCGCGGCATCATCCGGCCCGCCGCGGATGTCCCCGGGGTGCGGGTCACCGCGATTGCCGCCCGCGACCCAGCCCGCGCTCGAGCCTTCGCCGCGCGGCGCGGTATCCCGGAGGTGCACCGCAGTTACGAGTCCCTCATCGCCGATCCGCGGCTGGATGCTGTGTACATCCCGCTGCCCAGTGCTCTCCACGGCCGGTGGGCGATCGCCGCGCTCGCTGCGGGTAAGCACGTGCTCGTCGAGAAGCCGTTCACCGCGAATGCCCAGGAGGCGGAGGTGCTCGCGCGGGCAGCGGCGGACAGCTCTCGAGTGGTGATGGAAGCGTTCCACTACAGATACCACCCGCTGATGCATCGCCTCGTCGAGCTCGCGCGATCCGGTGAGCTCGGGAAGCTGGAGTCGGTGTCGGCGAGCTTCGCGATCCCGATTCCGCCCGGGCGCGACATCCGCTGGCAGCTCGCTCTCGGCGGCGGCACCACGATGGACGTCGGCTGCTACCCGATCCATCTCGTACGCAGCATCGTCGGCGAGGAACCCGAGGTGACGGATGCCACGGCGCGCGCGATCGGCGGAATCGACAGATACCTCCGGGCGGAGCTCCGATTCCCCTCCGGCGTCACAGGGACAGTGACCAGTTCGATCTGGTCCGCGCACGCCGTCGACGCATCCGCGACCATCCGCGGAACCGGAGGCAGCGTGCGGGTGCTCGGGCCGTACCACCCGCAGGCGTTCCACGCCGTGCTCGTGCGCACCGCCGAGGGACGTCGCCTCGAGCGGTTCCCCCGCCGGCCGAGCTACAGCTACCAGCTCGAGGCGTTTCGCGACGCCGTCCGGACCGGTGTGCCAGCACTCACGGGTTCCGAGGATGCTGTCGCGAACATGCGGGTGATCGACGCGGCCTACCGTGCCGCCGGACTCGAGCTGCGGCATCCGCTCA
>CAXTLO010000019.1:0-21016 GCA_964244965.1 uncultured Marisediminicola sp.
GCGCGGGTGGGAGGATCTCCACTTTCGTTCCGGCGCGATGAAACGCCGGAGCCTCCAGAACACTACCAGAGGAACTCCCCGTGAGCGAAGGATCGAGTGACAGCAGGTCCGACGGGCGCGCGCATGAGCACGTCTATCCCGATACGACGGCCGACGAGGCGACGCGGGACATCGCCGAGGTACCCGCGATCGAGGTGATCAATACGGTCGCGGTGCATCTGCTCAGCGCGGCGGCGGTCAAATGCGGGCTCGCCGACGATCCGCAGTCCCAGCTCGACCTCGATGAGGCGCGCAAACTCATCAACGCGCTCGCCGGCCTGGTGACCGCGGCGGCGCCGGACCTCGGCGACCAGCACGCGCGAGCGCTGCGCGACGGCCTCCGGTCGGTGCAATTGGCGTTCCGCGAAGCCTCGCCGATCCCCGATCCGCCTGGCAAAGGCGCCGGAGAGAAGTGGACCGGTCCGGTCGACTAGTCCCCGGTCGGAACGAGCCTCACCGAAAGGGAGTCCACGCGCTCGGCGATGATCGATGAGCCGGCCCACAGGCTCTGGAGGCGGCGGAGGAGCACGGCGATCGTGGGCTGGGCGAGCCCTGGATGGAGGGACAGTTCGATGAGGACCTCCGGCGCGATCAGCCGGGAGCGCGGGTCGCCGGCGGTCACACTGATGGCGGAGACGACGTGCTCGGCTTCGACCGATTCTCGCAAGGCGGCGATGACCTCGGGATCCGTCTCGGGCGGCGACCACGCCGAGCGCTGCGCGATCGCCCACAGCGCCGGTCGGCGGATGACGAACTCGGTCGCTGCCGTCGGGTCGAGGATGACCAGCTCGGTGCCCTCGCTTGCAGCGGCCAGAGCGACGCGCACGGCATCCACGGGTACCGGTCGGGCGTCCGGCTTCCACGACCTCATCGCCGCGGCGGAGGTGAAGGCGGGCATGACATCCCGTCCATCGGGTCCGGCGACCGTCACGATCGACAGGTCGGAGGATCTATCGACCCGCACCTGCTGCGCGTCGATCCCGGACTCCCCCACCGCTGCAACCAGCGGCACCAGCAGGCGTGCGTCGCGCACAGCATCGACCACCATCGCGCGATCGGACCGCCCCTCACGGAAAGCCGTCAGCGCGTCCAGCAGTCGCGGATCCGCCGCGCCGTCATCCGATGCGAACGGGTTCGGCTCGAACCGCCGACCCTCCCAGGGCACACCGGCGCTGTCCGCACCGGCGCTGTGCGGGCCGGGCTCGTGTCCGGTCACCGGTGGTCAATCACTGAGTGCCGGTCGCTGGATGTCGTCCGCTGGGTGTCGGTCACTGAACGCGAGTTGCTAGACGTTAGTCGCTGGCGACGTCGAGCGCCTCGGCGAGCGTGAAAGCCCCCGCATATAGCGCCTTGCCGACGATGGCGCCCTCGACGCCGAAGCGCACGAGTTCGCGCAATTCCGCGATGTCGTCGAGGCTGGCGATACCGCCCGACGCGATCACCGGCTTATCCGTGCGCTCGGCGACCGCGCGGAGCAGGGTGAGATTCGGGCCCTCGAGCGTGCCGTCCTTGGTCACATCGGTGACGACATAGCGCGCGCATCCGGCCTCTTCGAGCCGGTCGAGTACCTGCCACAGGTCGCCGCCCTCCTTCGTCCAGCCTCGCGCGGCGAGGGTCGTGCCGCGTACGTCGAGTCCGACAGCGACCGCTTCGCCGTACTGCGCGATCACGTGCGCCGCCCACTCCGGGTTCTCCAGCGCAGCAGTGCCGAGGTTGATCCGCTTCGCCCCGCTTGCTAGCGCCGCGTCCAGGGACCGATCGTCCCGGATGCCGCCGGACAACTCGACGTTCACGTCCGAGCGCACGTGGCGGATCACCTTGCGGATCAGTGAATGGTTCGATCCGCGCCCGAAGGCCGCATCGAGGTCGACCAGGTGCACCCACTCGGCGCCCTGCGCCGCCCAGTCCTCAGCGGCGTCGACGGGGTCGCCGTAGCTGGTCTCGGAGCCGGCCTCGCCCTGGGTGAGCCGTACCGCCTTGCCACCGGCGACGTCCACTGCCGGCAGGAGCACCAAGCCAGGTGTCTGGTTGAACTCACTCATCAGATGTCCTTAGTCCGCTCGCGCCCGCGGCGCGGGCACAACGGCTCCAGAGCCTAGTTGCTGCTGAGGCTGCCGATCCAGTTGGAGAGCAGGCGGAGCCCGGCTGCTCCGGATTTCTCGGGGTGGAACTGGGTCGCGGAGAGCGGACCGTTCTCGACCGCTGCCAGGAAGCGCGTGCCGTGCTCCGCCCAGGTGAGCTTGGCGGGCTTCATGGGCGGCGCGGTGTCCATCTCCCAACGCTGAGCCGCGTACGAGTGCACGAAGTAGAAGCGCTCATCGGCGATCCCATCGAACAGCACGGAGTCTGCCGCCGCGTCGACGGTATTCCAGCCCATGTGCGGAAGTACCGGCGCATCGAGCTCGGCGACCGTTCCGGGCCATTCCCCCAGCCCCGCCGCTTCGACACCACGTTCAACTCCGCGTTCGAACATGATCTGCATCCCGACGCAGATGCCCAGCACCGGACGACCACCCGCCAGGCGGCGGTCGATGAGCTCGCGTCCACGCGCGGCCTCCAGTGCGTCCGCCACCGCGGCGAATGCTCCGACCCCGGGGACGAGGAGTCCGTCAGCCTCGGCGGCCCTCCGGCGATCGGCAGTCAGCTCGACGTCGGCGCCTGCATGCTCGAGCGCCTTCACTGCGGAGTGCACATTGCCCGACCCGTAGTCGAGTACCACCACGGATGGCGCCACTAGAGGGCGCCCTTAGTGGACGGCACCCCGTCGACGCGCGCATCGGGGGCGATCGCCTGACGGAAAGCACGCGCGAACGCTTTGAACTCCGCTTCCGCGATGTGGTGCGGGTCGCGGCCAGACAATACCCGCACGTGCACGGTGAGCCCCGCGTTGAAGCTGATCGCCTCGAACACGTGCCGCACCATGCTCCCGGTGAAGTGACCGCCGATGAGGTGGTACTCGAACCCGGCCGGCTCGCCGCCGTGGACGAGGAACGGCCGCCCGGACACGTCGACCACGGCTTGAACGAGTGCCTCGTCGAGCGGCACCACCGCATCTCCGAAGCGCGCGATACCGGCCTTGTCACCAAGCGCCTGCGCGATGGCCTTGCCGAGCACGATTCCGATGTCCTCGACGGTGTGGTGCACATCGATCTCGATATCACCGCTCGCTCGGATCACTAGGTCGACGAGCGAGTGCTTGGCGAAGGCGGTGAGCATGTGATCGAAGAACGGCACGGAGGTGGTGATGTCGGATGCCCCGGTGCCGTCGAGGTCGATGGACAAGTCGATGCTCGACTCGCTGGTCTCCCGGCGGAGGTGGGCGGTGCGCTCGGAGGCCATGGATCGATTCTACCGAGCGAGGAATCAGCGCAGCCGCGCGAGAGCGGCGAGGAAGGCGGTCGTCTCCGCCTCAGTGCCCGCCGACACGCGCAGGTGGTTTGGGATGCCGACATCGCGGATGAGGATGCCCTCGGCGAGCAGGTCGGTGAACAAGCCGTGCGGGTCCTCGACACCGCCGAAGAGCACGAAGTTCGCATCACTCGGCCACGCGGTGAAGCCCAGCTTGCGGAGTTCGACCAGCAGCCGATCGCGTTGCGTCTTGACGTCGTCGACCGTCGCCAGCAGCTCGGGGGCGTGCGCGAGGGCTGCGATCGCCGCCGCCTGCGTCAGCGCCGACAGGTGGTAGGGCAGTCGCACCAGACGGATCGCGTCGATCACAGCAGGGTCCGCCACGAGGTAGCCGACCCGGGCACCGGCGAACGCGAACGCCTTGCTCATCGTGCGCGACACGAGAAGGCGGGGCCGACCCGCCAGCAGAGTCAGCGCGCTCTGCGTGTCGTGGTGGGCGAACTCCGCATACGCCTCGTCGACGAGCACGATCCCCTCCGTGGCCGAGTAGGCGGCATCGACGGTTTCCAAGGAGAGCGGGGTGCCCGTGGGGTTGTTGGGCGAGCATAGGAAGACCACATCGGGTGAGGTGCGGCGGATGTGCGCGACGACTGTGGCTGGCGAGATGTCGAATCCGTCGTCTCGCTGCCCGGTCACCCAGGAGGTACCGGTGCCGGCGGCGATGATCGAATGCATCGAGTAGGTCGGGGGAAAGCCGAGGACCGTGCGGCCCGGCCCGCCGAACGCCTGCATCACCTGCTGGAGGACCTCGTTGGACCCGTTGGCCGCCCAGATCTCGTCGACACGGACGTCATGGCCGACGTAGTCGGCGAGAGCCTGACGTAGCGCGGTGAATTCACGGTCGGGATACCGGTTCACACCGAGGAGGGCGGTCGCGACCGACGTGATGATGTCGTGAGCGACCGCTTCGGGGATGGGGTGGGTGTTCTCGTTCACATTCAAAGCGATCGGCACGTTGAGCTGCGGGGCGCCGTATGGCGTCAGACCGCGCAGGTCGTCGCGGATCGGGAGATCGTCGAGCGAGGTCATCCGCTCAGCCTAGGTCGGCCGGATAACCCGAGCGATTCGCCGAGAGTGAGCGCGTCGACAGATCGACGTGCGGTTCGTTCAGTCGGCGTAGGCCTGCGGGACAGCCAGACGCTGCCCGGGCTGCACGTCGGAACTCTGGAGACCGTTCAGATGGATGATGTCGGACACGACGTCGCGAGGGTCGGCCTGCGGAGCGATCGCCGCCGCGACCTGCCAGAGCGATTGCCCGCTCTCGACCTGGACGTACTCGAACCCCGCAGTGGACGTCACGTCGGTCGCGATGGCCGATCCGGAACCCCAGGAGAAGACGGCGATCCCGATGGCGAGAGGGAGCACGACGATGCCGGCCAGGACCGCCCGACCACGAGCGGTCAGTCTCAGCCGCGATGGGGCTCCCACCGGAGAGGAGACGACCGGAGAGGTGACGATCGGCGAGGTGACGATCGACGACGCCGCGGAGATCGTCCACCGGTCGAGGGTTGCTGCAGTCATGTTCGGGCCTCTCTGGTCGCCTGTCCGGGTTGTGGGCATCGTCGGGATCGCGGGCGTTGAAGTGACGGGTCTTGATGAAGTAGCTCGTACCCGGCGCTCGGCCGGGAGCGCCGGATACGAAACTGTGTTCCGAACATACATTCGATCAGCCGCCGTTTCAAGTGAATATTCGAGACGACCGGGATTCCGGCCGCGACACACTCGAACGGGTGTTTGGTTCCTGAGCGCGAACTGGATACAGTTTCGAGTGCTGGTGCTGATGCAATCAGGTACCACCGACATCGGATCGCGAGGGCGATCCCCTCGAGACGGAGCAACCATGATCGATCGCGATGATTCGACCGGTCCGACGCTGGACGCTCGCGCAGAAGCCGGCAACGGCAAGTCGAAGACGCGACGGCGCAAGAGCTTGAGCGACAAGCAGTTGGCCATCCTCGACGCGATTCAGCGATCCATCACCGCACGGGGTTACCCGCCGAGCATGCGCGAGATCGGTGACGCCGTCGGCCTCGCGTCGTTGTCGAGCGTCACCCATCAGCTGAACCAGCTCGAACTCAGCGGCTATCTCCGCCGCGACCCGAACCGTCCCCGCGCCCTCGAGATCCTCATCGACCTACCCCCCATCGACAGCGACGTCCCCGTGGACAATCCGATCCCGGTGGGCGACGCGGCGATGGTGCCGATGGTGGGACGCATCGCCGCCGGTATCCCGATCACGGCCGATCAGCAGATCGACGAGGTGTTCCCGCTCCCGCGTCAGCTCGTCGGGAAGGGTGAGCTGTTCATGCTCAAGGTCGTCGGCGAATCGATGATCGACGCGGCGATCTGCGATGGCGACTGGGTCGTCGTACGCCAGCAACGGGATGCGCAGAACGGCGACATCGTGGCGGCGATGCTCGACGACGAGGCGACCGTCAAGGTCTTCCGGCAGCGGGATGGCCACACCTGGCTGCTGCCGCGCAACAGCGCGTTCGAACCGATCCTCGGCGACTACGCCGAGGTGCTCGGCAAGGTGGTGGCGGTCCTCCGCTCCGTGTGAGTGCGGGCGCACTCCACACCTCTCAGCGGCCCCGGCTGCTCCGCACCCCGCGAGTGGCATCGACCAGGTTCGTCAGCGAGGCGACGGTCTCCGCGTAGGCGCGGGTCTTGAGGCCGCAGTCGGGATTGACCCAGACCTGACGCTCGGGGATGGACCCCAGAGCGGTCTCGATCAGCTCGGTGACCTCTGCTACGCCGGGTACTCGCGGGGAGTGGATGTCGTACACCCCCGGCCCGATGCCGCGGCCGAAGCCGCTGCGCGCGATGTCGGGGACGACCTCCATCTTCGAGCGCGCCGCTTCGATCGAGGTGACGTCGGCGTCGAGTTGGTCGATGGCATCGATCACCGCGCCGAACTCCGAGTAGCACAGGTGGGTGTGGATCTGAGTGGCGTCGGACACACCTGAAGTAGCGAGCCTGAACGCATCCACCGACCACTCCAGGTAGTCGGCCTGCGCGTCTCGCTTGAGCGGCAGGAGCTCGCGCAACGCCGGCTCGTCGACCTGCACGATCCGGATGCCCGCCCGCTCGAGATCGGCGATCTCGTCGCGTAGCGCGAGCGCGACCTGATTCGCGGTCTCTCCGAGGGGCTGGTCGTCACGGACGAATGACCACGCGAGGATAGTCACCGGTCCGGTGAGCATCCCCTTGACCGGGCGAGACGTGAGCTGTTGAGCGTAGGTCGACCACTCGACGGTGATCGGTGCAGGCCGTGACACGTCTCCCCACAGGATGGACGGCCGGGTACATCGACTGCCGTAGCTCTGCACCCACCCGTTTTCGGTGACCGCGAAGCCGTCGAGATGCTCGGCGAAGTACTGCACCATGTCGTTGCGCTCCGGCTCCCCGTGCACCAGCACGTCGAGCCCGATGCGCTCCTGCAGCTCGATCACCGAGCGGATCTCCGCCCGCATCGCGTCGGTGTATTGCTTCTGTGTGAGGTCGCCGCGAGCACGCGCTGCCCTGGCGGTGCGGATGTCACCGGTCTGCGGGAACGACCCGATCGTCGTCGTGGGCAGGAATGGCAGACCCAGGGCACTCTGGGCCTGAACGCGGTGCGCGTAGTCGCCGCGTGAGAACGCCGTGTCATCCAGCTCTGCGGCGCGTCGGCGGACCGCTCCGTCGGTGACGCCGCCGGATCGACGACGGTCCGCGAGTGCTGCGGATGCGGCCTCCACAGTCTCGGCGATGGACTCCGGCCCGTCGACGAGCCCGCGAGCGAGCGTCGCCACCTCCCCGACCTTTTGATCGGCGAAGGCGAGCCAGGAGCGCAAGTGCTCGGGAAGCAGGGGTTCGTCCTCCACGTCGTGCGGGGTGTGGAACAGGTTGGTCGACGTGGACACAGCGACGTTGCGCGCGACGCGGCGGAGGGCGTGCAAGTTCTCCAGGGCGCGGTCGAGGTCGCCGCGCCAGATGTTGTGACCGTCGATCACACCGCCGACGAGTGTGGTGTCGGTGCGGATGTCGGTCGGTACCGTGCCTGCGACGAGGTCGAGTCCGACGGCCTCGACGGAGGTGGCCAGCAAGGCGGGGAGCACGTCGTCGAGGCTCGCGTATTGGGTGGCGACGAAGAGCTGGGGCCGGCTGGGGGCGGCGGCGAGCGCACCGTACGCGCGCTCCGTCGAGGCGATCTGATCGCGGGATGTCACGCCCAGAGACTCGCTGACCAGCCCAGGCTCATCGAGCTGGACCCATTCAGCTCCCACGGCGTCGAGTTCTCTCAGCAGCTCGGCGTAGACCGGCAGCAGGTCATCGAGCCGATCGAGCGGGTGGAACCCCTCGGGCGCGTCCACGCTCGGCTTCGACAGCAGCAGGAAGGTCACCGGGCCGACGATGACCGGGCGGGTGAGCACGCCCCGCCCCCGCGACTCGACGAACTCATCGACGAGGCGACGCGAGGCGAGCCGGAATCGGGTTTCGGGGCCGATCTCGGGGACGAGGTAGTGGTAGTTGGTGTCGAACCATTTCGTCATCTCGGCCGGGAGGTCATCGCCGTCCCCGCGGGCGATGGTGAAGTACCCGTCGAGGTCGATCGAGCCGTCATCCGCGGTCAAGTGCTGGAACCGCGTCGGCACCGCACCGACGGTGACGGCGGCGTCGAGCACCTGGTCGTAGAAGGAGAAACCTCCGGGAATGGACGAGTCCCCTGCGCCGAGGCCGAGTTCGACGAGGCGACGATCGTTGGCCGCCCGTGTCTCGGCCGCTGCTCGCTCGAGCTCGGCGGCGGAGATCCGGCCCGCCCAGAAAGCCTCGACGGCGCGCTTCATCTCACGGCGGCGGCCGATGCGCGGGTAGCCGAGAATCGTGCCGGTGGGGAATGCGCGCGTGGTCATAGTGCTCCTCTGCGTGCGCTCGCCACGAGGGTGCCGAGCTGGTCGAGAACGGATAGGACGGGTCGGTGTTGATTGAAGCTGTACAGGTGCAGGGCGGGAGCCCCGCCGTTCAGCACGGCGCGAGCGAGCTCCGACGCATGAGCGACGCCCGCGGCGAACTGCGTCTCTGTGTCATCGGCGCGCTCGAGTTCTCGCGCGAGATCGACCGGTAACTCCTCCCCGGTGAGCTCCACGATGCGACGGAGGCGCGACGGGGTCGTCGCCGGCATCAACCCGGGCACGATGGGAATGGTGACCCCGCCTCGACGCGCGCGTTCGAGGAAGCCCAGATAGTCGTCCGCTCGGAAGAACAGCTGCGTGATCGCCATCGTGGCACCCGAGGTCTGCTTCGCGAGGAGCGCGTCGACGTCTTGATCGCGACGCCGGTCGCGTTCGTGACCGTTCGGGAAGGTGGCCACCGCGACACGTACCCGCTCCCGGGTCGCCGGGATCCGGCCCAATCGTTCGGTGGTCCGCGAGCCGACGGTCTGGAACTGCGACCGCTCGGCCTGAACGCGGTGGATGAGCTGCACCAGCTCCGAGGCGGTACGGAGATCGCCGAGGTAGTCCTCCCCGGGTTCGGCATCCTGCGGAGGATCGCCTCGCAGGGCGAGGAAGCTCGTCACACCGGCATCGAGGAACTCCCGCACGAGCCGGCCGGCCTCGTCGCTCGAGGATCCGACGCAGGTGAGGTGCGCCATCGGCTCCACGTCGGTGTTATCCAGCACGTAGCGGAGGAGGTCGAGCGATCTCTCACGGGAGGTACCGTTCGCGCCGTAGGTGACCGAGATGAACTCTGGCCCGACAGCGGAGAGGCGCTGGATCGTCGGATGCAGGCTGTCGACCGACGCTGTGCCGCGGGGCGGGAACAGCTCGAAGGAGAAGGGCACGGCGGACGGCGGCTCTGCGGGCACCGGGTCGGCTTTCACCGGCGTCAGCCTAACAACGCGCCAGGTCGAGCCGGCCCTCGTGTCGTTCGGTTACGCGGAGACCGACGCGAACTCGTGGAGCTGCGACTGGTTCTCGACGGTCACGAGCACCTTCACCCTCGTTCCCGCCTCTTCGTAGGACGTGCTGAGCACGCGCCCGTGCTCATGGAGTGACGAGATGATCTCGCCACGGTCGTAGGGCACGAGCAGGTCCAGCTCGATCGTCGGCTGCGGGATGAGAACGCCGATGCGCTCGAGGAGTTCCTCGACGCCTTCGCCGGTGCGCGCGGAGACGAACACGGCGTTCGGTTCGAGTCCGCGCAACACGAGCCGTCGATCGTCGTCGACGAGGTCGCTCTTGTTGAACACGACCAACTCGGGGATGTGCCTGGCTTCGACCTCGCCGATCACGTTGCGGACGGTCGCGAGCTGCGCACCCGGGTCGGGGTGCGAGCCGTCGACGACGTGCAGGACGACGTCGGATTTGGCGATCTCCTCGAAGGTGGACCGGAACGCCTCGACCAGCTGGTGAGGCAGGTTCCGCACGAAACCCACGGTGTCGGTGAGGGTGTACTCCAGTCCGTCGGGACTGACGTTCTTGCGCACCGCCGTGTCGAGCGTGGCGAACAGGGCGTTCTCGACCAGGGCACCGGCGCTGGTCATCCGGTTCAGGAGTGAGGACTTGCCCGCGTTGGTGTACCCGGCGATGGCCACGGAGGGGACCGCGTTGCGATCGCGGTTCGCCCGCTTGGCCTCTCGTGAGGGTGCGAAGCCTTCGATCTGCTTTTTCAGCTTCGACATGCGGGTGTGGATGCGGCGGCGATCCAGCTCGATCTTGGTCTCACCCGGACCCCTCGAGCCCATTCCGTTCCCGGCGCCGACTTGACCACCAGCCTGTCTGGACATCGATTCGCCCCAGCCGCGCAGCCGAGGGAGCAGGTATTCGAGCTGAGCGAGTTCGACCTGCGCCTTACCCTCGCGGCTCTTCGCGTGCTGGCTGAAGATGTCGAGGATGACGGCGGTGCGGTCGATCACCTTGACCTTCACGATGTCCTCGAGCGCGCGGCGCTGGCTCGGGGCGAGTTCACCGTCCACGATCACAGTGTCCGCGCCGACGGCTGCCACGACGTCCCGCAACTCGTGCGCCTTGCCCTTGCCGAAGTACGTGCTCGGATCGGGGTGAGTGCGCTTTTGCAGCAAGCCGTCGAGGACAACGGCGCCCGCGGTCTCGGCGAGGGCGGACATCTCGCGGAGTGAGTTCTCGGCCTCGCCCGCGGTGGAACTGTAGATACCGATGAGCACGACACGCTCGATGCGGAGCTGGCGATACTCGACCTCGGTGACGTCCTCGAGCTCGGTCGATAGACCGGCGACTCGACGCAGAGCCTGGCGTTCCTCGCGGTCGAGCTGGTCGCCGTCCCGGTCACGGTCGCGGTCGGCATCCGGCCCGGTCATCAGAGCCTGCGCGGACGAGCCGCCGAATAGCGTGTATTCGGCGCGCCGGTCGGCCGACGACAGCACGCGGGCGACAACGTCGTCACTGCGAGATTCTGTTTCTACTTCAGTCATCGGGTTAACCCTAGCCTTTCGCTTTTCGGTAGGTTCTGCGGATGGGAACCGAGCACTACTTCTCCGCCGAACCGGGAAGCGAGCTCCATCTCAGGGATATCGACGTCATTCTCGACGGGCATTCTCGCTCTGTGATCACGGCCGGCGGCATCTTCAGTCCCGAACGCGTCGACGCGGGAACGCAGGTGCTGCTCGCGAACGTTCCCGAACCCCCGCCCGGTGGTCACCTGCTCGACGTCGGATGCGGGTGGGGTCCGATCGCCTTGACGCTCGCTCTCAAATCCCCCCACGCCACCGTGTGGGCAGTCGATGTGAACGAGCGCGCTCTCGATCTGGTACGTCGCAACGCCTCCCGCTTCGGCCTATCCAACATCAACGCATGCCGGCCCGAGGATGTTCCCGACGACATCGCGTTCATGACGATCTGGTCGAACCCTCCGATCCGCGTCGGCAAGGACGAGTTGCATCGGATGCTCGGGTACTGGTTGCCACGGTTGGACGCCGGCACGGACGGGTGGCTGGTCGTGCAGCGCAACCTCGGATCCGACTCGCTGCAACGATGGCTCGAGTCGACTCTGCCCGACGGATTCAGCGTTCTGCGTTCGGCGACCAGCAAGGGGTATCGCGTACTGCGGGTCAGGCGACGGTGACGTCACCTTCGTAGACGAGTTCGGCCGGTCCGCTGAGCGCGACGTGCTCGCCATCCTCGGTCGCGAACATCCGTACGCCGAGAACACCGCCGGCGACCGTGACCCTCCACTGGTCCGGTGCCCCGCGTCCCGCCCAGTGCCGGGTGGCGAGAGCTGCGGCGGCCGCTCCGGTGCCGCACGAGAGCGTCTCCCCGCTGCCGCGCTCGTGCACTCGCATGCGGATGTGGCCGATGCCGTCGACCACCATGGGGTCGGCGGGGACCACGAACTCGACGTTGGCGCCAGCGATCGGCTCCGGCTCGAGGTGCGGGATGTAGGAGAGGTCTGCACTGTCGAGTTCGTCGTCGCTGGCCAGGGCGACCACGACGTGCGGGTTTCCCACGTCGATGCCGAGTCCCGGGCGCGCCACCTGCAGGTTCCGCGCTCGCACGAGCGGCTCGCCGCCGTCGAGCGCCCACCGTCCGAGATCGACCTGGTACCCCGTGGGGCTCGCGATGACGTCGCGTACTCCCCCACGAGTGCCGATCGCGATGGCTCCGCCTGCCGGCACCTCCGCCAGGTCGTTGTGTACGAGGTAGTCGACGAAGACACGGATGCCGTTGCCGCACATCTCCGATGGCGATCCGTCGGCGTTGTGGTAGTCCATGAACCATTCCGCGGACTCGTCCTCGGCGAGGGCGGCGGCGCCGTCGGCGAGGTGCGTGGATCGGACCGCCCGGATGACGCCATCCGCTCCGACGCCGAAATGCCGGTCGGCCAGCTGAGCGAGTTGCGACGGGGTCAGATCGACAAGCCCGTCCGGGTCGCTGAAGAGCACGAAGTCGTTGCCGGTGCCGTGACCCTTGGTGAAATGCAGTGAGGTGCTCACTGTCCGATGCTAACCAGTCGTGGCAGCGCGACGCCGCTAGGAACGCCGCACGTGCGCGTCGGCTCTCGCCAAGACCTCCAGCGCGCCGATCAGCGGCGGTGCGCCCGCATCACCTGCGGACTCGGTCGCGTCCAGCCAGGTCGCGTCGGCGTACCGGCGGAACCAGCCCACCTGCCGCCGCGCGTACCGTCTGGTGAGCGACCGCGTCTGCTCGATGGCATCGGCGCGCGTCATCCGCCCTTGGAGTTCGGCAATCGCCTGCGCGTAGCCGATGGCGCGTCCTGCAGTCACCCCGCGCTCGAGTCCTCCGTCGAGCAGCTGCTCGACCTCGGTGACCAGTCCCTGGTCCCACATCCGCTGCACCCTCGCGTCGAGTCGGCGTACCAGTTCGTCCCGCGGTGAGCGCACCCCGAGGATGGTCGTCGGGGTCCAGGTGGCCGCTCCGCTCGGTAGTCCGGCCCCGAACGGTTCCCCGGTGATCTCGATCACCTCGAGTGCGCGGACCAGGCGACGGCCGTTGCGGGGCCCGATCGACTCGGCCGCCGCCGGGTCGAGCGCGGCGAGCCGTGCGTGCAGCGCGTCAGTGCCGACCTCCGCCAGTTGAGTTTCGAGTCGGTCACGTACCTCGGGGTCGGTGCCGGGGAAGCGGAAGTCCCACAGCACCGCGGAGACGTACAGACCCGAGCCTCCGACGAGCAGCGGCACAGCCCCGCGGCCGAGAATCTCCTCGATGATCGCTCGCGCCCGCACCTGATAGTCGGCTACCGCTGCGTCGTCGGTGACCTCGAGTACGTCGAGGAGGTGGTGCGGGATACCCCGGCGTTCCTCGATCGGCAGCTTGGCCGTGCCGATGTCCATCCCCTTGTAGAGCTGCATCGCGTCGGCGTTGACGATCTCCGCGACGCGCCCTGTGCGGCGGAATGCGTCGGCGATATCGAGCGCGAGCGCGGATTTGCCCGTGCCGGTCGCTCCCACGACGGCGACCAACATCCGACGCTCGTTCAGTTCGAGATCGGACGGAGCATCGGAAGTCCCAGCGAGACTCGGCCGTCCGGGGAGGTGGATGCGGCCGCTGCCGGCACAGCGCACGATGCCGCGTCGGCGCGGTCCCACGCGTCGCCGGCTCGAGTGCGTCGGGTCCGAAGCGGCACGCGATCGGCACCGTCGGCGATCAGGTGGAAGGGCTTCGCGTCGGTGATGACAACGGTCACGATGTCGCCGGGGCGCGCGATCTGATCGGGCACGCCGACCTGATGGAGTGGAACTCCGAAGTGCACCAATCTGCCGTCTTCCGCACGGCCGGAGAGCCGGTGCGTCGCCGCGTCCTTACGACCCTCGGCCCCGACGAGCACCTCGACTGTGCGCCCGATCAGCGACCGGTTCTCCTCCCAGGAGATGCGGTCTTGCAATGCGGCGAGACGCTCGTAACGCTCCTGCACGATCGCTTTCGGGATCTGGTCGGGCATCGTTGCAGCCGGGGTTCCCGCGCGGATCGAGTACTGGAAGGTGAAGGCGGACGCGAATCGGGCCTGTTCGACGACACGAAGGGTCTCGGCGAAGTCCTCGTCGGTCTCCCCGGGGAATCCAACGATGATGTCGGTCGAGATGGCCGCGTGCGGGATACGCTCCCGAACCCGGTCGAGGATGCCGAGGAACCTGCTCGAGCGGTAGCTGCGCCGCATCGACTTGAGGATGCGGTCGGAACCGGACTGCAGCGGCATGTGCAGCTGCGGCATCACCGCCGGGGTCTCTGCCATGGCGTCGATCACGTCGTCGGTGAACGCGGCGGGATGGGGACTGGTGAACCGTACCCGTTCCAGACCATCGATCGCGCCGACGGCGCGTAGCAGCTTGCCGAATGCCAGGCGGTCACCGAATCCGACACCGTATGAGTTGACGTTCTGGCCGAGCAGGGTCACCTCGATGGCTCCGTCGTCGACCATCGCCTTCACTTCGGACAGGATGTCGCCTGGGCGGCGGTCCTTCTCCTTCCCGCGGAGCGCGGGGACGATGCAGAAGGTGCAGGTGTTGTTGCATCCGACAGAGATCGACACCCATCCGCTGTGTGTGGATTCGCGCTTGGTGGGCAGGGTCGAGGGGAATACGTCCAGCGATTCGAGGATCTCGAGCTGCGCCTCGCCGTTGTGCCGGGCCCGGTCGAGCAGGGTCGGAAGCGCGCCCATGTTGTGGGTTCCGAACACGACGTCGACCCAGGGAGCTTTCTCGAGGATGACGTTCCGGTCCTTCTGAGCCAGGCACCCGCCGACAGCGATCTGCATGCCGTCGTGCTTCTTCTTCGCCGATGCGAGCATCCCGAGGTGACCGTAGAGCTTGTTGTCCGCGTTCTCGCGGACCGCGCAGGTGTTGATGACGACGATGTCGGGCGCGCTCCCGTCGGCACGGACATACCCGGCAGCCTCGAGTGATCCGCTGAGCCGCTCAGAGTCGTGCACGTTCATCTGACAACCGAAGGTGCGCACCTCGTAGGTGCGAGGGCGGGCTATCGTCATCGTCATCGTGGCGACCAGCCTAACTCCGGAGGTCGTCACGATCGGCCGCGTGGCCGAGCGGAGTCACCGGAAACGGACTCCGCCGCCGCCGGTGTGTCCCGCGAGCGCGTCGTCGACGGCCGTGCGGACGACCGACGACCCGTACCCTTTTCGCAGCAGATACCCGGTGAGCCTGCGTACCGCGGTCGCCCGGTCGAGCGACATGAGCTGTCGGGCGCGTCGCTCGGCGAGCTCACGGGCACGCGAGATCTCATCGTCGTCGTCGACCTGCTCGAGTGCCGCCTCGATGTGCTCCTGGTCGATGTGCCGGCGGCGGAGCTCAGCGGTGAGAGCGCCCCGACCGAGCCCCTTGCGGTCGTGCTGCGTGCGGACGATCGTGTCGGCGAGTGTCGCGTCGTCCACGAGACCCACACTCTCCAACCTCTCCAGCTCGGCGGCGACGATCTCCGGGTCGAGCTCACGGGACAGGAGCGTCTTCTCCAGCTCCCAGCGCGACATCCCCCGACGGGTGAGCGCGGAGAGGCTGACGTTCTCGGCGCGTCTCTCCGTGCGGTCGGCGTTTCTGTCCGCGCGATCAGCACTTCTCTCCGTGCGATCAGGGCGTCCGCTGCCGGCGGGGTGGGTCTCGCGAGACTGTTGCCGGGCTGCCGCGTCAGCGGCGGAGTCCGAGGCTGCATGCAGGTACACGACCGGTGCCGGCTCGGAGCTCGAGCGGCCCGGCTCGCCCTGCCGGGCGGGTCTCCGCCGTGGGCGCGCCGGGTCGTCGAATCCCATCGGGTCAGGCTCCCTTGCGTGACGCCAGCTTGGCCTGGATCGACTCGACGGGAGCCGGCGCGACCTCGGCCGGAGCATCGGGGTCGACGACGAGTCCGAGCTTGACCTTGATCTTCTGCTCGATCTCGTTCGCGATGTCGGGATTGTTGATCAGGTGGTTGCGCGAGTTCTCCTTGCCCTGCCCGAGCTGGTCACCGTCGTAGGTGTACCACGCGCCGGATTTACGCACGATCTCGTGCTCGACACCGAAATCGATGAGGCTGCCTTCGCGAGAGATGCCGACGCCGTAGAGGATGTCGAACTCGGCCTGCTTGAACGGCGGCGCCATCTTGTTCTTGACCACCTTGACTCTGGTGCGGTTGCCGACCGCTTCCGTGCCGTCTTTCAGAGTCTCGATACGACGGATGTCGAGGCGGACCGACGCGTAGAACTTCAGCGCCTTGCCTCCCGCGGTGGTCTCGGGGCTGCCGAAGAACACACCGATCTTCTCGCGCAGCTGGTTGATGAAGATCATGGTGGTGTTGGTCTGACTGAGCCCGCCGGTGAGCTTGCGGAGCGCCTGCGACATGAGTCGGGCCTGCAGACCGACGTGGGAGTCACCCATCTCGCCCTCGATCTCGGCTCGCGGCACCAACGCCGCGACGGAGTCAATGACGATGAGGTCGATGGACCCGGAGCGCACGAGCATGTCGGCGATCTCCAGGGCCTGCTCACCGGTGTCGGGCTGCGATACCAGGAGGGCATCGATGTCGACACCGAGCTTCTTGGCGTACTCGGGATCGAGCGCGTGCTCGGCATCGATGAACGCCGCGATGCCCCCCGCGCGCTGCGCGTTGGCGATGGCGTGCAGCGTCAACGTCGTCTTACCCGATGATTCCGGCCCGTAGATCTCCACGATGCGGCCACGAGGGAGACCCCCGATCCCGAGCGCGACGTCGAGGGCGATGGATCCGGTCGGAACGACGGCGACAGGGGCGCGCTCGTCGCTGCCCAGGCGCATCACGGAGCCTTTGCCGAATTGACGGTCGATCTGGGCGAGTGCTGTCTCGAGGGACTTCTCGCGGTCTGCGGGTGATGGCATTGCTGGCTCCTTGTGTGTCGTGGGTTGTGCGCCTATAGGCTGCCGCTGTACTGCCAGACCGATGTTGCAGGGCCCGGCAGACCGCGACAAGGCTGGTGTCGCGACCGCTATCGCAGTCGCAACCGTGGTGCAGTGTCGAGGTGATCTCCGACGAGTGCGACTGTACGCACGACGACCGACATCACATCCGATCGACGGTCATCCGGTGCACAACCCGCTTCGACTACGCCTGTGCAGGAGCCTACTCAGGTCCGAACGCATGTTCGAGAGGTGACGGGCGTGTCGTCGCGAGTCACACGGTCATTTGCGCGTGATCTGCCCTACGCCATGCCAACGCTCGCGGGGCACATCCGTCGCCTGGCATAGCGCCACCCACACGGCCCTGGTGTTGTCGCCGGCGGCGATCGCCTCGACCGCGGTCCGGTCGAATTCGCTGAGCACGATGTCGGTGGTGACAGTGCGACCGTACGCGTCGCCGAACTCCTCGGACACCGCCTGCCAGAACTCACTCACACGCACTCCACCACGGTAGACGAGATGCGCCGTGCTGGCACCGTTGCGCGGAGCGTGCACTGTCTGCGTAGCGGAATCATCGGCCTAGCGCGAGCCCGGCGCAGTAGCGCGGAGCGGCACATGGAGGTCGCGGACATGACGAACGCCCCGGCGTCAGCCGGGGCGTTCGGGAGGTCTATCAGCGGATCGCGAGACCCGCGTCGAAGTCGGCGACGAGATCGTCCGGCACGGTGTCGGGGATCGGGTTGAGACCCTCGACGACCGCGAGGCGGTCTCCGACTTCGCGCATGATGACCGAGATGGGAGTCTCGAGAGCATCCGCGACCGAAGCGAGGATCTCGGAGCTGGCCTCTTTCTGACCACGCTCGACCTCGCTGAGGTAGCCGAGAGCAACGCTTGCTTTGCTCGCGACCTGACGAAGGGTACGGCCCTTCTGCAGGCGGAAGTCCCGGAGCACATCTCCGATTTCTTGACGTACTAGAACCATGATGGGACCCTCCTCCGTGGTGTGGCGGCTGCGGTGCGACTGTGCTGTGACCGACGGTCCTGCTGTGTGGGCGTTGAAGCCTACAACCGTCGTGCGGCAAACTCTAACCAGAGCCATCTGGATGACGCTTGTGAATCACTGACCTGTAACGCGATGGAAACCAGGTGCATTCCCGGGCCGTCAGCCGTCCAGCCTCGCGATAGCAGCTGAGAGTGATTCGTAGACGACGGCTTTCCGGATGTCGGACCGGCTACCGTGCGCTGCGAGGCCGATGGCTCGGACCTCGGATCCGACCGCGATACCGATGAATGCGGTGCCCGCGGGATGTCCGTCATGCGGCCCGGGGCCCGCGACGCCCGTGGTGGAGATCCCGATGTCGGCCGGGCGGCCGCCGACCGCGAGTACCTCGCGCACGTTCGCCGCCATCTGCATGGCGACATCCGCGTGCACGGGTCCATGAGCGGCCAGCAGCTCTGCCGGGACGGCCAGCAGCGAGCGTTTGAGTTCGGTCTGGTAGGCGACCACGCCACCGAGCAGGACGGAGGATGCTCCGGGTACCGCTGTCAACTCGGCGGCGACCAGACCGCCGGTGAGCGACTCCGCGACGGCGATGGTCAGTCCCCGCGCGGACGCACGAACGATGATCTCCGCGGCGAGACCCGCGGCATCCGACGTGCCGTCCGCTGCTTCGGCGGTCACCGGTCGGCGGTCCGGGGGTGGGTGACCCTGTACGCCTTCCAGAGGTAGTCCACTCCTGAAACGACCGTGAGGATCACGGCAATGGCCATCAGGACGCCGTCGACCCAGAGGATGCCTTCGCCGAAGATCAGTGTGAGCGGGAACAGGAAGAACGCGAGGGCGACGGCTTGCATCACCGTCTTGAGCTTGCCGCCCCGTGATGCAGGCACCACCCGCGAGCGCAGCACGGCGAACCTGAACGCGGTGATGCCGAGCTCGCGGACAAGGATCACCACGGTGACCCACCATGGCAGCTCGCCGAGGATCGAGAGGGATACCAGAGCGCCGCCGATCAGCACCTTGTCCGCGATCGGGTCGAGTAGCTTGCCCAGGTCGGTGATGAGGTTCTGCCGACGCGCCAGGATGCCGTCGACACTGTCGGTCACGATCGCGACCACGAAGAGGACAGCTGCCACGATCCGCAACGTGCCCAACTCGCCCGCGTCGGCCAGCAGCAGCCAGATGAACACCGGGGCCATCAGGATCCGGACGACGGTGATGATGTTGGCGATGTTGGCCGAACTGGCGGGAGTATCCCCCGCGCGGGCGACGCGACCCCTCATCGGATTGCTGCGAACAGCTCTAGACGACGTACTCGTGTCACGCCCCGAGGAAGCAGAGTCGTCGACCACCGTGTCACTCCCTGCCGGTCAGACCCCACGCATCCTCGTCGGATGGGGCGTCGACCTCATCGTAACCGGTTGTCATGTCCCCGACAGGGTCGGCGCTGTAGCCGTCGGTCTGTGGTCGAGCGACTGTCGTCGAGGAGGCTGCGGATGCCGACGGAGCGGCGGAACCGCCCCCGCGCAGTTGTGCCAGCACCCCGGGCAGCTGGTCGGGGGCGACGAGTACGTCGCGGGCTTTGGAGCCCTCGGACGGCCCGACGATCTCCCTCGACTCGAGCAGGTCCATCAACCGCCCGGCCTTCGCGAAGCCGACGCGCAGCTTGCGCTGCAGCATCGAGGTGGAGCCGAATTGCGTGCTGACGATGAGTTCCGCCGCAGCGAGGAGCACCTCGAGATCATCACCGATATCGCCGTCGATCTCCTTCTTGACGGCCTCAGCGGCGACATCCTGCCGGTACTCCGGTCTCGCCTGCCGGGTCACGTGCTGCACGACTGCGGAGACTTCGCTCTCGGTCACCCAAGCGCCTTGAACCCGCACCGGCTTGCCGGCGCCCATGGGGAGGAACAGGGCGTCGCCCTGCCCGATGAGCTTGTCTGCGCCCGGTTGGTCGAGGATGACCCGGCTGTCGGTCATACTGCTGACCGCGAATGCTAGTCGCGACGGCACGTTGGCCTTGATGAGGCCGGTGACGACATCGACGCTCGGCCGCTGGGTGGCCAGCACCAGGTGGATGCCGGATGCCCGGGCGAGCTGGGTGATCCGCACGATCGAATCCTCGACGTCGCGGGGGGCGACCATCATCAGGTCCGCGAGCTCGTCCACGACCACCAGGAGATACGGGTAGGGCTTGAGCACGCGCTGGCTGCCCGGAGGGAGCACGATCTCGTCGGCGTTGACAGCGCGGTTGAAGTCGTCGATATGGCGGAACCCGAAGCTCTCCAGGTCGTCGTAGCGCATGTCCATCTCTTTGACGACCCAGCTCAGTGCCTCCGCGGCCTTCTTCGGGTTGGTGATCACCGGGGTGATCAGATGCGGGATGCCGGCGTACGGCGTGAGCTCGACGCGCTTCGGATCGATCAGCACCATCCGCACCTCTGCCGGTGTCGCGCGCATGAGCAGCGAGGTGATCATCGAATTGACGAAGCTCGATTTGCCGGAGCCGGTCGACCCAGCCACGAGAAGGTGTGGCATCTTCGCGAGATTCGCGACTACGAAGCCGCCCTCGACGTCTTTGCCGAGGCCCATGGTGAGCGGATGACTGCTGCTGGTCGCCGCCTTCGACCGGAGCACGTCTCCGAGTGAGACGATCTCGCGGTCGGTGTTCGGGATCTCGACGCCGATCGCGCTCTTGCCCGGGATCGGGGAGAGGATGCGCACTTCGTTGCTCGCGACCGCATAGCTGAGGTTCTTGCTCAACGCGGTCACCCGCTCGACCTTGACGCCGCGACCGAGTTCGATCTCGTAGCGGGTGACAGTCGGGCCACGGCTGAACCCCGTGACTCTGGCGTCGACACCGAACTGCTTCAGCACCTCGGTGATCGAGCGCACGATCGTGTCGTTGGCTTCGGAGCGAGACTTCGCCGGAGTGCCCAGACTGAGTGCGGAGACGGCGGGCAGCCGATAGGGCGCGACGGGCGGCAGGTGCTTCGGTGCCGGGGGAATGGCAGCGATGTCGTCGATACCCTCGAGCGGTTCGAGGACGCTCGGGCGTCCGGCGTCGTCGCGGATGCCGGTCGGATGCCCGTCGAGTTCCCCGGTGAATCCTTTGACGGCGTCTTCGGCTCGTTCGAGGTCGTCGAGGAGCCGGTCGTGTCCGCCCTCGACCGCGGTGCTGTCGACGACCTCGGTCTCACCGGCGTCGGTCCCATCGGCATCGGGGTCGCGGACGATCA
>CAXTLO010000020.1:0-20918 GCA_964244965.1 uncultured Marisediminicola sp.
GTCGCTACGCTCGCGGGTCCCGCGAGCTCGGTGACGACGGCGAGCACGCCACCTACCGCACCCTCCATCTCGCTTCGCGGGCCGCCGAGCACCTCCGCGGCGGTCTGGGTGACGAGGGCGTGCCACGGGCCGCACGGCATCTCCGCACCCTTCTGGCGTGCGACATCCTGGCCATCGCCGACAACCACGGAACCCTCGTCGTCGACGGACCGGGCGAGCCGCTGCGTGGATTCGCCACCGAACTCGCAACGCGGATGTCCGACGACGGCCGGACTCGGATCGTTCCGGTTCCCGCCGGATTGGGCGGAGAGGTGGCGTACGCGATCGCGGCGCCGATCGTGACCGATGGAACGGTCGCCGGCACGGTGATCGCCTTCGCGCGCACTCGGCGTGCTCCGCTGATCCGGGCAACCACCGAGGTGGCCGCGTGGGTGTCGGCTCAACTGCGACTCGGCGAGCTGGATGCATCCCGCACCGCTTTGGCCGAAGCGGAGCTGAGGGCGTTGCGAGCTCAGATCAGCCCCCATTTCATTTACAACGCGCTGAACGCGATCGCCTCGTTCATCACCACCGACCCTGGCAAGGCCCGTGAGCTCGTGCTCGAATTCGCCGACTTCACCCGGTACTCCTTCCGTCGGCACGGCGACTTCACCACGCTCGCAGAGGAGCTCCGCAGCATCCACTCCTATCTGCTGCTCGAACGCGCGCGTTTCGGCGACCGGCTGGAGGTGTCGCTGCGGATCGCGCCGGAGACGCTGTCGACGGTCATCCCGTTCCTCAGCCTCCAGCCCCTCGTGGAGAACTCGGTCCGCCACGGACTGGAGGCGCGGGAACGTGGGGGACGGATCACCATCGCCGCCGACGCGGTCGGGATGAACGTGCAGATCACGGTGGAGGACGACGGCGCGGGCATCGATCCCGACGCGGTCGAGGAGTTGCTCGGAGGGACCGGCCAGGGCGACCACATCGGCTTGCGGAATGTCGATACCCGGATGCGACAGCTGTACGGCGACGCCTACGGACTCGTCGTCGAAACCGGCGTCGGCGCCGGCACACTGGTTCGTCTGATCGTGCCCCAATCGCAACCGCTTCACGACCTCGACCCCGCGGTAGCGGTACCCGGCCGGGCGGCGACGCTCCGATGATCGACGTGCTCGTGGCCGACGACGAGGCGCCCGCCCTCGATGAACTCGGGTACCTGCTCCGCCGCGACCCCCGCATCGGCGTCGTGCACCTGGCCGCCTCCGGTGCGGAGGCGCTTCGGGTGCTCGACGCGGTGCACGTGGATGCGGCGTTCCTCGACATTCATATGCCCGGCCTGTCGGGCTTCGACCTCGCTCGCGGTGCGATGGGCTCGTCGAGGCCTCCCGCGATCGTGTTCGTCACCGCGGATGAGGATCAGGCGCTCGCCGCATTCGACCTCGCGGCGACCGACTACCTGCTCAAGCCGGTGCGCGAGGCCCGCCTGTCCCAGTCGATCAGCCGCGTCGTCGCCGCGGCTGCCGGACCGACGACTGACCCGGCCGACGATTTGACCATCGCGGTGGCGCTCGGCAGCACCATCCGCCGTATCCGGCGCCGTGATGTGCGCTACGCGCAGGCGCAAGGCGACTACGCCCGGCTGCACACCGACACCGCGAGCTATCTCCTGAGGGTGCCGCTCTCCGACCTGGAACATGCGTGGGCAAATGCCGGCTTCATCCGTGTGCACCGCTCGTTCGTCGTGGCGATGGGAAGCGTCACGAGCATCCGTGTCGGCGGGCACCCGATCATCACCGTCGCCGGTGTCGACCTGCCCATCAGCAGACGCCTCCTCCCCGCCGTGCGTGACGCGCTCACCGACCGGTCGACGCGGTCCACCCTGTGAGCGGCCCCGACGCGCCCCTCCCGCCGCGTCGGCGGGTGACGGCACCGCGGCCGATACGGTCGGCGACGGCGCGGGGCGTGCCAGATACGACGCGCACTCCCGATGCGTCCTCCGGCCCCGCAGAGGCGGACCCCGCCACCATCTACCTGCGCACCCTCATCCGCGCGCAGCTCAGGGTCGGCGTCGTCTGTGGCATCGGTCTCGCGCTCACGATGACCGTCGCGTCCGTGCTGATCGCCACGACGCCGGCCCTGGACGCAGCGACCGTCGGTGGCGTGCCGTGGTCGTGGCTGCTGCAGGCCTACGGGATGTACCCGCTCATCGTGATCTTCGCGGTGGTCTACGTGCGATCGGCCGCCCGCAACGAGGCTCGGTACCAGTCGCTGGCCGGCGGCCGATGAACGCACCGCTCAACCTGATCGCGATCGTGCTGGTCTTCGCCGCGACGGTGGTCATCGGGTTCTACGGGCTGCGCATCTCCCGCACCACCGACGACCTCCTCGTCGCCTCCCGCACCGTCAGCTCCTGGTGGAACGCGTCGGCGATCAGCGGGGAGTACCTGTCTGCCGCGAGCTTCCTCGGCATCGCGGGGCTGGTTCTCCTGTCCGGTACCGACGCGTTCTGGTTCCCGATCGGATACTGCGCGGGCTATCTGCTGCTCCTGCTGTTCGTCGCCGCCCCGCTGCGGCGAAGTGGAGCGCGCACGATCCCCGACTTCATCGAGGCGCGGCTCGACTCACACCGCGCCCGTCGGGTCACGAGCGTGCTCGTCGTGGTTATCGGATGGCTGTACATCGTGCCTCAATTCCACGGCGCGGCACTGACGGTGAGCGTCGTCACCGGGCTGCCCACCTGGGCGGGGTCGGTGTCGATCGCCGTGATCGTCGGCGTCATCGTCGCGGCGGGAGGGATGCGCTCGATCACCTTCGTGCAGGCGTTCCACTACTGGCTGAAGCTGACCGCACTCGCGGTGCCGGTGGTGTTGCTTCTTCTCGCGGTGGGCTCTGCTGCCGGTGAGATCGACCGCGACCTGATCTTCCCCGCCGAAGACGGACCGGCCGGGCAGGACCTCTACCGCACCATGTCGCTCATGCTGGCTCTCATGCTGGGCACCATGGGCCTCCCGCACGTGCTGGTGCGTTTCTACACCAACCCCGACGGCGCCTCGGCCCGGCGTACGACGGTGATCGTCATCATCATGATCAGCGCCTTCTACATGCTGTCGAGCACCATGGGTCTGATCGGCAGGGTGGTGGCGCCGGATCTGGCCGACCCCTCCACAGCGGACTCCGTGGTGCTGCTGCTGCCGTCTCGCCTGCTTCCAGGGACGCTCGGCGACGTGATCACCGCCCTCGTCGTGGCCGGTGCTTTCGCCGCGTTCCTCGCGACATCCTCGGGACTGGTGGTCTCCCTCGCCGGAGTGATCAGCCAGGACCTGCTCGGTGGCGGCGTACGCGCCTTCCGGATCGCGGCGGTGCTGTCATCCGTCGTTCCGCTCGCGGTCACCTTCGTCACCGTGCCCGACGGTCTCACCAGCAGCGTCGGACTCGTCTTCATCGTCGCCGCATCCACGCTGTCGCCGGTGCTGCTGCTCGCCGTATGGTGGCGCGGCCTGACGGCAGCGGGGGCGCTTGCCGGCATGGTCGTCGGGGGAGCGGGCATCGCACTCGCTCTGATGGTGGGGGTTCTCGGCTCCGCCGACGGCACCGCGCTCCAGGGCGCGTTCGAACAACCCGCCGCCTGGACAGTGCCGAGTGCCGTGGTCGCCGCAGTCATCGTCTCCCGTTCGACGAGGCCGCGCTCCCTCGACCGCGCCGACCGTCATCTGAGCCGCCTGCATGCCCCGGAGTCGTCCGCACGTCCAGGGCCGCCCGGCCATCCAGAGCGATGAATCCGTGGCCGCTCCCAGTGGCCCTCGGTTAGACTCACCGCACAATGGATGACCCCCCCTCTAGTCCCGATCCGACTCGACATCCGGATCCGCGGAGAGGCCACCGGCGGTGAACGACTTCGTACTCCTCGGAATCGGACTCGTGCTGACCGTCGGTACCGGCTTCTTCGTCGCCTCCGAGTTCGCTCTCGTGAATCTCGATCGCTCGGATCTGGAGGCACGACAGGCCAGGGGTGAGAAGCGGCTCACCCAGACGATCGCCGCTCTCAAGATCACCTCGACTCACCTCTCGAGCGCACAGCTCGGTATCACCCTCACCACGCTGCTGACCGGGTACACGCTCGAGCCGGCATTCAGCAGCTTCCTCGAACCGGTCCTCGGCGGGGTTCCCGCTCCTGCCGGTCCGATCATCGCCTCGGTGATCGCCGTCATCGTGGCGACCCTCCTCTCGATGATCATCGGCGAACTGGTACCGAAGAACTTCGCACTCGCCCTGCCTCGTGCCAGCGCGAAGGTCGTCATCCCGTTCCAGACGATCTTCACCGCGGTGTTCAGACCTGCCATCTCGCTGCTCAACAACTCTGCGAACGCCATCCTCCGCTCGATCGGGATCGAGCCGAAAGAGGAGCTCTCCGGTGCCCGCACTGCGGAGGAGCTCACCTCCCTGGTGCGACGATCCGCCCGCGAAGGCAGCCTCGACAGGGACACCGCCACCCTTCTCGCCCGCACTCTCGCTTTCAGCGAGCATTCGGCGGCCGACGTGATGACACCGCGGCCGAGGGTCTCGAGCGTCGAACGCACCGACACTGCGCAGAGCGTCATCGATCTCGCGCGGGAGACGGGGTATTCGCGCTTCCCCGTGATCGACGACGGGATCGACGACGTCGTCGGTCTGGTGCACGTGAAGCAGGCCGTCGCCGTGCCGCGAGATCGGCGGCGAAGTGTTCCGGTGTCAGCGCTGCAGACCGACGCGCTTCGCGTACCGGAAACGATGAGGCTCGACACCCTCATCGGTGATCTGCGTCAGGCCGGATACCAGATGGCGGTCGTCGTGGACGAATACGGCGGAACCGCGGGCGTCGCAACGCTCGAGGACCTCGTCGAGGAACTGGTCGGCGAGGTCGCCGACGAGCACGATCGCGAGCGCGCCGGAGTAGTGCGGTCCCGCGACTGGCTCACCTTCCCGGGGAGCCTGCGCCCTGACGAACTCAAGGAGCGCGCCGATGTGAGCGTGCCCGAGGACGGCCCGTACGAGACCGTGGGCGGTTTCATCATGAGCGAACTCGGCCGCCTCCCGGTGGTCGGCGACGTGGTGCACGTCGCCGACGGCATCTTCAGGGTCGAACGACTCGACGGTCGACGGATCGAGCGGATGCGGTTCACGCCGCGACCAGCGGATGACGACGCTCCCGAGCCCGCATCCGCCCCGGGAACGACCGGTCGCGATGGGGGACCCCGATGACCGCCGCGGACTGGGCGGGGATCGGCTGGCTATTCGTCCTCCTCGCGGCGAATGCGTTCTTCGTCGGCGCGGAATTCGCCGTCATCTCGGCCAGGCGCTCGCAGATCGAGCCGAGAGCCGAAGCCGGCTCCGGCGCGGCGAAGTCCGCTCTGTACGCGATGGAGCATGCCACCCTGATGCTCGCGACGAGTCAGCTCGGAATCACGGTCTGCTCGCTGTTGATCCTGAACGTGTCGGAACCCGCCATCCACCATGCCCTCGAGGTGCCGCTGTCGCTCACCGGCCTCCCAGAGGAAGCCACCGACATGATCGGCTTCATCGTCGCGCTGCTGCTCGTGTCGTACCTGCACGTCGTGTTCGGCGAGATGGTTCCAAAGAACCTGTCGTTCTCCGTGCCGGATCGGGCCGTGCTCATCCTCGCTCCGCCGCTGGTATTCGTCTCCACCGTGCTGCGCCCGATCATCGCCACTCTCAATGCGTCGGCCAACGGCATCCTGCGTCTGTTCGGCGTCGAGCCGAAGAACGAGGCGACGAGCGCGTTCACGGCCGACGAGGTCGCGACGATCGTCGCCACCTCCACCAAGGAGGGCGTGCTCACCGACAACAACGGCGCCCTGACGGCGGCGTTCGAGTTCACCGAGAAGAAGGTCAAGGACATCGACGTCGAGATGCCGGACCTGGTGTCCCTGTCGGAGGCGGCGACACCGAGGGACGTCGAGCGGGCTGTCGCCCAACACGGGTTCTCGCGTTACGTGCTGGTGAACGACGAAGGCGAGCCGACGGGTTACCTGCACCTCAAGGACGTCATCGACCTGGACGAGACCGACGAGTTCGAGGAGCCCGTGCCGCCCAAGCGCATCCGCAGGCTCATCTCGGTCTACCGCGACATGGACCTCGAGGACGCGTTGACCTCGATGCGCCGGTCGGGTACACATCTCGCCCGCGTCTTCGACGAGAACGGGACCACCCGTGGGGTGCTCTTCCTCGAGGACATCATCGAGGAGCTCGTCGGCGAGGTCCAGGACGCCACCCGGCGGACGTGATGGTTCAGCCCGCAGGTTCCTTCGATCAGCGGATGCGTGCCCGGCGGTACTGCGGCGGCCAGTAGTCGAGTTCGATCCCGAGTTCGTGAGCGGCCGCGAGCGGGAAGTGCGGATTGCGCATCAGCTCACGGCCCATCATCACCGCATCCGCCCGTCCGCTCGCGACGATCTCCTCCGCCTGGGAGGCTCCGGTGATCAGGCCCACGGCGCTCACTTCGACGCCGCCGACCGTGTGCACGTGCTCGGCGAGCGGAACCTGGTATCCGGGACCGATGGGGATGCGTGCGCTCGAGACGAGCCCCCCGGACGACACGTCGAACAGGTCGGCGCCCGCCTCCGCGGCCCACCGCGCGACGGTTGCCGTCTGATCCTCGTCCCACCCTCCCTCGGTCCAATCGGTCGCGGAGAAGCGCACGAAGAGGGGCACGTCCGCGCCGACCTCGGCACGCACGGCGGTCACGATCTCGAGCAGCAGCCTGGCCCGGTTCTGCAGCGACCCGCCATACTCGTCGTCGCGCAGGTTCGACAGCGGAGACAGGAACTGGTGCAGCAGGTAGCCATGTGCCGCATGCACTTCGAGCACGTCGAATCCCGCATCGATCGCCCGGCGAGCAGCTGCGGTGAACTCGTTCACGATCCGGGCGATCCCATCGAGGGTGAGCGCGACGGGCGGAGCGTACCCGTCGAATGCGATCGGGGACGGTGCCACCGACTGCCACCCTCCCGCATCGATGGGCCGCGTACCGTCATCCGGTCCCCACTCGCGATGCACGGAGGCCTTCCGTCCGGCGTGGGCCAGCTGAATTCCGGCGACGGCCCCCTGGGTGTGGATGAACGCGGTGATGCGCGCCCACGCGTCACGCTGGGTGTCGTTCCAGATCCCGGTGTCCTCGGCGGATATGCGACCGACGGCGCTGACCCCCGTCGCCTCGGACATGACCAGCCCCGCCCCGCCGCGGGCGAAGGAGCCCAGGTGCACCAGGTGCCAGTCCGTCGGCACCCCGTCTTCCTCGTCGACCGAGTACTGGCACAGCGGCGCCACCCAGAGCCGGTTGCGGAAGGTGACCGAACGGATGATGTGCGGGGAGAACAGCGCTGAAGGTGGCATCCCCACCAACAGCCGCCTCGGCCGCACGGGTATTCCCTATCGTGGTCTCGTGCCCTACACCGAGTGGACCCCTGACCGAGCAGCCGCCTGCATCGCAGTACCGACGGCATCCGCCGACAAGTACTCCAGAGGGGTGCTCGGAGTCATCACCGGGTCCGCCGAGTATCCCGGTGCCGCGGTGCTCGGCGTCGAGGCCGCGATGCACACCGGAGTGGGGATGCTGCGCTATCTCGGCGACGATCGCGCCGCCGAGTTCGTACTGCACCGCCGCCCCGAGATCGTGACCGCCGACGGGCGCGTGCAGGCCTGGCTGATCGGTTCGGGGATGGACGCCGGCCAGCGCGATGCTCTGACCACCAAGCAGCTCCGCCTCACCCTCGACCAGGGCCTGCCGACCGTCGTCGATGCGGGCGCTCTCGACCTCGTCGCCGTCGCCACCGGTTCCGTCGTGGTCACGCCGCACTTCGGTGAGCTCGCCCGTCTCCTCGACGTGGAGAGGGACCAGATCGCCGCCGACCCGGGGCAGTGGGCGGCCCGGGCGGCCGAGCAGCTGGGCGTCACCGTACTGCTCAAGGGCGCGAGCACCCGGGTGGCGGACCCGCAGGGGAGCCGCTTCACCGTCACATCCGCGACCCCGTGGACTGCGACCGCCGGCGCCGGGGACGCTCTCGGCGGCATCCTCGGCGCCCTGCTAGCCACACACCATCGCGAGATCGTCGGCGACCCGACTGTCGTCGCGCGGCTCGCGGCGACCGCATCCGTGCTGCACCGGCTCGCCGCCGAGCGGGTCAGCCGCGGCGGCCCCTTCACGGTGCTGCACCTGACCCACGCCCTCCCGGCGGTGATCGCCGAGTTGGTTCGCTGACCGCGCGCGGTCGCGGCCCGCCTACAGAGCGGTGCCCCTGAACCGCGCGAGAAACTCCCGGGTGCGCTCCCGGAGCGGTGATGCGAACAGCTGCGTCGGCGGCCCCTCCTCCGCCACCACACCCTGGTCGAGGAAGACCACCCGGTCGGCGACATCGCGAGCGAAGGCCATCTCATGGGTCGCCATCACGATCGTGGTGCCGGTTGCCGCGAGGTTGCGCACGAGATCGAGCACCTCGCCGACCAGCTCGGGATCGAGAGCGCTGGTGATCTCGTCGAGTAGCAGGAGCTCGGGATCCGTGGCGATGGCGCGGGCGATCGCCGCACGCTGCTGCTGCCCGCCCGAGAGCCGGTCGGGGTAGTCGCCCGCTTTCGCCTCGAGGCCCACCTGTGTCAGCAGCGCCCGTCCGCGCTCCTCGGCCGTATCGCGCGGAACCCCCAGCACCTTCCTCGAGGCGAGCGTCACGTTGTCGAGCACGGTCAGGTGCGGGAACAGGTTGAAGTGCTGGAACACGATGCCGATCCGTGCCCGCACCGCGTCGACCCTCGTGCGTGGGTCGCTGATGTCGACGCCGGCGAGGAACACCTGTCCGTCGTCGATGCGCTCGAGCAGGTTGATCGTGCGCAGCAGGGTCGACTTGCCCGATCCGCTCGCCCCGATGAGCGCCACCACCTGGTGAGCGGTCACCCGCAGGTCGATGCCCCGAAGCACCTCCGTCGCTCCGAAAGACTTGCGGATACCGCTGAGCCGGAGCACCTCATCGCGCTCGCCCGTGGCATCCGCCGGCTCGGTCGTGGCCCCCCTCGTCACAGGATCGTTCCCACCTGCTCACGCGCGCGGGCGCGAGCGGTGAGGTAGTCGGTGAGTCGGATGAGCGGCAGGGCGAGCAGCACGAACAGCACACCAGCGACGACATACGGGGTGAAGTTGAATGCGGCGGAGGTCTCGATCTGCGCCGCCCGGACCGCGTCGACGGCGCCGAGCACGGAAATGAGGCCGACGTCCTTCTGCATCGCGACGAAGTCGTTCATCAGCGCGGGCGTGACGTTGCGCACGGCCTGCGGCAGGATGACCAGGCGTAGCGTCTTGCCGTGACTGAGGCCGAGCGAGCGGGCGGCGAGGCGTTGCGACGGGTGAACGGCGTCGATGCCCGCGCGGAACACCTCGGACACGTAGGCGGAGTAGGTGAGGATGAGCGCGACGGTACCGAGCACCTCGGCGGGAATCCGTGTCTCGGTGAAATCGAGGCCGGGCACCCCGTAGCCCACGAGGTAGAGCACGATGATCAGGGGGATGCCGCGGAACAGATCCGTGTATGCGGCGACCAGGGCGCGGACGGGGAAGAACACCGGTCCGCGCAGGGTGCGCAGCGTCGCGAGGATGAGACTGAGCACCAGCACGCCAATGGCCGCGAACAGCAGCACGCGGACGTTCAGCCAGAGCCCCTCGAGTACCCTCGGGAACGCAGCGACCGCCGCCTCCGGGTCGAAGAAGGTCTGCTGCACCCGGGAGAAGCCCGGCGTCTGTACGACGGTGAACCACAGCAGCGCCGCGAAGGCGCCGGTGGACACCACCGCGATCCCGACCGAGCGCCGCGTCTGCCGGGTCCGGTAACGGCGGCGGTCGAGTTCGACGCGGCTCGGGATGCTCGGGATACCCGCTGCACCGCCGGGGGCGCTGCTGGGACGGTCCGCGGGAGGCACCCTTGGAAAGCTAGTCGATCGCCTCGCTACTGCAGAACCGGGGCGTCGCCCGCATCGGCGAGCCACTGGTCGGCGATCTCCTGCAGCCGTCCGCTGTCGCGCAGGGCGTCCACGGCGTCGGTCACCTCGGCGGTCAGCGGGCTGTCCTTCGCCAGGACGAGGCCGAACCGATCGCCAACGGTGGCGTCGTCCTGCGGCAGTTGTCCGACGATGATGCCGCCGGTGAGCTCAACGCCGGTGAGGAAGAACGCGGTGGGCAGATCCACCACGATCGCGTCGACGGCACCGTTCTCGAGCGCGAGTTTCGCGTCGTCGTTGGTGTTGAAGACCTGTGCGCCCGATTCGGGCTGGATGACCGTCTCCACCGCGGTCAAGCTCGTGGTGCCGGTCTGCGCGCCGATGAGGAGCGGGGCGAGGTCCGCGATCGATCCGGCGTCCTCGGCCGCGGAGCCTTCGACGGTGATAACCACTTGGGACGTTTCGTAGTACGGGGAGGAGAAGTCCACAGCCTCGCGGCGCTCGTCGGTGATCGAGAACTGCTGGAGGTTGACGTCGAAGTCCTTAGGCCCGGGAGCGATCGACTCCTCGAAGGTGTTGCGCACCCAGACCACGTCGTCCTCTTCGTAACCCAGCTCGCCGGCCACCGCGTACGCCACTGCCGCCTCGAAACCCTCGCCCGACTCCGGGGCGTCGTCGATGACCCACGGGTAGTACGCCGGTTCGCCCGTGGCGACGGTGAATTTGCCATCGGTCACCGTGCCGTCACCCGAGCCTGCGGAGGCGGTGCCGGCTCCCGCACCGGAGGCGCATCCGCCGAGAGCGAGAGCGGCGATCACGGCTGCGGCTAGAGCCGAGATGGCGGGCAGGTGGCGTGCGGACATGGGGACCTCCAGCTTTCGTCGACGCTGTGGTGCCGACTCCTCATCCTGACGCACCCGCGGCGCCGGTCGCGCGGCGCGAGTCGAAGTGTTACGCCCGCGCGATTAGCCTTGGCAGTCATGACCGCTCGATCGCCCGGTCCGTCGGCGGCATCCATTCTCGGCTGGATTCGCGCGGTCGCCTGTGCGCCGCTGACGGTGTGGGTCGCCTTCATCGCCGCACATCTCGTGCTCGGTCTGCTCAATCTGTACGCGCCGGGGTACCCGCTCGGTGACGTCGTGAGCGTGTACAAGTTCTGGAGCGACCAGGTCGTGGTCGCCGGCTACTGGGTCGGCATCGACTCCGGGTGGGTCTACCCGGTGGTGGCCATCGTGCCGATGCTCGCCGCGCAGGCGCTGTACCCCGTCGCTTCCGAGTTGCCCGCGATGGCGGGCACGACGTCTGAGCCGTGGCTGTACGCAAGCACCTGGCTCGCCTTGGTGTTCCTACTCGACCTCGCCGCGTTCGGCATGCTCACCCGCTGGGGTCGTGCGCGGGAGCGCATCGCTTCTGCCTGGTGGTGGGTGGCGTTTCTGCTCGCGCTCGGTCCCATCGCCCTGGGCCGGATCGACTCCGTCACCGTTCCGATCGCGCTGATCGGGGTGCTGCTCATCGCGATGCGCCCCATCCTCGCGACCCTCGTGCTGACCGCGGCCGCCTGGATCAAGGTGTGGCCTGGCGCTCTGGTCATCGCGATGGTCACGGTGATGACGGGCCGGTGGCGGATGCTGGGCGCGGCCGCAGCACTGAGCGTCGGCATCATCGCGCTCGCGCTCTCATTCGGTAGCGGGCTGAACGTGCTGAGCTTCGTCACCCAGCAGACCGGTCGCGGATTGCAGGCCGAGGCTCCGGTATCGACCTACTGGCTGTGGCGGGCCGCATCCGGCTCGGCGGACACGCGGGTGTACTTCGACGACGCGCTTCTGACCTGGCAGGTGCGTGGCCCCGGAGCCGCTCAGGTGAGCGATCTGATGACGCCGCTGCTGCTGCTCGCCGTCGCAGCCGTGGTGATCGTCGCCCTACTGGCTCGGCAGCGCGGAGTCGATCCCGCCGTGTTGCTCCCCCCGCTCGCGTTGGCCGTGGTCACCGCCTTGATCGCCTTCCAAAAGGTCGGCTCGCCGCAGTTCGTATCATGGCTCGCCGTGCCCGTGATTTTCGGGCTGGTCATGCACCGTGGCGGTCATAGCGCATCGTTCCGGGTGCCGGCAGCCCTGGTACTGGTGATCGGTGCGCTCACGCACATCCTCTATCCCTACCTCTACGGGTACCTGATCGGGCTGTTCCCAGTGATGCTCACGATTATCTCGGTGCGCAACGGGCTCTACTTCGTGCTGCTTGCCGTCGCAGTGCGCATGATGGTGACACTGCCCCGGTACGACCGGCAGGTTGGTCGACCACCCGGTCGCAGCGACTTCGACCGCGTGCTGACCGGCGATCGCGGCATCCGATGAGGAGGAAACCATGCTCGTAGCGTTCTCGGTATCGCCAAGCGGCGGGTCCGGCGGCGACGACTCGGTGCACGACGCCGTGGCCGCCGCGGTTCGGATCGTTCGGGAGTCCGGGTTGCCCAACCGCACCGACTCCATGTTCACGACCATCGAGGGGGAGTGGGACGACGTGTTCGATGTGATCAAGCGGGCGACGGACGCCGTCGGCGCCTTCGGCTCGAGGGTGTCGCTGGTGCTGAAGGCGGACATCCGTCCCGGTCACACCGGAGAGCTCGACGGCAAGGTCCAGCGGCTCGAGCGCGCGATCGAGGACTCCCCGCCGCTTCGTTAGCGCCGCGAGGTTCGGGCGGTCAGTAGGAGCCGCTCGGCAGGTCGGTCTGAAGCAGGATGCCGTCCTGGATCGCGCGCTTCCGCAGCGCAACCTTGGTGCCGACGTCGATCCCCGCGACCCGGTACTTCTCCCGGATGCGCTTGAGATACGACTTGGCCGTCTCCTCCGAGATGTCCAGCTGGTACGCGACCGACTTGACCGGCTCACCACCGCCGTAAAGCGCCATCACGCGACGCTCCTGCGCACTCAGCTTCGGCGCACCGCCCACGTCGCCGGCGTTCAGCGCGAGGTCGAGTTCGGCCGAGATGTACGACTCTCCCTTGAACGCAGAGCGAATCGCTTCCACGATCATCACCGCGTCTTCGCTCTTGACCAGATAGCCGAGCGCACCGGCGCCGAGTGCTTCGCGCACCAGATTCGGCTCGGAGTAGGTGCTCATCAGCACCGTCTTCACTCCGGCCGTCTTGAGCGTGGAGATCTTCAGCGAGATGGGCAGGTTGTCTTTGAGGTCCACGTCGAGCAGCACCACATCGACCGGGAACTCCTTGTGGGTGAGCAACTCCGGCCAGGAGGCGACTGCCGCCACCATGTTGATGTCGTCTGCGGCACCGCGGATCCATTCCGTGAGTGCGCCGAGCAGCATCTTGTGGTCGTCGACCAGGGCGAGGCGGATGGGGTCGGTCATGGCGTTCCTCGATCTCTATCGGAGCAGGCTATTGCTGGGCGGGGTTCGGCACGATGCACTGGATGTCGACACGCAGACTCGAGTTCTCCGTCGAGTCGACGAATCGGCCCACCTTGCCGAAGGCGGACCAGGTAGACGGATCGACGCGATTCCGGGAGACCGCGGTGGTGGTCACGACGATCGGCACCGCGATGGTTCGGCGAGCCGCCTGGTTCGGTGTCGGCATCACCGGGCCGAGCACCACCTGAGCGGTGGTCGTCGACTTCGCCGTGTCGGCGACCAGCAGCCACACCGCGGCGAACAGGCCGTCCCGCTGTTGCGGGTCGAGGAGGCCGGCGAGGCTGCCGGGATCGCTGAGGGTCACCGACTTCCCCAGCTGCTCCGATTCGGTGATCGCGTGGTAGAGCCAGGTCTCTCGACGGCCCTCGATGAGGTGGAGGCGCAGTTCGGTGGCCAGCGACGCGGCCGTGGAGGCGGTCTTCGGCCCGAGCGGAAGCGCCGAGCGTCCACTCGCAACAGAGTCGAGCAACTCCTCGGCGGCCAGGTCGAGCCGCGCCAGCTCCTCAGAGGCCAGCATGCCGACCGCGAGCCGAGGGGCCGAGACGGTGCTCTGCACGAGCACCCGGTCGAGCTCGAGCTGCACCATCCGCCGGAATCGACGCACGATGAACACGGCGTACAGCGGTGGCAGGACCGCGAGCGCGGTGACGGTCAGCTGAGCCGGCAGCGTATCCGACGTCAGCTCGGTCGTGAGCAAAATGGCCACGACGAAAGCGGCGAGTACCAGCGCATCCGCGATCACGATCTGCCAGGCGGGACGGAGCGTCACGACCGCAGCCAGTCCGAAACCGGCGGTGACGGACGCCGTCGCGAACTGCCCGATATCCCCGAGGGGCCAGATGGCGACGAGATCGAGCGCGATCACGCCCCCGAGCGCCGCGAGGTAGGCGAGGAACATCCAGGTCGGCAATCGTTCGCCGCGAGAGGCGATGCTGAGGCTCATCGTCGCGAACGCCGCGATGAACAGCAGCCACGCGCCGACGATCGGCACGACGGTCGGATAGTCCTCGAGGTGGGTGGCGAACACGGCGAGGCCGTAGACCGCCTGGATGGAGCAGAGCACACCCGCGCCGATCCCGAGGTATCCGGTGCCGAGGCTCGCGCCGCTCGCGTTGGCCTGGACGACCGCTCGCGCCGCCGCGGATCGAGGCGGCATACCCCGATTGCGCCGGCCGAGAGTGATGCCGAGGGTGTTCTCCTCCGGACGGCTCAGGCCGCTCATCGGTCGAGGCCGCTCATCGGGGAACCTCGAGCACGACGGTCGTCCCCGCCCCCGGGGAGGAGAACAGTCGGGCATTGCCGCCGACCTCCTTCAGTCGGCCGACGACGGAGTCCTTGAAGCCGAGCCGCGCCGAATCGATGTCCTCGAGACTGAAGCCCACGCCGGCATCCGTCACCATCGCGCGTACCGTGGTCTCATCGTCGGTGATCGTCACATGGGCGTCTGTGACGCCGGCGTGGCGACGCACGTTCTCCAGGCACTCCGCGAGGGCGAGGAGGAAGGCGTCGAGCACGTCGCTCGGTAGCAGCACCTGGCCCGTACCGTGCCAGCTGACCTCGAGCCCCATCCGCCCGAAGCGCTTCTTCACCGACTCGAGGGTATGACCGAGCGCCGTCTCCTCGACCGGTTCGAGGTTGTAGTGCGGCGACGACTCCGGCACCGGCGCTCCGCCGAGCCTCAGTTGACGCAGCAGCCGGGCGTCGTCGCCGGCCTGCTGTTGCAGCGCGCCGGTGGAGACTCCGACTCCGGAGTGCGCGAGCAGGGTCAGCGTCGCGAGGACCGTGTCGTGCAGGAGTCGGGCGGACTGCCGCCTCCTCGCCTCGGTCTCGCTCGCCTGTCGCTCGGCGCGGTGGGCGCGTCCGATGCTGAAGATGCGACGCGCGGCGCGGGGGACGCTCGCGCTGAGCCAGTACGCGAGCACCACAACCAGGAGCCACCCCAGCAGCACGGTGGAGCCCTGCACCGAGACCAGTCCCTGCCCAGGGGCGGCCAACTCGGTGAGCACGACGCTGATCAGAAGGAAGGTGACCAGGATGGCGGCTCTGGGCATGGAACCGACCAGCACCGCTGCGAACGCAGCCATCGCGCCCCCCGCGAGCATCACCACCGCGGTCGCCGCAGCGGGACTGGAGCCGGAACCGAACGGGAGTTGAATCACGACGAGGATGACGACGCCGACCAGAAGACCGGGCAGCACCCAGATCAGCGACATGCTCTGGCCGACGCGGAACAAGAGGACCGCGAGCAGGAGATAGAGGAGGACGACGACCAGAAGCGACTCGATCTCCAGCACGCCGGGGATGCACACGCACACGAGGGAGACGAGGAGGGCGCTGAGACCTATCGTCCTCGCGGACAGCTGCAGGAGACGGTCCCGCTCCTTCGCGAATTGTTCCACTGCCCCCGACGCCCCGTGGTCCCCGAAATCCACCGGCCAAGCCCGGTTGTGCAATGATTCCACATTTTCGGCGCGGAGCGCCCCCGCGGGGGCGCGACGACGTGCGTGGCGGTCACTCCGGTGTGAGCCAGCCCTCGTGGATGCCTCGGCGGCGAAGGAGGATCTTGGTCCCGACGTCGATGCCGATGGTCCGGTACTTGCGACGGGCCCGCTTGATATAGGACTTGACTGTCTCCTCGGTGGTGGTCATCTCGTCGGCGACCTCCTTGATGGAGCGACCTGAGGCGTAGAGCACCATGGCGCGCTGCTCCTGTCGCCCCAGACCCGGATCGGGTGACGGATGCACGTTGGCGAGGGTTGCGGTCGCCGCCGTGCCGAGATGGCGTACTCCTGCTGCTGCGGCACGGATCGACGCGACGAGCTCGTCCGCGCCTTCCGACTTGGGCACGAACGCGAGGGCGCCAGCAGCCAGCGCGCTGTGGATGGACGACGCGTCGGCCTGCCGCGACATGACGACGGTCGTACTCCCGGCGGCATCGAGCAGGCCGATCTTGGTGGAGACCGGGATGCCGTCGTTGAGATTCAGGTCGAGGACGACGACATCCACCGGAAAGCCGGAGTGCGAGATCAGGCCGAGCCAGGTGGTCTCGGAGATGACCACCTCGATGTCGGACTGCGATGCTGCGAGGTGGGCGCTGATCCCGTCGAGTACGAGCCGGTGATCGTCGACCACGGCGATGCGCACGGGCGTGCTCGATGCGGCGACCACGTACCCTCCGTCCGCTCGCACAGCGATGTCGCGCGATGTCGCGCGATGTCCCGCGCTGACGCCGGTCCAGCCTAGCCAGGCCGACTCCCGCTCGGATAAGCCCCAGAACGGGGTAGACGCAGAACGGGGTAGACGCAGAACGGGGCTGACCGCTAGGCGGCGAGCAACCGGCTCAGTTGCGGTCCGACGAGCGAGCGCTCGATGAGGAAACCGTCGTGCCCGTACTCCGAAGGCACGATCACCGGCTCGGAGCCGGTGATGCTCGTGCCGATGCCGGCCGCGACGCGGCGCTGGTCGGAGATGGGGAACAGCCGGTCGGAGTCGATGCCGAGCACCAGGGTACGCGCGCTGACCCTGGCGAGCGCCGATTCGATTCCGCCGCGGTCGCGCCCGATATCGTGGGAGTTCATCGCCCGCACGAGGGTGAGGTAGCTGTTGGTGTCGAAGCGGCGCGAGAACTTGTTTCCGTGGAAGTCGAGGTAGCTCTCGACCGCGAAGCGTCCATCCCCGCCGAGCGGACTCAGTTCGCTCTGCCAGCTCCGCTCGAACCGGTCATTGAGCTCGGTGGGGGAGCGGTAGTTGAGCAGTGCCATCCGTCTCGCCAGCGCCAGCCCACGGTAGGGGCCCTCCCCGTCCGCGGCGTCGTAGTAGCGTCCGTCGGCGAAAGCGGCGTCCATGCGGATGGCCTCGAGCTGCACGGAGTTGAGCGCGATCTGATCGGCGCTGGATGCCGCGGGGGCGGCGAGGACGCCGATTCTCGCGGTGCGATCCGAGTGACCGACGGCCCACTCGAGCGCCTGCATGCCGCCCATCGATCCGCCGAGCACCGCTGCCCAGCGCTCGATCCCGAGGGTGTCGCTGAAGGCGACCTGCGCCCGCACCTGATCCCGGATGGTGAGGTAGGGGAAGCGCGGACCCCACTCGACCCCGTCGGCGGCCAGGGATGCCGGCCCGGTCGAACCCTGGCATCCGCCAAGCATGTTCGGAGCCACCACGAACCAGCGGTCGGTGTCGATCGCTCGTCCGGGGCCGACGACGCCATCCCACCATCCGGCGGTGGGATGCCCCCTTCCGGGCGGGCCGATGACGTGGCTGTCGCCGGTGAGGGCGTGCAGCACGAGGACCGCATTGGACCGGTCGGGCGCGAGCGTGCCCCAGGTCTCGTACGCGATGCGCACCACCGGGAGGTGACCGCCGCGCTCGAGGTGGAGCGCGCCGATGGAGGAGAAGGACCGATCGCCCGCGTGGTCGCCTTCCCGCCATGCGCCGGTCGCGGGGGGACCGCCGACCATCGCCCGGGTGTTCGCCTCGGTGACGAAGGCGGACGGCACAGCGTCTTCGGGTGTCTGCCAGTCCATGTCTCTGCAAGTATCCCGCGTCGGCGCTGTGCCGCCGCCCGTGTTACGGCGTCGCCACGATCCGCCGCCACTCCATCGGTCGAGCCTGCCGAGAGCCGCTCAGGCGAGCGCGCCCGCCCGCGATGTCGCCTGCGCCGCGTCCAACCCGGTGGCGAGGTCGGCGAGGATGTCGTCGATGTTCTCCAGCCCGATCGACAGACGCACCAGCCCAGGGGTGACGCCGGAGGTGAGCTGCTGCTCCGGAGTGAGCTGCGCGTGCGTCGTCGACGCCGGATGGATGATCAGGCTCCGAACGTCGCCGATGTTCGCGAGGTGACTGAACAGTCCCGCGTTGTCGACCAGGGCGCGCCCGGCATCCACGCCGCCCTTCAATTCGAACGAGAGCACCGCTCCGACGCCCTTCGGCGCGTATCGGGCGGCGGCTCCGTACCATGGGCTCGACGGCAGTCCGGCGTAGTAGACGGCGGCGACGTCGTCGCGCGAGTCCAGCCATTCGGCCACGGCTTGAGCGTTCTGCACGTGCCGTTCGATGCGCAGGCTGAGAGTCTCGATGCCCTGGATCAGCTGCCAGGCGCTCGCGGGGGCGATCGACGCACCCAGATCGCGCAGGAGTTGCACGCGCGCCTTGATGATGTACGCGATCGAGTCGCCGAGCACGGTGGTATAGCTGGCTCCGTGGTAGCTCGGATCGGGTTCGGTGAGGCCGGGGAAGCGCTCGACGTTCTTCGACCACTCGAATCGACCGCCGTCGACGATGATGCCGCCGATCACGGTGCCGTGCCCGCCGAGGAACTTGGTGGCGGAGTGCACGATGATGTCGGCGCCGTGCTCGAAGGGGCGGATGAGGTACGGGGTCGCGATCGTGTTGTCGACGATGAGCGGCACGCCCGCCTCGTGCGCCGCACCCGAGACGAGTCCGATGTCGAGGATGTTGATGCGTGGGTTGCCGATCGTCTCTGCGAAGAACAGCTTCGTGTTCGGGTGCACGGCGCGCGCCCACTCCGCGGCGTCGTCCTGATTCTCGACGAACGTCGTCTCAATGCCGAGCTTCGCGAGCGTGTACTTGAAGAGGTTGTAGGTGCCGCCGTAGATCGACGACGACGAGACGATGTGGTCGCCTGCCTGCGCGATGTTCAACACCGCGAAAGTGGTCGCGGACTGGCCGGATGCCAGCAGCAGCGCCGCGGTACCGCCTTCCAGGGCGGCTACCCGCTCCTCGACGACGGCCTGGGTCGGGTTCTGGATGCGGGTGTAGATGTTCCCGAACTCGGCGAGGGCGAAGAGGTTCTTCGCGTGCTCGGCGTCATTGAACACGTACGACGTGGTCTGGTAGATCGGCGTCGCACGGGCGTTGGTCACCGGGTCGGGCGCGGCTCCCGCGTGGATCTGCTTGGTCTCGAACTTCCATTCGGCGCTGTCGCTCACGGCGGGTCTCCTCGGTCTGATGTCATCCGGTGTCCCGGAGGCGTGGAGCGAGCCTAGGCAGCCGCTCACCGAGGGACAACGCACGCCGACACGGGGCGTAATCTGAGCGAGGCCCTGCCCTGGCCCCGCCAGCAAGAACGATGCCGCGTGACGCCTTCGACCGATTGGGAACCATGTCGGACACCACCATCACGCCGCGATCCGATGTCGGAACCGATCAGATCAGCCCACGCCGCGCGTGGCTCGCGCTGGGTGTGCTGCTCATCGGAATGTCGATGTCGCTAATTGACGCGACCATCGTCAACGTCGCCCTGCCGACCATCCGCACCGACCTCGACGCCTCGGAATCCACGCTGTCGTGGATCATCTCGGGGTATGCGCTCGCGTTCGGACTCGCCCTGATCCCGGCGGGCAGGATCGGCGACCGGTTCGGCCACAAGTGGGTGTTCATCGCCGGCCTGACGTTGTTCACGATCGCCAGCCTCGCGTGCGGACTCGCGCAGGACGGCACTCAGCTGGTGATCGCCCGCGTTGTGCAGGGCCTCGCGGGGGGCATCTATCTACCCGCCATCACCGCGTTCATCCAGCTGCTGTTCGCCGGTCGGGTCCGCGGGAAGGCGTTCGCCATCATGGGTGCGGTGATCGGCGTCGCCTCGGCGCTCGGGCCGCTCGTCGGCGGGCTGCTCATCGACGGCTCCGGTCAGGACGCCGGATGGCGCCTCGTGTTCACCGTCAACGTGCCGATCGGAATCGTGGCGCTGATTTGCGCGATCGCGCTGCTTCCTCGTGGTCTCGCCGCACGAGAGCGGTCATCGGGGGTCGATCTGGTCGGACTCCTCCTGCTGTCTGCCGGCCTGGTGGCCATCCTGGTGCCCCTGATCCAGGGTCAGGATGAGGGTTGGCCGCTGTGGACGTATCTCTCCCTCGCAGGGGGAGTGGCGCTCATCGTCGTCTTCGCACGGTGGGAGATCGGCGTCGCCCGACGCGGTGCGAACCCGCTGGTGCCTCCGGGGCTGTACTTCCACGCAGCGTTCACCGGCGGAACCATCCTCGCGCTGGTGTACTTCGCCGCGTTCACGAGCATCTTCTTCACCATCTCGATTCTCTGGCAGTCCGGACTCGGCTACTCGGCCCTCGAATCGGGCCTGGTATCGATCCCGTTCGCGGTCGGCAGCATCATCGGGGCGTCCCAGAGCGGACGCCTGGCAGCCTCGCTCGGCCGCACGGTTCTCGTCATCGGCGCCGGCATGGTCACGCTCGGCCTGGCCGCGCTGTGGCTGGTCATCCTGCTGGTTCCCGCGACCGACCTCTCCGCGTGGGAGCTCGCGGGCCCGCTGCTGGTCGCCGGCGTCGGGAGCGGCCTGTTCATCGCGCCCAACGCGCAGTTCATCATCGCGACGGTCGACCGGCGTGAAGCAGGGGCTGCGAGCGGGGTGATCGGCACCATGCAACGCCTGGGGAGCGCTATCGGCATCGCGGTCATCGGCAGTGTCTTCTTCGGCACCCTGGTGATCCCCGCGGGCGGTCGTCCCACAGCGGCGGATGTCGCAGTGGGCTTCTCGCACAGCGCGGCGGCCGCGCTCGCG
>CAXTLO010000021.1:0-19886 GCA_964244965.1 uncultured Marisediminicola sp.
ACCCGATCGCCGAGGTCGAGTCGGAGGACTACTTCGACTACCAGTTCAACCGGCCAGTCGCCGCGACCGACGACGACGGCAATCGGATGCTCATCTGGCCCGATGTCACCGTGTTCGGACCGGTCTCCGTGCTCGGCCAGACCGCGGCGGAGCAGAGCCGGCGAATCGCTGTGGCGGATGGGTCGGATGCTGCACCGCCGGTCACCGGTGAGAACGCGGGCAACATCTACCTCCTCCTCGGCACCGAACCGTCTCGCGGGTGGAAGAGTTTCACGGCGGAGATCTTGGAGACGGTGCGTGAGACCGGGGTGACCGGAATCGTGATGCTCGGGGCGATGCTCGCTGACGTTCCGCACACTCGACCCATCTCCGTCTTCGTCACCTCCGAGAACCCAGCTGTGCGCACCCGCTTCGGCATCGAGCGCAGCTCCTACGAGGGACCCGTCGGCATCCTGTCGGTGCTCGGCGAGGCGGCAGAGAGATCCGGCATCCCGACCCTGTCCATCTGGGCGTCGGTGCCGCATTACGTGCACAACGCGCCGTCGCCGAAGGCGACCCTCGCCCTGATCGACAAGCTCGAGGAGATCATCGACGTGGTCATCCCCCGCGGCGGGCTCGTCGACGACGCTGCCGAATGGGAGAGCGGCATCGACGCGCTCGCCAGCGAGGACGAGGACATGTCCAACTACATCGAGCAGCTCGAGCAGGCGCGGGACACCGTCGATTCCCCCGAGGCGAGCGGCGAGGCCATCGCGCAGGAGTTCGAGCGTTACCTCCGCGGCAGCGGCGAGGAGAAGCCCGACGGCGGGTCCGCGGGCGAGGATCCCTGGACTCCGCCGAAGTCCTAGACCACCTCAGACCGTCGGTCGCGGGATGGTCAGCACGCGACCCACCACCTGCTCACTCACGCTGCGGAGCGTGAGACTACGGGACCGCGCGTAGGAACGCAGGGTGCGGAACGCGGCATCCATGTCCACACCGTGCAGCTGCGAGATCACGCCCTTGGCCTGCTCGATCACCACCCGGCTGTCGAGGGCGTACTGCAATTGGTCGCGCGCGATCGTGCTCTCCCGCATCTCGCGTTCCTGCAGGATGGCGATGGTGGCGATGTCCGCGAGACCCTGCGCGACAGTGACATCTTCGGGGCTGAGCGCCCGCGCTTCGTCGCCGAAGATGTTCAGTGCGCCGATGACTGCGCCACGGAGTCGCATCGGGATGGCGTGCACGGAGAGCAGTCCCTGTTCCACTGCCTCCCGCTGGAACGCGGGCCACTTCGAGTCCGGGGCGGCGACGTCCGGTACCGATACGACGGCGCCGGTGGCGTAACAATCGAGGCACGGTCCAGCGCCCGAGCTGAGCTGCATGAGTTCGACGAGTCGACTGCGTTCGCTGGTCGAGGCGACGACCGAGAGTTCGTCGTTGCCATCCGCGAGGAGCAATCCGGCCGCTGTAGCGTCGAGCACCTCGATGCAGGAGTTCACGAGGTTGTCGAGGAGATCGAGCACGTCGTACTCGGCGACGAGGGTGTCTGCGAGAGAGACAAAGGTCGAGATGAGCCGCGTCTCGCGCGTGATGTCTGCCATGGGGTCCTATCCTTCGCCGTCGTCGGCCGGGCGCTCGTCGGTGGACGAGAAGTCGAGTGTTCGTGCGATGACGTCGAGTGCGACATCCCGCACCGGGCGGCCGGTGGAGAACGCGTGCGCCCGCAGGATCAATCCGGCGTCTTCGGCTGATACGTCGAGTTGAGCGAGGACCATCCCGGTCGCCTGATGCACCTCACGACGCGATCCCACCGATCCGCCCACCGATTCGTCGACGAGTCCACCGAGGATGCGGCGCAGCACTTGGAACGCCGCGATCCTCGCCAGTTCGGACAGCTCGCCAACCGTCGTCGCGCTGAGATCGGACGGTACGACCGAATAGAGGTCGACGGCTCCGATCTCGAGCGGGCCGACGGACATGGGGAAGGCGAATATCGTGCCGACCTGAGACCCGAGTCGGTCGCGGCGCACCGCGTCATCGAACATCGGCCATCGGCCGGCGGCTTCTGGCGATTGGCGCGCCACGACCGGGCGCCCGGTGCTGAGCGCTGTCCAGCACGGCCCCTCTCCGAGGTCGAACTGCAACTCGTCCAATCGTGCCGCCGTGTCATCCGAGGCGCACACGGTCGACTGGCCGCTGGTTCCGGCGAGGATCGACACGGAGGCCCCGGTCGCCGGGGAGACGGCGAGAAAAGGGCCGCACAGGTCGGACCGAGTCTCGTGAGCGGTTGAGAGGGTGCGCTTGGCCTCGAGGAACGCGTCGGCGTTCACCATCGAATCGGCTCGAACATGACAAGTTCCCTCCGGATAGCAACGGGCCGGGAGACTCGTCGGCTTATCAGGGTAGCCCGCATGAGCAGCTCCCGACCGGGGTTGTCCTACCGCGGCGAGTCCTCCGCGCGTGACGATCAGATCGCGGGATACAGCTGGGGTATCAAAGCGGTTCGAGTACTCCTGCCCCGAGGAGCACGAGCAGTGCGCCGCCGAGCAGCACGCGGTAGATGACGAAGGGCAGGAACGAGCGCGTCTTGATGTACCGCATGAGGAAGGCGATCACGGCGAGGCCGACCGCGAACGCCACGACTGTCGCAGCTGCAGTCTCGCCGAACCCGAATGGTGCGTTGGCGTCGGGTTCGCTGATGCTCGTGTAGAGCTCGTACAGGCCGCTGCCGAACACGGCCGGCACCGCGAGAAGGAACCCGAACTGCGCTGCCGCCGGTCGCGAGTATCCGAGCGCCCGCCCCATCGTGGTGGTCGCACCGGAGCGGGAGACACCCGGAACCAGGGCGAGGGTCTGCGCGAGCCCGTACAGCACTCCGTCGCGCCACGACAGGTCGTCGAGCGTCTTTGTGCGTCGTCCGAGAAGGTCGACGACGCCGAGGATGATCCCGAACACGATGAGCACGATCGCGACAAGCCACAGCGAGCGAAAGGTCCCGCGAATGGTGTCCTGCAGGAAGAAGCCGGCCAGACCGATCGGAAGGGTGCCGACGATGATGAGCCACCCCATCCGCACGTCGGGGTCCTTCGCCGATGGTCGCCGGTCGGCCGGACCGAACTGCCGAAACCAGGCGCCGAGGATCTTGCCGATCTCGCGGCGGAAGTACACGATCACCGCGGTCTCGGTGCCCAGTTGGGTGATCGCGGTGAACGTCGCCCCGGGGTCTGTCGCGGAGGGAAGGAGCTCGCCGGCGATCCGGAGATGGGCGCTCGACGAGATGGGAAGGAATTCGGTCAGCCCCTGCAGGAGGCCGAGTATGAGCGATTCGATGAATCCCATCGGATGGCACCGATCTGTGTTCGCGCGGGATACCGCGTGCGGTCAGGGTGTCGACGAGGAGCCGGTCAGGGCGGGAATGCGATCAGTAGGTCGACAGGAGGTCGGCGAGAACGCGCCTGCCAAAGACTAATGCGTCGAGCGGAACCCGCTCATCGACACCATGGAACATCGCCGGGAAGTCGAGATCCGCCGGTAGACGCAGCGGGGCGAACCCGTAACCGGCGATGCCGAGGAGCGAGAGCGCCTTGTTGTCGGTTCCGCCGCTCAGCAGGTACGGGAGCACGGCAGCGCCGGGGTCGTGCCGGTCCAGGGCGCTGGTCATCGCGTCGACCAGAGCGCCGGAGAACGGATTCTCAAGGCCGACATCCTGATGCACCACGACGACCTCGATGTCCGGCCCGACGATGTCGCGGACCGCGGCCAGAACGGCATCCTCCTCCCCCGGCAGGGTTCTGATGTCCACCAGGGCTTCGGCCCGGTCGGGGATGACGTTGTGCTTGTATCCGGCAGTGAGGAGGGTGGGATTCGTCGTGGTGCGCAGCGAGCCGCGGATGAAGCCCGCCGCCGTGCCCGTGGACAGCACCATCTCGTCGGGCCCGATGGACTCCGGATCCTGGCCGAGGATCCTCCCGAGCGCCGCGACGAGCTCGGCCGTGGTGTCGGTGAGGTGCACCGGCCACTCCAGACGTCCGATGGCGGCGACCGCTTCGGCGAGCTTCGTCACCGCGTTGTCGCTGATCACACGGGAGCCGTGCGCTGCCGTGCCGCGGGCGATCAGTCGCACCCACACGAGTGCCTTCTCGCCGGTCTGCAGTAGGTAGGCACGTTCGCCGTTGAGCGTGATCGAGTAACCGCCGACTTCGCTGATCGCTTCGGTCGCTCCGTCGAAGAGCTCGGGATGATCCCGTACCAGGAAGTGGGAGCCGAGCTTGCCGCCGTCCTCCTCGTCGGCGAAGAACGCGATCACGAGATCGCGCTGGGGTCGGCCGCCGTCGGCGAGGATGTCGCCCAGCGCGGTGACGATCATCGCGTCCATGTCCTTCATGTCCACCGCGCCTCGCCCCCATAGCAGGCCGTCGCGGATGACCCCTCCGAAGGGGTCGACACTCCAGTTGGCGGCGTCCGCGGGCACGACGTCGGTGTGTCCGTGCACGATGAGCGCCGGCGCATCTGGATTGCGCCCCTCGACGCGGGCGACGACCGAGACCCGTCCGGGTTCCGATTCGAACAGGCGTGGCTCGAGACCTAGCCCTTCGAGGCGGGCTTCGAGGTATGTGGCCGCTTCGGCCTCCCCGTTGGCGCGTCCTTCGCCGTAATTGGAAGTATCGAAGCGGATGAGGTCGCGGGCGATGACCGCCGTCTCGTCGAGCTCCAGGTCGTCGGTCTCGGGGCCCGGGGAGGAGGTCATCCGACAACGATAGCGAGGCGGGTGTTGCGGATCCGGTGGCGGGAACCGTGTGATGGGCGGCGTGCTATTCTCGGACGTCGGTTGTCCTCTCGCAGGCTTCCGGATGCGCGCGGATGGCGGAAATGGCAGACGCGCTAGCTTGAGGTGCTAGTGCCCGTATTAGGGCGTGGGGGTTCAAGTCCCCCTTCGCGCACAGTGGTGGAGTCGGTTGTCCAGACTCCACGCGGCATGAGAGCCCGGCTTCGGTCGGGCTTTCTCCGTCTCCGGATGCCTGTGTCGCTGCATTACCGATCGGTCTCGCTGCGTTAGCTCACGGTCGCTATCACTGCGCTCACAATGGCTATCGCTGCGTCACGCCTCCCGCCCTTGTGACCTCCCGCATGACGGGACTCCTGCACGGAGCACGGAGCACGGCTCCCTCAGGCGGCGGCGCTCTCGGCGGCGTATCGCGCCGACACGAGGATCGGCATGTGATCCGAGTTGCCGCGGGGAAGCGTCTCGACGGTGTCGATGTCGAGTCCGGCCGACGTGACGAAGTCGAAGTGCCCCTTGAAGAACTTGTACCGGGTGTAGGTGCGCGTGTCGCTGAGCGAGAGGTCGTAACCCGACTGCTTCACGCGTTCGGTGAGGCTCTCTTTGAAGAAGGGGTAGTTGTAGTCGCCGACCATGAGGATCGGCAGACCCTCGCCGAGTCCGCGCAGTTCGAGGTGCGCCGCGCGGATCTGATTGCGTCGCAGGGAGTTCAGCGCGGTCAGCGGGGCGGCGTGGAAGGATCCGACGATCAAGCCACGATCCTCGTGCTGGTCGACCAACCTGGTACCGATGAGGCGCTCGTGAGCGGGCGCCAGCACATGATCGTGTAGTGACTTCTTGAGCGCGAACGACTTCGTGGAGACAGCCGTGAAGCGATCACGGTTGTAGTAGATGGCCAGGCCCAGCCGGTTCCGTTTGGTCGAGTCAGCGAGGTGCAGATTATCGACCTCCGCGGGGAGGTCGGCCGTGTCGACCTCTTGGAGGCAGAGCACGTCGAGTGCGGAGGAGTTGACCAGTTCCCGCAGTTCACCGCTGGCGGCATTCTTGCGGAGGTTGTAGCTGATGACTCTGATCACGGCAGCCTTTACACGTCGTTGGCCGTTGGCGGTTCCTCACTCTAACGGGCCGCAGCGTCCGGTCGCGGGCAGCGTTCCGCCGCCGGATGCGATCGATTAGCGTCGGAGGATGGGCGGGTCGACGAGGGTGCGCGCACGGGTCAGCGGGTCGGTGCAAGGGGTCGGTTTCCGCTACTGGACTCAGCACGAGGCACAGCGGCTCGGCCTCTCGGGTTATGTGCAGAACCGGTCGGACGGCACGGTGGAGACCGAGGCCGAGGGTGACGCCGCATCGGTCTCAGCGTTCCTCGACTGGCTCAGCACCGGACCGGAGTGGGCGGATGTCGCGGCGGTGCACACGACGGAGGTCGCCGTGATCGGATCGACGGTCTTCGAACTCCGGCGCGACCTCGACATCGTCTGAGGAATCGGGAATCTCCCCGGCTGTCCGATCCTTGGACTAGACCATGGACACCTCCACGAAACCAGCACAAGCATCCGGTACCTTCCACCTCGGCGGCGACCTCCCCGTCACGAGGCTCGGGTACGGCAGCATGCAGCTCACCGGTGACGGCGTCTGGGGCGACCCCAAGGACCCGGATGCGGCGATCGAGGTGCTGAGGCGGGCGGTCGAGTTGGGCGTGAACTTCATCGACACCGCCGATTCGTACGGGCCGGTCGTCGCCGAGCAGCTGATCAAGACGGCCCTGTTTCCGTACGCCGACGATGTCGTCGTCGCCACCAAGGCCGGATTCACCCGCGCAGGCCCCAACGATTGGCGTCCCGTCGGCCGCCCGGAGTACCTGCGCCAGCAGGTCGAGATGAGCCTGCGCAACCTCGGACTCGAGCGCATCGACCTCCACCAGCTGCATCGCATCGATCCAAAGGTGCCGCTCGAAGATCAGGTCGGTGAGCTGAAGGCGCTGCAGGACGAGGGCAAGATCCGGCACATCGGTCTGAGCGAGGTAAGCGTGGAGGAATTGCAGGAGGCGTCCCAGATCGCGAAGATCGTCTCGGTGCAGAACCTGTTCAACCTGGCCAACCGCAACGCAGAGCCGCTGCTCGACTACGCGGAGAGCAATGGCATCGCCTTCATCCCGTGGTTCCCTCTCGCCACCGGTCAACTCGCCGCCTCCGGCGGGCCGCTCGATGCGCTCGCCGCGGAGCACCAGGTATCACCGTCACAGCTTGCACTCGCGTGGCTGCTCAAGCGCTCGCCCGTGATGCTGCCGATTCCGGGCACCTCGTCGGTCGACCACCTCGAGGACAATCTTCGCGCAGCCGAGCTCGAGCTCACGGACGAGGAGTTCGCGGCCCTCGAAGCGGCCGTCTGACTTCGCGCCGCACGGTGTCGGCCGATGCTGTCACTCTGGTGACATGACCGGATCAGACACCCGCGCCGACGCCCTCGAGATCCTGCGCACCCTGGTGGGCAGGGACGATGTGATCTTCCACGAGGGGCAGTTCGAGGCGATCTCGGCGATCGTGGACGACCGTCGGCGTGCTCTCGTGGTGCAGCGCACCGGTTGGGGCAAGTCGGCGGTCTACTTCGTCGCGTCTCTCCTGCTGCGTCGCCGGGGTGCCGGTCCGAGCATCCTCGTATCTCCGCTGCTGGCGCTGATGCGCGACCAGGTCGCAGCTGCCGCACGAGCCGGAGTGCGGGCGGTGTCGATCAACTCGGCGAACGCGCACGAGTGGGACGAGGTTCTCGAGCGGTTGACGGATGACACTGTCGATGTGCTGCTGGTGTCGCCGGAGCGTCTCAACAACCCGCGGTTCCGTGACGAGCAGCTCCCGAGTCTGCTCGCGTCCACCGGCATGCTCGTGGTCGACGAGGCGCACTGCATTTCCGATTGGGGTCACGATTTCCGCCCCGACTACCGGCGTCTCCGTGACGTCATCGCGACGCTCCCCGCCGGGGTGCCGGTACTCGCCACGACGGCGACGGCCAATAGCAGGGTCGTGGCGGATGTCGCCGAGCAGCTGGGAGAGCGGATGGGCACCGGTGCGGCGAGCACCGACGCAGTGCTGACCATCCGCGGTCCGCTCGCGCGGGCGTCCCTACGGCTCGGCGTGCTGCGCCTTCCCGACGCGAAAGCGCGACTGGCGTGGTTGCTCAGCCACCTGTCCGAGCTCCGCGGCAGCGGGATCATCTACGCCCTGACCGTCTCGGCGGCGGAGGACACCGCGCGTCTGCTCCGCGACGCCGGTCACGAGGTGCATGCGTACACGGGCCGTACGGATACATCCGACCGCGAGCGCCTCGAACAGGAACTGAAAGAGAATCGCGTGAAGGCCCTGGTCGCGACCAGCGCGCTCGGGATGGGCTTCGACAAACCCGACCTCGGATTCGTGATTCACCTCGGTGCACCGTCGTCGCCGGTCGCGTACTACCAACAGGTCGGCCGCGCCGGCCGAGCCACCGATAGCGCGGACGTGCTCCTCCTCCCCGGGCCCGAAGACGAGGCGATCTGGCAGTACTTCGCCACGGCGTCGATGCCCGCCGAGCACAAGGCCGTCGCCATTCTCGGCGAGCTCGGGAGCGCCCCGACGTCGACGCCCGCTCTCGAGGCGCGCGTCGACATCCGCCGCACCCCGCTCGAACTCCTGCTCAAAGTGCTCGACGTCGACGGTGCCGTCCGCCGGGTCCAGGGCGGTTGGGTCTCCACCGGCGTTCCCTGGGTGTACGACGCCGAGCGCTACCAGCGGATCGCCGCGGCCCGCGAGATCGAGCAGCAGTCGATGATCGACTACGAGCGCTCGGACGGATGCCGCATGGAGTTCCTCCAGCGCGCTCTCGATGATCCCACCGCCCAGCCCTGCGGCCGATGCGACCGCTGCGCTGGCGCATGGTATCCGCAGACGATCGACGAGACGGCGGCGACCGTCGCGGCCGGGTCACTCGATCGGGTCGGTGTCGAGATCGAGCCCCGCGCGCAGTGGCCGGGCGGGATGGACCGCCTCGGCGTATCGGTCGACGGGCGCGCGGTACGCGGCAACATCCCCGTCGCGGAGCGGGTAGCCCCTGGCCGTGCTCTGGCCAGGGTCACTGACCTCGGTTGGGGTGGCACGCTCCGCTCGATCTTCTCGCCCGGCACCGCCGACGCCCCCGCCGGCGATGCGATGCTGGCCGCCTGCTTCCGAGTGCTCGCCGACTGGGACTGGGATCAGCGCCCGACATCGGTGATCGCCGTGCCGTCGCGACGCCACCCGCTGCTCGTCGACTCCGTCGCGCGAGGCCTGGCCACCGCGGGTCGGCTCGACGACCTCGGCACATTGGCCCTCGTCGATGGTGGACCGACCGGCGAAGCTGGCGGCAACAGTGCCTACCGGCTCGCGGGAGTGTGGGACCGTTTCTCCGTCCACGGGATGGACGTGCCGGCCGGGCCGGTGCTGCTCGTGGACGACCTCGTCGACAGTCGCTGGACCGTCACTGTGGCCGGTCGGCTGCTGCGGAGGGCGGGGGCTACTTCCGTGCTGCCGTTCGCGCTCGCGGTGCGCGGATGACGGCGCGGATGACCGGAGCGACGCCGCCCGTGCCGATCACGTGGTTCCGCCGCAGCGCGGGGGTCGTGCGAGTGATCGCGGCCGCCGTCACGCTCGCCGCCCTGCTGACCCAGATCGTCGACCAGTGGCTCAACGACGCCTTCGTTCCGACTGAGTACTTCAGTTACTTCACCATCCAGACGAGCCTTCTCGATGTCGTCGTGCTCGCGTCCGGCGGCGTCCTCGCGCTGCGGCATCCGTTCGACGGTGCGCGCTTCACGGCCGTCCGAGCCGCGATCGTCACCTACGCCGTGGTGACCGCGACGGTGTACGCGGTACTGCTGCGGGGCATCCCCCAGGAGGGTTTCATCGGAGTGCCTTGGCCGAACGAGGTCATCCACGTCGTCATCCCGACCGTCCTCGTGCTCGATTGGCTCGTCACTCCGGGCCGGTCCCCGATCGGATGGCGTGCCCTCTGGTTGGTGGTGTCGTTCCCGCTCGTATGGGTGGCGATCACTCTCGTGCGAGGCGGGATCACCGGGTGGTTCCCCTATCCCTTCCTGCAGCCGGACGGAGCCGGCGGATGGGGATCGGTGGCGGCGTACATCGTCGGTATCGCGGTGTTCGTGGTCGGTGTCGGGTGCGTCGCGATCGCCCTCACCCGACCGCGTCGTCGGTTTCGGGGGGAGGCGTGACCGACCGGTGACGTCCAGCTGCCGTCCGAGATAGCCTATCGCGCGCCGATCAGACGAAGCGGATGCCGTCCTGGAGCCGGCTGCGGACGTCGAACAGCACGTTCCCGCCGATCGGGGCGACGTCGGGTAGGCCGGTGCGCAGAAGTGACGCGAGCACCGACTGGCGCACCGCGACCTGCTGTGCGCCACGGGAGGAGCCGAGGCGCGCGATCGGGTCGGTCGACGCATCGTCGGGCAACACGATCACCACCGCGGTGAACTTCACCCTGAGAGAGCGTGCAAGCCGACGAGTGCGATGCGACAGCGACGCGAACGGCTTGGCACCGGCCACCGCATCGCCCGTGAGCTCGTTCCCGCGGATCGACACCGGTCCCCCGAAGTCCTCCGACAGCACCGCGAAAAGCCCGGTCGGCCCCAGGACGACATGATCGATCTTGTCCTCCGGGTCGCCGACCGCGACGTCGTGCCAGACGGTGAACCCGATGCCGAGCTCGGCCATGGTGCGCGCCGTCGCCTCCTCGGCCAGCGCGTCGGCGAGGATGTGCCGGATCTCGCGGGGTGCCGAGCGCACCAGCGCAGGGTCGTACGGATCGGCGAGCTCGGTGCCGCGCCCCACCCACTCGCGTATGAGTGACAGGTACCTCTCCCGGCGCCACCCGCCCGGATGGCCGAAGGCTCGCGAACGAGGACGAGTGTCCTGCGGCCGGGAAGCGGTGGAGGGAGTCGCCCAGGTGTGGGCCGCATCATCCTGGTGAGTGGACCCCGGCCTCCCACGGTCGTACGCCTCCCGTTCCGCGGGGGTGCCCACCCGGTCCCACGCGCGCTGCACCGCGGTGAACCTGGCCGCATCTCCCCCGGTGTCCGGGTGCGTGGCGCGGAGCATTCTCCGGTACGCACGGCGGATGTCGTCCTGACTCGCGGTCGCCGCGACACCGAGCACCTCGTAGGGCGACTCGGACAGCGGGCTGGTGGGCATACGACGTCTTTCAGGCGGTACGGATACGGACTCGACGGCGGCGACGACGGCGGGATCGGACAGCGAAGCGCACCACCGCGAAGTCGATCACCGCGAAGCGGCCGCGGATCAGCTTAGGGCGGGTCGCTCAGGAGATGCTGATCCCTCGCGAGTGGTCGTACGCCTGCTCGAGGTAACGCTCCCACCTGCCGACATCCGCCTCGTCGAACGGGAGCCGCAGCCAGGCACGCAGCACCCGACTGCCGAGCGCGTATCGTTCGCCGTCACCCGCCGAGATGGCGGCACTGGCGCCGGCGGCGCCGAGGTGCACCGTGAGCACGTCGTCGTCGAGGAAGGCGAAGATGCGTCCGTCGAAGGCGAGTCCGGCGCCGTTGAGCGATCGCCGGAGGTCGACCCCGTCCCGTGCGAGGTAGGTCTCCTCGAGGGTGGCGTAATAGACCTCGGGAGAGTCGGACTGGTACATGGGAGGGAGCGTACCCGCCTGTGCCGTGCGAGCCGACCGTCGCCTGATGATGCGTCACGCGCGGTCGACGCTGTCTAGGCTCGACGCATGGATTCCGCGAACGGTGCGCGCGGGCGTGTGGACAGCTGGATCTGGGCCGTGCGCCTGGTGAAGACACGTTCGCTCGCGGCATCCGAGTGCCGTGCCGGGCACGTGAGCGTCAACGGCGAGAAAGCCAAGCCTGCTCAGCCGGTGCGTGCCGGCGATGAGGTGCGCGTGCGGCTCGGGCAGCTGGAGCGCATCGTGATCGTGTCTCGGATCATCAACAAGCGCGTCGCGCCCTCGGTCGCCGCCGAGTGCTTCGTCGACCTGACCCCGCCTCCCCCGCCGCGTGAGGAGACCCCGGTGGGCGTCTACCGGGAGCCAGGGTCCGGCCGACCCACGAAGCGGCAGCGTCGTGACATCGACCGGCTGCTCGGACGCTAGGCGCCTGTCGCTAGGCGCCTGTCCACGCCCGCGGCGACCGGCCGGGGGTCACAGGGCGTGCGGCGGGCAGTTCCACCGCAGCACCACATGATGCTGGTGCTCGAACCCGAGCTCTGAGAGGGTTCCTGTCGCGAGAGAGAACACCGCCCCATCCCGCGCACGGAGGTCGAGCCAGCGGGCTCCGATCGCGCGCAAGATGTGGCCGTGTGCCACGAGCAGTACATTGCCCCCGCTCTCGAGAGCAGGGGCGCACCGGTCCAGCACCGACTGCGCGCGGTCGCGCACCTGCTCGGCCGTCTCTCCTGGTGTCTCTCCGGGCGGAACGCCGTCGTCCCAGAGATTCCAGCGGCGCCCGAGCGAGGCCATGATGTCGTCGGAGGTGCGCCCCTCGTACGCTCCGTAGTCCCACTCCGCGAGGTCTGGGTCGATGCGCATGCCGTCGCCGTGACCGGAGAGTTCCGCGGTGTGGGTCGCGCGTAGCCGCGGGCTGGACAGCACTGATGAGAACGTGAGCCCGTGGAGCGCCGCTCCCGCCTCACGAGCCTGCTGCTCTCCGGTGGCGGTCAGGGGCAGGTCCGTCACGCTCGTGTGCTGCCCAGAGCGACTCCACTCGGTCTCGCCATGTCGGAGCAGAACGATCTTCGGCGCGGGTTCTCTTCGTGCGGGCGTCATCGGGTCGAGTGTGTCATGAGCCGGGTCCTCAGCGCACGGCCGGCAGTCTCCTCGCCGTCACCCGGTGAGGAGCGTGCCAGCGAGCTCGAGGTCGGAGACGAGCGCACCGAGGGCCTCATCGAACCCGTCTTTGCCGCGCAACCGGATCACAGCTGACGGATGCGACGTGAGCAGTACTCTCGCGTCGGTCACGATGGTCCCGGTCGAGTCGAGGACCCGGCCGCGTTCGGCTCCGATCCGTACGTCCCGCCCCAGCAGCGCACGCCCCGCGGTCGCACCGAGCGCGACCACCACCTCGGGCCGCACGATCTTCAGTTCTGCCTCCAACCATGGGTTGCAGGCCCGGATGTGGACCGCCGACGGATTGGCATGGATGCGGCGAGTGCCACGCCGCTCGAACCGGAAGTGCTTCACCGCATTGGTGACGTACATATCCTCTCGGGCGAGACCCGCACGATCGACGGCCTCCGCGAGGAGCATCCCGGCGGGCCCGACGAAGGGACGGCCCTCGATATCCTCACGGTCACCGGGTTGTTCACCCACGAGCATCATCCGCGCCGTCGTCTGACCCGCCGATACGACGACCTGCGTCGCATCCTCGTGCAGCTCGCAGCCGAGGCAGCCGGCCGCTGCGGCCCGCACGTCGGCAAGAGCCGCGGAATCGTCCCGACCGGTCGGATCGGGAACCCACCGAGTGGCGCCCGGACGATCGATGGTCGTCACCGATCAGGCATCCGAGGACGCATCGGCGGAATCCACGTCCTCACCCTCCGCCTGCGACGGGTGACCGGACTGCGGCTTCACCTCCGCGTCCGCGTTGTGCTCGACGGGGTTGGGCTGACTCTGGTCGGACATGGTGTGCTCCTTAATGGCCGCATCGGATGATCGTGCATCCCATCCAAGGGCTCATCGGCGAGCGATCCAACGGGTTGCGACGATCGGCATCGTGGGTCAAGCGCTACCCGGTGGTCGCGGCGAGTAGGTCAGGCCAGGCCGACCAGATCCCACTCGTAGGCGGTGATGACCGCGACGGCCAAAAGGGTGACCACGGCCATCGCGCCCATCAGCCAGGCGAGGGTCACGAGTCGGGCGCGCCCCCGCGGAACGGCGACATGCACCACGATCATCGCCGCGTAGAGCAGTACGACGAGAGCGATCCCGATGATCGCGATCCACGGGGTGCTGAGGCCGCTCATCAGCGCCAGCACAGCGACGCCGGTGGTGGCGAGCAGGGCGCCGACGATGAGCCAGATCGCGCCGCTCGACGAGGTCAGGGCGGGCTGAGCCCGCACGCTGGTCTCGTCTTCGGGCGGGGTGTCACGGACATCGGTGATCACGGTCGTTCCCCCCTTCCGTCTCGGATATCGAACACCGGAGCCGCGGTCACGCTCAAGGCGTTGACAGTTCGAGGAGGCGTCGCTCCCGCATGGCGAGGAACAGCGGAAAGGTGAAAGCGATCGCGGTGATGAGCGACAGGACGATGTACAGCCAGGCCCGCTTCATCCGCAGCCGACGCGCTTCGACCACGATCAGCACACTGCCTGCTACCGCGACCACCAACAGGTCGACGCCGAGCGAGCCGACGGCGGGACCTCCCGAGCCGAGATCGCCAAAGAAGTCGCGGCCCTCGATCACCGTCGTGACGTTGTAGATCAGGGTGCCCACGAGCCCGATGATGCTCAGGCCGAGGAAGATCAGCGATGCCGGATTCCAGCCTCTATTCAGCGGCGTAGACGGCCGGGTCTGTGTCATGGGCACAGTCTGTTGCATCGGTGGACCGGGACGTGCGACGTGGCGTCGGCGCGCGCGTCAGAACAGTGTGGGTTCGTGCAGCGCGGCCGCCAGTCTGGGCGGCAACTCCTCCGCGATCAGCGGTGCACGTTCGGGCGATCGGGGAGGGCTGCCGACCCCGAGCGCCCGTGACCGCGGTCCCCCCGTCACCGGGTCCTCGCGCCCCCGTTCGAGCCGGTGCTTGGTGATGAGCGGGCGGATCCGGTCCGCCAGCCACCTGCGGTATTCGACGGGGGCGTAGGAGCCGGTGCCGTAGAAGTCGCGATAGACGTCGACCAACTCCGGATGCTCGCGCTCCAGCCACTGCATGAACCACTCTCTCGTGCCCGGTTTCAGGTACATGGAGGAGTACAACACCGACGTCGCGCCGGACGCGCTCACCCGCCGCAGCGCCTCGTCGAGATGGGCTTTCGAGTCGGTGAGGTACGGGAGGATCGGCATGAGGAACACCGAGCAGTTCATTCCCGCCTCCCGCACCGCCGTCACGGTCGCGAGCCGCGCCGCCGCGGTCGGCGTGCCGGGCTCGACGGACTGCTGCAGGTCGTCGTCGTACACGGCGATCGACATCGCCAGGTCGACCGTCGTCATCTTCGACGCCTCCGCGAGCAGTGGTAGATCACGCCGGAGCAGCGTGCCCTTGGTGAGGATGCTGAACGGCGTCCCGCTGTCGGCGAGCGCCGCGATGATGCCCGGCATGAGCCGGTAGCGACCCTCGGCCCGCTGGTACGGATCGGTGTTGGTACCGAGGGCGACCGGCGGGCGCAGCCACGCCGGGCGCGCCAGTTCTTTCGCGAGCACATCGGCCACGTTGACCTTGACCACGAGCTGCGTGTCGAAGTCCTTGCCCGCGTCGAGTTCCAGGTACCGGTGGGTCGGCCTCGCGAAGCAGTAGGCGCACGCGTGCTGGCAGCCGCGGATCGGGTTGATGGTCCAGCCGAACGGCATCGCGCTGCGGCCCGGCACCTTGTTCAGGGCGGATCGCGCGAGCACCTCGTGGAACGTGATGCCGGCGAACTCGGGGGTGCGCACCGTGCGCACGAGGTTGTCGAGCGCGAGACCGGGAAGAGCGTCTGGCTCCGCTCCAGATATCGCCTGCCCGTCCCAACGCACTGACACATTCGAACACACCTTCGACGATGATGCAAGGCTGGCGGTGACCGAGCGCGCGCCAACATCCGCGAGACTGGGCGTATGAATGACGTCGCCGCGCTCGGCCTGCTGCTCGATGTGGACGGGCCCATCGCGAGCCCGGTCACACGGACGATCGCGATTCCGAGCATCGTCGCCGACCTCGTGACTCTGGCCAACTCCGGCGTGCCCGTGGTCTTCAACACCGGCAGGTCGGATGTCTTCATCCGCGACCAGGTCGTGAAGCCGCTGCTGGCCGCCGGTCTCACGCCGGACGCCAGGGTCTACGGGGTGTGCGAGAAAGGAGCTGTATGGTTCGCCGCGACCATGCAGCACTTCGACGGCGTGCACGTCGACGAGTCGATCGCGGTTCCGCCCGTGCTCGTCGACGAGGTGCGGGCGTTGGTCGACGCCCGTTACTCGGACTACATGTTCTGGGATCGGACCAAGCGCGCCATGATTTCCGTCGAGCAATCGACTGCCGTGTCTGCCGCGGAATACCTCGGCGTCCGCCACCGCTTCGACGACGAGGTGTTCGAGCTACTGGCCGGCCTCGGCCTGGGTGTCGTGTTGGGGCAGCGCCGTCATGGGGCGACGGTCGCGTTCCGCATCGATCAGACCCCGATCTCGACCGACATCGAATCGGTCACCCTCGGCAAGGATCTCGGCGCCGAGCGTGCCCTCGAGATGCTGGCGCGTTCCGGCCCGGTGCCGACGCGGTGGCGCACAGCCGGAGATTCGCGCACCGATTACGCGATGGCGGACTTTCTGCACGCGCTCGGGCACGATGTCGAGCACCTCGACGTGCGCCCGTCCGACGGGATACCCGACACGCCGTACACGGTGTCGACCGAGGGCGACCTCGTCGACGACGCCGCGGGCGCCGCCTTCCTCGCGCGACTGGTGCGTGAGCACAGGATCCCCGCCGCCTGACGTCACGCGCCTGGCGTCGGCGCCTGGCGTCACGCCGAGGCGCGCCAGACGATGGACGTCTCGAGCAGCATCCCGCCCGACGCGTCGGTGTCACCGCGGAGCTGGGCGAGCACCCGCTCGGCCGCAATTCGCCCGAGGTCCCGCGCCGGCTGCCTCACGGTCGACAAGCGCGGTTGGCAGCGCAGCGCCCAGGAGCTGTCGTCGAAGCCGACGATTCCCACGTCGGTCGGCACGCGGCGCCCCGCCTCCCGGAGGCCGTCGAGCGCACCGGCGGCGATGGCATCGGATGCCGCGAAGACCCCGTCGAGCTCGGGCTCGCGTTCGAGGAGCTCCCGGATGCCGTCGACTCCGGCGTCGTAGGAGTACAGCGGATAGTCGACCACCAACCGGGGATCGAAGCCGTCGCCGAGCGCCTCCCGGAACCCGCGTAGGCGGTCTTGCCCGGAATCCCGGTCGAGCGCGCTCGCGATCATCCCGACCCTCCGCCTACCCGTTGAGACGAGCCGGTCGCTGATGGCACGGGCGGCGGCGACGTTGTCGATGCCGACGTAGGAGATGTCGGCGAGGTCGGGCGGGTGTCCGACGAACACGGCGGGGATCCCAATGCTCGCCACGGCGCGAGCGATCGGATCGCCGGCGCGCGCGGAGATGATGACCACGCCGTCGACGAACCCGCCGCGGAGGTATTCCGCTACGCGTTCACTGTCCCGGTCGGAGTCGATCACGAGAGACACGAGCTGGTAGTCGGCGTCCGAGAGCACGGCGTTGGTCCCGAGCAGGATCGCGCCGATATTGGGGTCTTCGAGGAAGAGCGAGTGAGGCTCGTGCACCACCAGTCCGATGGCGTGCGACCTCTGCGTCTTGAGGTTGCGCGCGGCGGTGTTGCGCACGTAGCCGACTTTGGCGATCGCCGCCTCGACCGCGGTCCGCGCGTCGTCGGAGACATAGCGCTCGGCGTTCATGACCCGGGAGACCGTCCCCCTGGACAAGCCCGCTTCAGCTGCGACGTCGTGGATGGTGGCGCGACGCGCGCGTCCGCTCTCACTCGCCACGGCCTACCTCCAGCCTCGAAACCTATCAGGCGTCTGGACCCCAGCCGTCCGCACGCCGGATGGCGTCAGACACTCGACGGTTGACATCGGAACGGCCGCATGGCTAGCCTGTGATCGTTCCCAGATTACCCGGTGGCAAATCGGGAGCCGAAGTTGGGAACGTTCACAGGGTTGTGGGATCAGCGGATGCCGCAACGACACACGATGATCGAGGTTCCGTGATCCCCACTCGCACCCCGGCGACCAGCCCCGCGTCGGTTCCGACCGGACTGCTGTCGACCGGCCTGTCCCTCGGGTGCGACTACAACCCAGAGCAGTGGGCTCCCGAGGTCTGGATCGAAGACGTGCGGCTCATGCGCGAAGCCGGCGTCTCGATCGTGGCGCTCAACGTGTTCGGATGGGCCATCGTCGAGCCTCGTCCCGGCCAGTTCGACTTCTCTGGGCTGGACGCTGTGATCGAACTGCTGCACGCCGGTGGCATCGCGGTGAACCTGGGCACGGGAACCTCGTCTCCCCCGCCGTGGCTGACGACGAGACATCCGGAGATTCTGCCGATGGTCGCCGACGGCACCACACGGTGGCCAGGAGGTCGCCAGGCATGGTGCCCCAGCTCCCCCGTGTTCCGAGAGCACGCGCTCACCGTCACCGAGAAGATGGCCGAGCGGTATGGCAATCACCCGGCCGTGCAGCTCTGGCACGTGTCCAATGAACTCGGGTGTCACAACGCCCTGTGCTACTGCGACGTATCGGCCGCCGCCTTCCGCGACTGGCTCCAGGCGCGTTACCGCGACCTCGACACCCTGAATGACGCCTGGGGAACCGCGTTCTGGTCGCAGCGGTACAGCGAGTGGGACGAGATCCTGCCGCCCCGGTTGACTCTGTCGGTGTCGAACCCCGCTCAGACGCTCGACTTCTCCCGGTTCAGCTCCGACGAGGTGCTCGCGCACTACCTCGCCGAGGCGGCGATACTCCGGCGGCTCAGCTCTGTACCCGTCACCACCAATCTGATGGTGACCGCGCACATCCGAACCCAGGACTACTGGAGCTGGACGCCGCACCTCGACGTGATCGCCAACGACCACTACCTCGATCACCGCCTCGCCGATCCGCACCAGGAGCTGTCGCTGTCCGCGGACCTCACCCGGGGGCTCGCCTCCGGCGGTTCGTGGATGCTGATGGAGCAGTCCACGGGAGCGGTCAACTGGCAGCCGCGGAATATCGCCAAGGCGCCGGGCGAGATGCTCCGCAACTCGGTCGCGCATGTCGCGAGGGGCGCCGATTCGATCTGCTTCTTCCAGTGGCGCGCCTCCACCAGCGGGAGCGAGAAGTTCCACTCTGCGATGTTGCCGCACGCCGGCACCGACTCCGCGACCTGGCGCGAGGTGCTCGAACTCCGTCGCACGCTCGACGCACTCGCGCCCGTAGCGGGCTCACGCGTGGTTGCGGACACGGCGATCGTGTTCGGGTGGGACGCGTGGTGGGCTGCTGACGGCGACGCGCACCCGTCATCCGATGTCCAATACATCGACCAGGTGCACCGGGTCTATCGCGAGCTGTGGAAAGCGGGCATCACCGCCGACTTCGTCGCTCCCGGCAGCGACCTCTCCGCCTACCGATTGGTGATCGTGCCGTGCCTGTACTCGGTGACGGATGCCGCGGCTGACACCATCGCGCAGTACGCGGCCTCGGGCGGGCACGTGCTGATCACCTTCTTCAGCGGCATCGTCGACGAATCCGACCGCGTGCGCGGAGGTGGCTATCCCGGGGCCTTCCGCGAGCTGCTCGGAGTCGTCAGTGACGAGTTCTTCCCGCTCGCCGAGGAGCAGACGGTGACCCTCGACGACGGCTCCACCGCCAGCCTGTGGACCGAGCGCACCCGCTCCACCGGGGCAGAGGTACTCGCCGCCTACGTGGACGGACCTCTGGCCGGCGGGGCAGCGGTGACCCGGCAGCGCGTCGGCGATGGCGCCGCCTGGTACCTCGGCACCCACCTCGCCGAACGGGACCTCGGTGCACTACTGGCCCGCGTGAGCGCCGAAGCCGGCGTGGTACCGACGCGGGCAGACGGATTCGACGGGGTCGAGGTCGTCGTGCGCCGGGCGGCCGAGACGGACTACCACTTCATCATCAATCACACCGAGCACGACATCCGCTACCCGGCGACCGGTCGCGAACTGGTCGGCGCGGTCGATGTCGACGGCACCGTCGACGTTCCTGCAGGCCGGGTGCGAGTCGTCGCCTCCCCCGGCCCATCGCACGCGACCATCTGAGATCCAGCGAATCGGAGAAGGAAATGACGACGACGTCCCCCGCTACGACGGCACGAGCGACAGCTCCGCCCAAGCGCTACGGCAAGGGTCGCACCCGGATGGGGCACGGCCGATCGGTGCTGATCTTCGTGGCCCCGT
>CAXTLO010000022.1:0-19849 GCA_964244965.1 uncultured Marisediminicola sp.
CCGTCCTTCGCCGTCATGACGATGGTGCCCGCGGTGGCGACGAGGGTGCCCGCGGCGATGATCCCGAATGCGATGAGTGCGAACATGATGATCCCTTTCGACTCCGAGCGCCGAATGCGTACGAGAGTGCTTGTGTTGACCCATTCAACGCCGACCGAGAGTGAAGCACAATCGAATCCTTCTTGCTCCATCGTGTAGCGTGCCTACATGGACGTTCGTCGATTGGAACTGCTTCGGGAGCTCGCGGAACGGGGCAGCATCACCGGGGTCGCACGTGCCACGAATCGCACGCCGTCCGCCGTCTCGCAGCAATTGAAGGTGCTCGAGCGGGAGGCGGGGATTCCGCTCACGGAGCGTTCCGGACGAGGGATCGTGCTCACCGGAGCCGGCCGTGCGCTCGCCCGTACGGCGACCGACGTGGCCGTGGCGCTCGAGCGCGCCGACGCGCTCTGGCAGGACTTCAAGAGCGCTCCCCGAGGAGAGGTCACCCTCACCACCTTCCCCACTGCGGGGCAGATGCTGCTTCCCGGACTGTTGTCGGCCGTCGAGCCGCTCCCCGGACTGGATCTGATCTGCAGCGACCAGGATCCGCTGCTGCCCGACTTCGCCGACCTGACCCCCGACTTCGACATCGTGCTCGCCGACTCGCCCGGCACGATGCCGGTATGGAAGGAGCGGGGACTTGCCATCGTGCCGCTGCTGCGAGAGCCGTTGGACGTCGCTTTGCCCGAGGATCACCGGCTGGCAGCCAAGGCACGACTGCTTCCGAGCGACCTGGTCGACGAACTGTGGGTCGGTGTGCCGGACGGATACCCGTTCGACCGTGTGCTGCGTCAGATCGAGGTCACCAACGGGTCGCCGGCGCGGATCGGTCAGCGCTTCCTCGACAACGGGATCGTCGAGGCGATCGTCGCGGCCGGCCACGGCATCGCGATCCTCCCCCGGTACACGACTCGCGCCCGCGGCACCGGCCTGATCACGAAACCGCTCGGTGGTGTACGCGCCATCCGCCAGATCTCCGCCCTCATGCGACCGGATCGCGCCGAACGGCCGTCGGTGCGCCGCGTGGTGGAGGAGTTGAGGATCGCTGCTCAGCTGGTACAGACGGAGAACGAGACGGAACGCTAGGTGCACATCGTCGGGTTGATCGATCACCTCGGGAGACGCGGGTCAGGTGGCTTCGGAATCGAACGGCGCCGGCTTCGACTCCCTGAGCAGCCGCTGTCGCTTCGCATAGGCGGACTCGATGGTCGACGACTGCGGTTTCACCGTGACGGGCTCGTCGTCGATCAGAGCCTCGCGGATGATGCGGCGCGGGTCGTACTGGCGAGGATCGAGCTTCTTCCAGTCGACGTCGTCGAAGTCCGGGCCCATCTCGTCGCGCATGCGTTGCTTCGCGCCGTCGGCCATGTTCCGCACCGCGCGCACCAGCTTCGCCAGCTGCGCCGCGTAGTACGGCAGTCGCTCCGGGCCGAGGAGGAAGACGGCAATCAGCCCGAGGATGAGCAGCTTGTCGAAGGTCAGCCCGAACATGCGTTCAGCCTACGCGGCGGGCGCCGTACGCCCGCCTAGTCTGGGACCGCGAGAAAGGCATCCGTTGTCAGACACAGAAACCAGCCGGCGTTTTACCGAGGAGTTCGTGGTCGAGGGCGCTCACCTCGAACAGGCGAGGCAGCATTCGGTCGAACTGGGCGTCGATGCGGTGTCGCCTGCGGTCGGCGCGCAAATCGCCGTGATCGCCGCGGCCACGAAGGCGTCGAGCATGATCGAGATCGGCACGGGAGTCGGCGTGAGCGGCCTGTGGCTGTTCGCCGGTGCACCGAACGCACACCTGACGAGCATCGACATCGAAGCCGAGCATCAGCAGGAAGCACGCAAGACCTTCGCCGATGCGGGCATTCCCGCCAACCGGGTGCGGATGATCACGGGTCGCGCCGCCGACGTCCTTCCCCGGATGAACGAAGCGTCCTACGACATCGTGTTGATCGACGCGGACGCCGACAAGGTGATCGAGTATGTCGAGCACGGGCTCCGGCTGGTTCGCCCCGGCGGCACCGTGCTCGTGACCCACGCCCTGTGGCACGGACGCGTCGCCGATCCGACGAAACGCGACGACACGACCGTCTCCTTCCGCACTCTCCTCAGAGAGATCGCGGGGTCGGACGCGGTGATCAGTGCGCTGTCACCGGTCGGCGACGGTCTGCTCCAGCTGACGATGCGGAGCGCGTGACCCGAGCGGCGGGTAGTCGGGTGTCGAAACCCTGACGGACGCCTCTGACGGCGGGTCAGCTCGCGGCGGCGACCACTCCGGCGAGCGCGTCGTGCAGTTCCCTGGCTTCGGCGTCGTTCACGGAGACGACAAGGCGTCCGCCGCCTTCCAGCGGCACCCGCACGATGATGAGGCGACCCTCCTTGACGGCCTCCATCGGTCCGTCTCCGGTCCTCGGCTTCATGGCTGCCATATCGGATCCCCTTTCGTGGAATTACCTCCATTATCCCGTACCGGGCGCTGATCAGGAAAACGAGCGGGTCCACTCGAGTTGAGCAACGGGCGTCGTCCGCTCAGCTCGCTCCTCCCGATCAGACCGAACTGAGCCAGGCGCGCAGTCCGCGTTCGCAGTCGCGGATCTGCTGCACATCCACTCGTTCGTCGTCGGCGTGCGCCTTGAGCGGGTCGCCGGGACCGTAGTTGACCGCGGGGACCCCGGCCGCCGAGAAGCGGGCGACATCCGTCCATCCGTACTTCGGCTTCGGGTCGCCGCCGACCGCTGCGACGAAGCCGAGTGCGAGCGGAGAGGTGAGCCCCGGGCGTGCCCCCTCCGCGAGGTCGACGACGGTTATCTCGAACCCGGCGAACAGCTCCCGCAGGTGCGCCTCCGCCTCGGCCCCCGAGCGCGACGGGGCGAAACGGTAGTTGATGTGCACCATGCACTCGTCAGGGATGATGTTGCCCGCGACTCCCCCAGTGATGCCGACGGCGTTGAGGCCCTCGCGGTAGACGAGCCCGTCGACCTCGACCTGGCGGGGCTCGTAGGCGGCCAGCACGTCCAGGATGGGCGCGGCGTCGTGGATCGCGTTATGACCGACCCAGGCGCGCGCGGAGTGGGATCGCAGACCGAAGGTGCGCACCTCCACTCGCATGTTGCCGTTGCATCCGCCTTCGATCTCCGAGCGGGTGGGCTCGCCGAGGATCGCAAAGTCCCCGTCGAGCAGTTCGGGGTTCTCGCGCATGAGCCGGCCGAGCCCGTTGAGCGACTCCCCCACCTCCTCGTGGTCGTACCAGATCCAGGTGAGGTCATGTGCGGGGTCGGTCAACTCGGCGGCGAGCTTCAGCTGCACCGCGACGCCGGCCTTCATGTCGACGGTTCCGCGTCCCCACAGGTACTCCCGGCCCTCGATCGTCTCGAAGCGCGTCGGCACGTTCGCGTTGATCGGCACAGTGTCGATGTGCCCGGCGATGACCACGCGGTGCTCGCGGCCGAGATCCGTGCGGGCGATGACGGCGTCCCGATCGCGGATGACTTCGAGATGCCCGCATCCGGCGAGCGCGGCTTCGATCGCGTCGGCGATCGTGCCCTCATCACCGGACACCGACGGGATGTCGCACAGTCGACGGGTGATCTCGACGGAGTCGGCGGTGAGGTCGAGCGTGGGCAGGGTGGGATCCTCGACGGGCATGCCTCTACCCTAGGGAGCATGACGACGCGCGCCGCCTGGGGCTATGGATTGGCGACGATCGCCTCGGGCGGCCAAGTGCTCGACACCTGGTTCCCGCGGCCGATGCTCGGCTCGGTGCCTGCCGGCCTCGAGCGGCACATCGCCCCGGCCGACTTGGAGAGGCACACCGGGCCGGATGCTCGACGGGACGTGCGGGTCGACTTTCTCACCGTCGAGATCGACCTGGATGCCGCGCCAGCCTCGACACCCGACGCCTATCTGCGGCTGCATCTACTCAGTCACCTGCTCGTCGCGCCGAACACTGTCGATCTCCGCGGGATCTTCGGTCACCTGCCCAATGTGGCGTGGACCACGGCGGGCCCGATGACTCCAGAGACCTTCGCCGCCGAGCGCGGGCCGCTGCAACGCGCGGGTGTCTCGGTGCTCGGCCTGGATCGCTTCCCCCGGCTGCTCGACTACGTGGTGCCCGAACGGGTGCGGGTCGCCGATGCGTCACGGGTCCGGCTCGGAGCGCACCTGGCCCCCGGTACGACGGTGATGCACGAGGGATTCGTGAACTTCAACGCCGGCACCCTCGGCTCATCGATGGTGGAGGGGCGGATCTCGCAGGGTGTCGTCGTGGGCGGCGGAGCCGATGTCGGCGGCGGCGCATCCATCATGGGTACCCTGAGCGGCGGAGGGACCGAGCGGGTGTCGGTGGGTGCACGCGCACTGCTGGGGGCCAACTCCGGCATCGGTATTTCGATCGGCGATGACAGCGTGGTGGAGGCCGGTCTCTATGTGACGGCGGGAACGAAGGTCACCGTCCTCGCTCCGGACGGGACCAGGACTGTGAAGGCGGCCGAGCTGAGCGGAGTGCCCGGGCTGCTGTTTCGACGCAACTCGGTCAGCGGCGCCGTGGAGGTGCTCGCCCGCTCCGGTAGCGGCGTGGAGCTGAACGCCGCCCTCCACGCCTGACCCTCGTACCTGGACGCAGTCCCGACGGGGAGCCGTACACTTCCCGAATGAGCCGACGTGGGACGCTGGTGGCCACGGTCTCCGGCATCACCGCCCTCGGCCTCACGTGCGCCGTGTTCGCCCCGCTGCCCGCTCTCGGCGATGCGGGGTCGACCGGGTCTGACATGCGACCGTCGGCCCGTGCATACCTCCCCGGCCCCGATCAGGAGCCGACGTTCTCCACCCGCCGCGAGGCCGTGGTCCGAAGCGGCTATCTGCAGGCCGGGATGCCGCTGCGGGTCGCGGACATGACCGTCGGCACGGGCCAGTACATCGTCAGCTACGCGCTCGAGGCGTCGCTGCAGACCGCAGGACCCACCGACGCCCTGTTGTGCGGAGTGGTCGACTCCAACGGAAGGACGAGATACCTCGCGCAGGACGGCGATCCGGTATTTTCCGGAGGCGGCTGGCAGCGGCTCCGATTCGCCGCGACCTTCACGCTGCCCGACATGACCCTCGGCCTGCGCTGCAGTACCGCCGGCACGTCGATCGCGATCGCGAGCTTCCGCGACGTGGAGTTGTCGGCTACCCGCATCCCGGATGCTGGGTGAGCCCAGCTCGAGCTCGTCTCGAGCGGCTCGACGACGTCAGCGGGGCCAGGCACGCTCCGGCTCGCCGATGTAGAGCTGCTGCGGCCGACCGATCTTGGTCGCCGGGTCGGCGTTCATCTCCCGCCAGTGCGCGATCCACCCAGGCAGGCGTCCCATCGCGAACAGCACCGTGAACATGCGGGACGGGAAGCCCATCGCCTTGTAGATCACGCCGGTGTAGAAATCGACGTTGGGGTAGAGCTTCCGCTCGATGAAGTAGTCGTCGGCGAGCGCGACCGCCTCGAGTTCTTTCGCGATGTCGAGCAGGTCGTCCTGCACCCCGAGCGCGGCGAGCACTTCGTCGGCGCTCTCCTTGACGAGCTTGGCGCGAGGGTCGAAGTTCTTGTAGACGCGGTGACCGAAGCCCATGAGCTTCACCCCGTCCTCCTTCTTCTTGACCCGCTCGACGAACTTCTCGACGCTCTCGCCCGACGCCTTGATCTCGCCCAGCATTTTGAGCACGGCCTCGTTCGCACCTCCGTGCAACGGTCCGTACAGGGCATTGATCCCCGCCGACACCGAGGCGAAGATGTTGGCCTCGGTCGACCCCACCAGCCGGACCGTGGAGGTGGATGCGTTCTGCTCGTGGTCCTCGTGGAGGATGAGGAGCCGGTCGAGCGCCTTCGACAGCACGGGATCGACCTCGTACGGCTCAGCCATGGTGCCGAAGTTGAGTTTGAGGAAGTTGTCGACGAAGCTCAGCGAGTTGTCCGGGTAGAGGAACGCCTGGCCGAGACTCTTCTTGTGCGCGTAGGCGGCGATGATCGGCAGCTTCGCCAGCAGGCGGATGGTCGAGATCTCGACCTGCTCCGGATCGTGCACGTCGAGGGAGTGCTCGTAGTAGGTGGACAGGGCGGATACGGCACTGGACAGCACCGACATGGGGTGCGCATTGGGGGGCAGGGCGTCGAAGAACCGGCGGAGGTCCTCATGGAGCAGAGTGTGCCTGCGGATCTTCTCATCGAACTCGCCGAGCTGATCGGCGGTCGGCAGGTCGCCGTAGATGAGCAGGTACGCAACCTCGAGGTAGGTCGAGTTGATCGCGAGGTCCTCGATCGCGTAGCCGCGATAGCGGAGGATCCCCCGTTCGCCGTCGATGTAGGTGATGGCGCTTCGCGTGGCAGAGGTGTTCACGAAGCCCTGATCCAGGGTGGTGTACCCGGTCTGCTTGGTGAAGGTGGAGATGTCGATGCTCGACGCCCCATCCACACTGGTCACGATCGGGAACTCTGCGGTCCCCCCGGGGAAGTGCAGCACGGCCCGGTCGGAGCTCGTCCCGGCGGCGTCGTTCGCGGCAGCGTCGTTCACGCTTACAGCCTAAGTGGCAGGCGAGTGAACCTCCGCACCTGCCAACGATCCGCCCGCCTGGTTGGAGTAGTCCGCCAAACGAGCGGCGGCCTCGTCGATCGCGGAGTCGGTGGCAGTGAGCGCGATGCGCACGTGCTGCGCCCCGTCGGCGCCGTAGAACGAACCGGGAGCGATCAGGATCCCGAGCGAGGCGAATCGCTCCACTGTCACCCAGTCGTCCTCATCGGCGGTGGCCCAGAGATACAGCCCGGCTGCGCTCTCATCGATCCGCAACCCAGCTGCCTGCACCGCGGGTAGCAGGGTGGCACGCCGAGTCCGGTAGCGGTCGCGCTGCTCGATCACGTGCACGTCGTCGCCGAGGGCGACCGTCATCGCGTGCTGCACCGGGCCGGGCGGGATGAGGCCGAGATGCTTGCGCACCGCCAGCATCCGTCCGACCGTGTCGCGACACCCGGCGACGAATCCGGCGCGGTATCCGGCCAGATTCGACTGCTTGCTCAACGAGTAGACCGCGAGTACTCGGTCGCGGTCCCCGCCGACGACGGCCGGATCGAGGATGCTCGGAGTCGCCGTGCCATAGTTGTCCGCGCCCCACGCCAGCTCCGCATAGCACTCGTCATTCGCGATGATCGCACCCAGTTCGCGCGCCCGCGTGACGGCCGCCCGGAGCTCGGGTACGGTCAGCACTCGCCCGTGCGGGTTGCCGGGGCTGTTCAGCCACACCAGACGCGTCGACTCCGGCCATCGGCGTGGATCGTCCATAGCCACCGAGGTCGCTCCAACCAGAGCAGCACCGATCGCATAGGTGGGATAGGCAACCGCGGGGTGCACCACCGTGTCACCCGCACCGAGGCCGAGCAGGAGCGGCAGCTGGGCCACCAGCTCCTTCGACCCGATGGTCGGGAGCGCCTCATCCGGGCTCAGGTCGACGACGCCGCGACGCCGCGCGAACCAGTCCGCGATCGCCTGCCTGAGCGCCGGCGTCCCAGCGGTCTGCGGGTAGGAGTGCGCATCGGTGGATGCAGCCAGGGCGTCACGCACCAGCGCCGGAGTAGGGTCCACCGGCGATCCGACCGACAGATCGATCACCCCGTGCGGATGACGCCGCGCCTGTTCGGCGAACGGAGCGAGTGCATCCCACGGGAACTCGGGAAGTCGCGACGGCACGGAGGACGGCCTTCGCCGTCAGGCCGTGGTGCTCTGCGGCGGGAGCGCGTCGATCAGTGGATGATCCTTGTGGATGACTCCCACCTTCGCCGCTCCGCCCGGTGACCCGACGTCGTCTTCGTAATAGATCGCTTCGACGGGGCACACCGGCTCACAGGCGCCGCAGTCCACACACTCGTCGGGATGGATGTACAGCATCCGGTCGCCCTCGTAGATGCAGTCGACGGGGCACTCGTCGATGCATGCGCGATCCTTCAGATCGACGCACGGGAGCGCGATGACATAGGTCACTGTGGTGGTGTCCCCTTCGTTTCTACGACAGCCTCGGCAATCCTAACCCGGCGTATCCGAGCGAGATCCGGCCAGGCGAGCACGGCGGCGGCGATGAGCACGGGGCCGTAGACCCACACGTACGACAGAGGGAAAGCCGGGATGAGGACCGATCCCCCCGGGCTCTCTTGCGAGAGCACCGTGATCACGCCGATCATGCCGACCGCTGCCGCCGCTGCGACGTACCGTGACTGGAACACGAGCCGGAGACCGACGAGCAGGCCGGCGACCACGACCATGACCGCGATCAATCCGAGGGGCACCCGGACCGCGCCGACCACGAGCGCCGCCTGGAAGACGACGGTGCCCAGTGCCCCGACCGCCGCGCCTCCGGCGAGCGCGACCACGAGGGCCGCGATGCGGGCACCGACGCCGAGCCCCGCCCACTCCGCCGAGCGCGTGCGGAAGGCGGGGCGGAACCACTCGGCGGCCGTCACACCGGTACCCGACGGCAGACCGTATGCCGCGGACGCAGCGCGCTTGGGGTCGAGGTGAGGTGAGACATCCAGCTCGACGACATCGCCGCTGATCGCGGAGGTGACGGCCTCATGACACTCGACGCCCATCACGTCGCACGCGTGCCGCGTGGCATCCGCGACGACGATCGCCTCGGGCGTCGACCGAGTCCCGTCGGTCACGACCGCCGTGGCGTCGATCAAGGAGATGACCGTCGCGATGTCCGCTGCGACTTCGCCCGCCGCCGCAGCGGAAAGCGCGTCGGTGCTCGCGGCCGTGCTCGCGTCCATGCTCGTTACTGTTCGTGTAGCTGTGCCCGCGCCGTATCGACGTGGCGAGGACCCGCTGATACGCGCGTCGGCGTCACCCAGGTAGCGGTGATCGAGCACGCCGAGCACTCTCATCGCGCTCGTGACCTGGTCCCCCGAGCCGGCGTCTCGGGCGCAGGTCAGCACGGTGACGTCGTCTCCCGCGGCGACCGCGGCGGCGATGGTGCCGGCGGCCAGGCGCGTCTCGTCGCCGGGTGCAGCGAACACGAACAGGATGCGGCGGGGCGACTCGCGCGAGCTAGTGGACAGGGTGCACGTCCGGAACTAGAGTCGGCATGAGTAAGGTAAGCCTTACCAAAGTGTTCATCTCCCGAAGGCTCCTGTGATCGCGAACTTCCTGATCGGCCTGCGCGAGGGACTCGAAGCGGCTCTCGTCGTCGGCATCCTGATCGCCTACGTCGTGAAGATCGGCCGTTTCGACGTGCTCAAGCGTATCTGGCTGGGCGTCGGCCTCGCCGTCGCCGCATCGTTGACCCTCGGTGCCGTGCTCACCTTCGGCGCCTACGGGCTCAGCTTCGAGGCGCAGGAAGCGATCGGCGGCATCCTGTCCCTCATCGCCGCCGTGTTCGTCACCTGGATGATCTTCTGGATGCTGCGGACCGCGCGCGACCTGGGCGGGCGGCTGCGCGGCGAGGTGAACCGCCACCTCGAGGGAGCGGGCTGGGGCCTGGTGCTGGTGGCGTTCCTCGCCGTCGGTCGCGAGGGCATCGAGACTGCGCTGTTCATCTGGGCTGCCGTGCAGGTGACGGGCGAGACCACGGTGCCGATCATCGGGGCGGGGCTGGGACTCGTCACCGCCGTCGGACTCGGCTGGCTCATCTACCGGGGCCTCGTCAGCATCAATCTCTCCCGCTTCTTCACCTGGACCGGCGCGTTCCTCGTCATCGTCGCGGGCGGCGTCGTCGCCTACGGAGTGCACGACCTGCAGGAGGCGGGCATCCTTCCCGGTCTGTACAACCTGGCGTTCGACGTGAGCGGCGCGGTACCGCCGTCGAGCTGGTGGGGCACGCTGCTCAAGGGCATCTTCAACTTCTCCCCCGCGACGACCTGGCTCGAGGCGACCGCCTGGCTGCTGTACGTCGTACCCGTACTGACCATCTTCTTGCGCGCGTCGCTGCGGTCGCGCCGACCCGCAGCATCCGTTCCCTCCGGCTCATCCGCGCCCGTCTCGGTCGACGTCTCCGTATCTGGCCAAACCGTCTCGCAAGGAGCTTCATGAGCCGCACCCGCACGCACACCCGTTGCCTCGTGGCCGTCGTCACCGGCGGCGCGGTCGTGCTCACCCTCGTCGCCTGCGTCCCCAACGCCGCACCATCCGCCGGAGCGACGAGCCTGAGCGTCGAGAGCACCAGCGACGCGTGCGTCATCTCCGACTCCGAGGCGCCAAGCGGCACGGTCGTGTTCGAGGTCGCCAACGCCACCGACCAGCCGACCGAGTTCTACCTGCTGGCCGACGACGGACTGCGTATCGTGGGCGAGGTCGAGCATGTGGCGCCCGGTGCCCCCCGCGATCTCACCGTCGCCCTGCAGCCGGGCGAGTATTACACGGTATGCAAGCCCGGCATGGTGGGCGACGGCATCGGGCGGGCCGCGTTTACGGTGACGGATTCCGGTGCCGAAGTCGCGGCATCCGGGGACGACGCCGAGCGCATCGAGACCGCGGCGATGAACTACGTGGCGTATGTGAAGGACCAGGTCGCCCAGCTCGTTCCGGGCACGCAGCGCTTCGTCGACGCCTATCTGGCCGGCGACGACGACGCGGCCCGCTCGCTGTACGCGACGACTCGGGCGAACTACGAACGGATCGAACCGGTGGCCGAATCCTTCGGCGACCTCGACCCGAAGATCGACTTCCGTGAAGCGGATGTGCCAGAGGGCGAGGAGTGGACCGGCTGGCACCGACTCGAGAAGGACCTGTGGCCGCCAGCCGACGCAGCCTATATTCCCCTCACCGCCGCCGAGCGTGCCGACTATGCTGCACGCCTGATCGCCGACACCGGCGCGCTGTACGACGCGGTGCACGATCCCGCTTACAACGTATCCATCGATGCGATCAGCAACGGGGCGATCGCGCTGCTCGACGAGGTCGCCTCCGGCAAGATCACCGGAGAGGAGGAGATCTGGTCGCACACCGACCTCTGGGACTTCCAGGCGAACCTCGAGGGAGCACGCGTGGCGTACGAGGGGGTTCGGGACATCGTGGAGCCGAAGGACGCTGAACTGGTCGCCGACCTCGACGAGGAATTCGCGACGCTCGAAGCCGACCTCGCCGCCTACGGAAGCCTCGACTCCGGCTTCGTACGGTACGACGAGCTCACCACCGACCAGGTACGCGGGCTGGCGGACGGCGTGAACGCGCTTGCGGAACCCCTCAGCCGACTCACCGCGGTGCTCGTCAGCTGATGACCACACCCTCTGCATCTCACGGGATCTCGCGTCGCGGGCTGCTCGGCCTCGTCGGCGCGGGCGCGGTCGGCGCGGGTATAGGTGTCGCCGGCGATCGGGTAGTCGCGTCGGCTTCCACTCCCGGGCACTCCGGCGCCGCTGCGACCTACCCGTTTTACGGACAGCACCAGTCCGGAATCACCACCGCCGCGCAGGACCGACTGCACTTCGCCTCCTTCGACGTCGGCGACATCACCCGAGCGGAGCTCATCGAGTTGCTTCAGGACTGGACGGCGGCCGCCGCCCAGATGACGCAGGGACACAGCGCCGGGGAGACCGGCGCGGTGGACGGCGTTTACGACGCTCCGCCCGATGACACCGGCGAAGCCCTCGACCTCCCGGCGGCGGGTCTCACCATCACCATCGGCTTCGGTCCGACCTTGTTCACCGACGCCGCGGGCGTGGACCGGTTCGGGCTCGCGGCGCGGCGGCCCGCCGAACTGGTCGATCTTCCGCACTTCTCGGGCGACGCGCTGGTTACGAACCTGACCGGTGGCGACCTCTGCATCCAGGCGTGCAGCGACGACCCTCAGGTCGCAGTGCACGCCATCCGGAACCTCTCGCGCATCGCGTTCGGAAGGGCCGCGATCCGCTGGTCCCAACTCGGATTCGGTCGCACGTCCTCGACCACCCGGGCCCAGGTCACCCCGCGGAACCTGATGGGGTTCAAGGACGGCACCTCGAATGTGAAAGCCGAGGACACCGGGCAGGTCGAGCAGCACGTGTGGGTGCCTGCCGGCGATTCGCAAGCATGGATGACCGGCGGCAGCTACCTGGTCGCGCGGAAGATCCGCATGACGATCGAGACGTGGGACCGCGCATCGCTGCGCGAGCAGGAGCGCGTGATCGGGCGGGACAAGCGCGATGGCGCTCCGCTGACCGGAGGCGGCGAGTTCGGAGCGCTGGACCTCGAGGCGACGGATGATGCCCGCGGTCCGGTCATCGACCGCTCGGCGCACGTGCGTCTCGCCCACGCCTCGTCCACCGGAGGTGCGGTGATGCTCCGGCGCGGTTACAACTTCGTGGAGGGAAACGACGAACTCGGGCGACTGAACGCCGGATTGTTCTTCATCTCGTTCCAGCGGGATCCGGCTCAGTTCGTGGCGGTGCAGGAGTCGCTCGCGGGCGACGACGCGCTCAACGAGTACATCCGGCACGTCGGCTCGGGTATCTTCGCCGTGCCCCCGGGCGCCGCATCCGGCAGCTACGTCGGGGCTCCCCTCTTCACCTGAGCGCCTCTTTGTTCTCCGGGAACCCGACTTGCCACTTGCGCAGATTCCGCCGCGTGTGTGCATGTGAAAGTGGCAAGTCGGCGCTGGTTCACAACTAGCGCGGTAGCCGCGGCTGTCCCCCGATCGCGGTTACGCACAGCTCTGCTTCACCATTCCGCTGTCCACAGATCCGGATGCACGCGGCCGGCTCTGTGGATAACCCGCCGACCAGAGGTTGGGGCTCCACGATGGGCGGATGCCGCGTCGCGTCGTCCTTCCCGCCGAGTTGGTCGACCGACCGTTCTCGGTACGCGAGGCGGCAGCGGCGGGCGTCGGCCGCGGGCGGCTCGCTGGACCCGACCTCGAAACGCCGTTCCGGGGAGTGCGGCGTGCTGCGCCGTGCCCTGTCGACGATCCCGTCGACGCGACAATCGCCCGCTGCCGTGACCTGCTCCCGGTGCTGCTTCCCGGCCAGTTCTTCAGCCACATCACTGCGGCGCTGCTCTGGAACTGCCCGCTTCCGGCTCCGACCTCGGCCGCCGACCTCCACGTAACGTCGCCGAAACCGAGGCACGCTCCTCGACGCGTCGGCGTCTCCGGCCACCAGGTCTCCGACATGTCGGCACGGCGAGCGTCGAGGTACGGACTTCCCGTCAACGACGCGGCATCCGTGTTCCTTCAGCTGGGGCCTCTCCTGTCGCTCGACGACCTAGTCGCAGTCGGCGATCACCTCATCCTCATTCCGCACGTGCTCGATCTCCGGGACATCCGCCCGTACGCGACGCTCGACGAACTCGTGCTACGTGCGGAAGCAGGACACGGGCGCGGGCGGAAGCGGACGCTCGAGGCACTCACCCTCGTGCGTCAGGGCGCGGAATCCCGACCGGAGACACTCGTTCGTCTCCTGCTCGGGCGCTCGCAGCTTCCGGAGCCAGAACTCAACGTGGAGATCGTCGGTATGACGCGACGATGGCGTTACCGCGCGGACATCGTCTACCGGCGGTGGAAGACCATAGTTGAGTACGACGGCGATCAGCATCGCACCAGCACTCACCAGTACGAGAAGGACATCAGGCGATTCGACGACTTCGCCGACGACGGGTGGCGCGTGATCAGAGTGCGGAAGCGCGGCGTGTTCGTGGATCCCGCGGACACGGTCGTTCGCGTGACGTCCGCGCTTGTAGCGAGCGGATGGACGCCGCGCTGCTGAAATCAAGCCTTGCGGCGGGTCGCATCCGACCAGTACGCCCCGTTTCGTCAGCCGACTTGCCACTTCAACAGGGTCTCGGCGCGATTTTGATGTCGAAGTGTCAAGTCGGTGGAAGGGATGGCCGAAGCGCGGAACGGCGCGGGTCAGGCCTGCTTCTTCAGCCGCGACGCGGAGCGGGCCCGCGCGTTCGCGTCGAGCTCCACCTTGCGGATGCGGATGGCGGTCGGCGTCACCTCGACGCACTCGTCCTCGCGGCAGAACTCGAGGCACTCCTCGAGCGTCAGCTGACGGGACGGCGTCATCCGCTCGAACGTGTCGGAGGTCGACTGACGCATGTTGGTCAGCTGCTTCTCCTTGGTGATATTCACGTCCATGTCATCGGCGCGGGAGTTCTCGCCCACCACCATGCCCTCGTAGACCTCTTCGGTGGGATTCACGAAGAACGACATGCGCTCCTGCAGGTTGACGATCGCGAAGGGCGTCACCACACCTGAGCGGTCGGCCACGATCGAGCCGTTGCTGCGAGTCTGGATGGCGCCCGCCCACGGCTCGTACCCGTGCGAGATCGCGTTCGCGATGCCGGCGCCGCGGGTCGTGGTGAGGAACTCGGTGCGGAATCCGATGAGCCCGCGCGACGGCACCACGAACTCCATCCGCACCCAGCCGGTGCCGTGATTGGTCATCGTCTCCATGCGGCCCTTGCGGGACGCCATGAGCTGAGTGATCGCGCCGAGGAACTCCTCCGGGGAATCGATCGTGAGGTGCTCGAACGGTTCGTGCAGCTTGCCGTCGATCTGCCTCGTGACCACCTGCGGCTTGCCGACGGTGAGTTCGTAGCCCTCGCGACGCATCTGCTCGACCAGGATCGCGAGGGCGAGCTCACCTCGGCCCTGCACCTCCCACGCGGCGGGGTTGCCGATGTCGACGAGCTTGATCGAGACGTTTCCGACCAGTTCGCGGTCGAGGCGGTCCTTAACCATGCGGGCGGTGAGCTTGTGGCCTTTGACCTTGCCGATCAGCGGCGAGGTGTTGGTGCCGATGGTCATCGAGATCGCGGGATCGTCGACGGTGATCGTCGGAAGCGGGCGTACATCATCCGGATCGGCGAGGGTCTCCCCGATGGTGATGTCCTCGAAGCCGGCGACCGCGACGATGTCGCCTGGGCCGGCGGAATCGGTCGGGAACCGGCTCAGAGCCTTGGTGATCAGCAGCTCGGTGACCCTGGCGTTGACCACGGATCCGTCGTGCTTGACCCAGGCAACCGTCTGACCCTTCTTGAGGTTGCCCTGGAAGATGCGGAGCAGCGCGAGACGCCCGAGGAACGGCGACGCGTCCAGGTTCGTGACATGCGCCTGGAGCGGGTGGCCATCGTCGTAGGTCGGTGCGGGCACGTGCGTGAGGATCGCCTCGAAGAGCGGCTCGAGGTCGTCGTTGTCCGGCAGGGTGCCGTTCTCGGGCTTGTTGTCGCTGGCCGCGCCGTTACGCCCGGAGGCGTAAACGACCGGGACGTCGAGGATGGCGTCCAGATCGAGGTCCGGTACGTCGTCGGACATGTCGCTGGCCAGGCCGAGCAGCAGGTCCTGGCTCTCCGCCACGACCTCGTCGATGCGGGCATCCGGTCGGTCGGTCTTGTTGACGAGCAGGATGACCGGGAGCTTCGCCTCGAGGGCCTTCCGCAGCACGAAGCGTGTCTGGGGCAGCGGACCCTCGCTCGCGTCGACGAGCAGGACCACGCCATCGACCATGCTGAGGCCGCGCTCGACCTCACCGCCGAAGTCGGCGTGACCCGGGGTGTCGATCACGTTGATGACGATCGGTCCACCGGCGCCGTGCTCGGCGGCGTGGATGCCGTTGTAGAGGATCGACGTGTTCTTGGCGAGGATCGTGATGCCCTTCTCGCGTTCGAGGTCGTTCGAGTCCATCATCCGGTCCTCGCCCTCGAAGTGGGCGTCGAACGAGTTCGTCTGACGGAGCATCGCGTCGACGAGGGTCGTCTTGCCGTGGTCGACGTGGGCGACGATCGCCACATTGCGCAGATCGGTACGGGTGGCCATTGCCATGTGAGGAAGTCCTTGTTCGAAGAGGCCGCTCGGACCGAGCAACCGGCAGACGCAGCGGCCGGCCAGGTTCCTGTGAGAGGTCCGAGCAGGCGAGAAAGTCTGTGGGGTGGGCGGGAACGGGAGTCCCGCCGCGCCAGTCTACCGCGACGACGATCGGATACCGCTGCGAACGCCGCTGTCCAGCCCGTGAACGTCCGAGAACCGGCCAGTGCTCAGTCAGCGGGCGCTCAGCGACCGAACGTGAAGTGCGCCCCCGGGATCGCCTCGAGCAGCTGCTTGGTGTAATCGGTGCGCGGATTGTCGAACACGTCATCGGTCGACGCGGCTTCGACGATCATGCCCGACTGCATCACGCACACGTTGTCGGCGACCAGTCGCACGACGGCCAGGTCGTGGGTGATGAACAGGTAGGTGAGCCCCAGCTCGGCCTGGAGGTCGGTCAGGAGGTTCAGCACCTGACCCTGAACGAGCACGTCGAGCGCGGACACCGCTTCATCCAACACGATGATGTCCGGCTTGAGGGCCAGCGCGCGGGCGATCGCGATGCGCTGACGCTGCCCGCCGGAGAGTTCGTTCGGATAGCGGTTCATCATCGACGGCGGGAGCGACACCTGATCGAGGAGCTCGCGCACCCGCTCCTGACGCGACGCCGTATCCCCCACGCCGTGCACGATCAGCGGTTCCGCGATGGTCTTGCCGACGCTGTAGAGCGGGTCCAAGGAGCCGTACGGGTCCTGGAACACCGGCTGCACGCGGCGGCGGAACGCGAGCAGCTGCTGGCTCCTGAGCGACGCGACATCCTGCCCGTCGACCTCGATGGACCCGGAGGTGATCGATTCGAGCTGCAGCACGAGCTTGGCGACGGTCGACTTGCCGGAGCCGGATTCGCCCACCAGAGCGGTCGTGGTCCCGCGGGCGATGCTGAAGGAGACGTCGTCGACGGCCTTCAACTCCGTGGAGCGGAAGCCGCCCTGGCGGATCCGGTACACCTTGCTGACGTTGCGCACCGTGATCAGGGCCTCGGCGGGCGCCGCCTCACGTGCGTCGGCGCGGGCGATCAGCTCGTCGTCGATCGCGCCGATCGCCGAGATGTCCTCGTGGCGGGTGGTCTCGGGTCGACGGGCGGACTGGATGCGCCGCGAGGCGAGGCTGGGCGCCGCAGCGACGAGCTTCTGCGTGTACGGGTGCAGCGGATTCGCGAGGATCTGCGTGGCCGGGCCAGACTCGACGACGCGTCCCTTGTACATGACCACGAGCTGCTCGGCCCGCTCCACGGCGAGGCCGAGGTCGTGGGTGATGAACAGAACGGAGGTGCCGTAGTCGCGGGTGAGGGTTTCGAGGTGATCGAGGATGGTGCGCTGCACGGTCACATCGAGGGCCGAGGTCGGCTCGTCCGCGATCAGCAGCTTCGGCCGCGATGACAGACCGATACCGATGAGCACCCGCTGCCTCATCCCGCCCGAGAACTGGTGAGGATACTGCTTGAGCCGATCGCCGGCGTCGCGGAGTCCGGCCTCCTGCAGCACCTCGATGGTGCGCTTCTTCGCCTCCTTGCCCTGGGCGACGCCGTTAGCGCGGATAGCCTCCTCGACCTGGAAGCCGATGTTCCACACCGGGTTGAGGTTCGACATCGGATCCTGGGGAACGTAGCCGATCAGCCGGCCGCGCACATCCTGCATGTCGGTGTCCGAGAGCTTGGTGAGATCTCGGCCCTCGAACAGCACCTCGCCGCCGACGACGCGCCCGGCGCCGGGGAGGAGATCGATGATCGCCTGGGCGGTCGTCGACTTGCCTGAACCCGATTCCCCCACGATGGCGAGCGTCTTACCCGTCTCGAGCGTGAGGTCGACTCCCCTGACGGCGGGGATCAGCCCTCGCTGCGTCTTGAAGCTGACCTGCAGGTCGCGGATCTGCAGTAGCGGCGCGGTGGTGACGACCGACGAGGCCGAGCGGACGGTCTGCTGCTGGCTCATCGGCGGGCCCTCGCTCTCGGGTCGAGCGCATCCCGGACGACGTCGCCGAGCATGAGGAAGGCGAGCACTGTCAGAGAGAGCGCGGCGGCCGGGTAGAGCAGTACGGCGGGCGCCGTCTGCACCGACACCCGCGCCTGGGAAATGTCGGCGCCCCACGACATGGTCCCCGGCGGCAGCCCGATGCCGAGGAACGACAGTGTCGCCTCGGCGACGATGAACGTTCCGAGCGAGGTCGTGGCGACGACGATCACGGGCGCGATCGCGTTCGGGAGTACGTGGCGAACCAGGATGCGGAACCGTGACACCCCGAGGGCGGTCGATGCCATGACGTAGTCGGCGCCGCGAGCCGACAATACTGCCCCGCGCATGATCCGGGCGATCTGCGGCCAGGCGAAGATCGACAGCACGAGCGCGATGACGATCGGGGTCCGGTCGGGGAGGACCGAGATGAGCACGATCGCCCCGAGCACGGTGGGGATCGCGAAGAAGATGTCGCCCAGGCGGGAGACGACGCCGTCGAGGATCCCACCGTAGTAGCCGGCCAGAGCACCGACGACCAGGCCGAATACTGTGACGATCACGGTGGCGAGGAAGCCGACGAGGATCGACGCCTGCGCACCGAAGATGACTCTGGCGTACACGTCGCATCCCTGTCTGGTGAAGCCGAACGGATGCCCGCTTGCGGGACCGCCGTTGCTGTCGGAGAGCTGGCACCCGGTGTTCGGCGAGGTCTGCGAGAAGAGATTCGGCAGCGCTGCGACGATGAGGATCAGCACGATGAGCACGATGGAGACCCAGAACATCGGTCGCCCGCGCATCGCATCCCACGCGTCCGACCAGGTGCTTCTTGCCTTCTGGCTCTCGTCGACGCTGTCGATGGCTCCGACCGGGGTCTGCTCCAGGTCGGCGACGAAGTGCCCCGCTTCGGGCTTGGTACTACTTGGCATAGCGGATCCTCGGGTCGAGGGCGGCGTAGAGCAGGTCGACGAGCAGATTCGCCAGCATGTAGATGAGGACCATGACCGCGACGAAGGAGACCACCGTGGGTCCCTCGCCGAGGCCGATGGCGCGGTAGACGGTTCCACCGACCCCGTTGATGTTGAAGATGCCCTCGGTGACGATGGCGCCGACCATGAGTGAGCCGATGTCCACCCCGAGGAAGGTGATGACGGGGATCAGCGAGTTCCGGAGGATGTGCACCGTCACGACGCGTCGTCGCGGCAGCCCCTTTGCCGTCGCGGTTCGCACGAAGTCGGCGTTCACGTTGTCTGCGACGCTCGCGCGGGTCAACCGCACGATATAGGCGAACGAGACCGACGCGAGGACCAGGGCAGGAAGGACGAGGTCCTGCAGTGGCGCTCCCGGACCGACGGTGGTGCGGAACAGACCCAGCTGAATGGCGAACACATACTGAGCGACGAATCCGAGGACGAACGTCGGCACCGAGATCAGCAGCAGGCTCACCACCAGCGCGCTGGCATCGAAGAGCTTCCCCTTGCGCAGGCCAGCGATGAGTCCGATGAGGATGCCGGCGATCGCTTCGAAGAACAAGGCGAGCATCGCGAGGCGGAAAGTGATCGGGAACGCCTGCGCGAGAAGATCGGCGACGGGGCGACCGGAGTACGTGGTACCGAGATCCCCCTGGAGGATGCCGGTGACGTAGTAGAAGTACTGCACGATCAGCGGGTCGTTGAGGTGGTACTGCTCGCGGATCGCCTGGATCACGCTTTCCGGCGGAGGTCGCTCGCCGAACAACGCAGCGATCGGGTCACCGGGGAGTGAGAAAACCATGAAGTAGATCAGGAACGTCGCCCCGAAGAACACGGGGATCAGTTGAAGGAGTCGTCTCCCCACGAACCAGAGCATCAGATGCTCTCGCCGTATGTCATCGGTGGCATATGGATCTCAATCGTCGAGGAAGGGCTGTTCACCAAGATGTCCGGGGCGCTCAGCGCCCCGGACATCTCGGGATGAGTCAGATCCAGCGTACGCCGGTGTCTACCCCTTGGTGATCTGGTAGTACAAGGGCACGGAGTTCCATCCGAACACCACGTTGTCGACGGTGTCGGCGGAGACGCCGGTCACGTTGGAGTACC
>CAXTLO010000023.1:0-19025 GCA_964244965.1 uncultured Marisediminicola sp.
TGGCAGCCATTCCCGTGGTGCTCCTGTTTCTCGCACTCCAGCGTTACGTCGTTTCCGGCCTGACCGCGGGATCGACCAAGGGCTGACGCGGAAGGAGCTCGACGAGCGTCGCTACCGCGCGTCGGAGCAGGTCAGGCCGCGCCGTGAGTTGAACGCACCGCGGTCAGCGGCTGCGGACCCGCGGACTCGCGTAGAGGGCGCGCACCGCATCCGCCTCGTTCTCATCCGTGAGGAAGGTGGTCCAGGTCATGAACCACGCCCACTGCGGCTGTTGGTCGAGGATCTGCGGAGTCGGCATCACACCGACCTCGCCGAGGGCGATCGGCCGTCCCTCGCCGAGCTCGACGAGCTCGTCGTGGTGCGACTGCCTGTAATCGTTCGCGTACACGTCGGCGGCGAGGATGTCGACCACATCGTGCCCGGGGTAGAAGCCCGCATAGGGCGCCGCATCCCCCCGCGGCGCGTTGGTGTTCCACACCCAGATCAGGTTGTGCAACCGGTGCACCTCGACCAGACGCTGGTACAGCTGGCGATACAGCGCAGCGTAGCCGTCGTCGCCCTCGCGGCCGCCCCACCAGAACCAGGAGCCGTTCATCTCGTGGTAGGGACGCCACAGCACCGGGATCGACGCGTCCCGCAACTGGGTGAGGAACCCGGCGATGACGTCGACCTGAGCAAGCCATCGGTCGTGCACCTCGGAGCCCGGAGTCAGCAGCGCACGCCAATCGTCCTCGGGGAGCATGCCGGCGCAGATGCTGCCGTCGAAGGTGACCGGCTCGTCCTCGGTCGGCCGCACCGCGTGCCACATGAGCGTGATGATCGACCCGTCGGCGTACTGCTTCTTCGCCTCGTCGATCACGCCCTGCCGGAAGTTCACCCCGTCCATGTCGCCGTCCTCGGAGAATCCGAAGTCCTGGCCCCACACGGCCGGGTACTCGCCGGTGATCTCTCGGGCCAGCTCGCTGTAGTGGGACATCTCCCGGGGGGTGTTGTGCTGACCGGACAGCACCGTCGTCCCCGACACCTCGTAGATGCGCTCGAGCAACGCCCGAGCCTCTGCTGTAGCGCCGGGGTTCACCGGGTCGTGGCGGGTCATGATGGGTCCTCTCGGTAGACGGTCGGGGTGAAGAATTCGAGCTGCCGCAGATCGAGCGGCTGCCGCGCCCGCAGGCGCACGGAGGTGGCGGGCCTCGGTGCGAACAACGCGAACTCGAGCGCATGGTCCGCGGACGCGAGGCAGACGGGTCGGCAGGTCCGTCGGACGGGTCGAAGCGGAGCATCCCCGCCACCATAGTCAAGCGGCTTGAGAAACTCGCACGGCACGGCACCGCCTTAGGCTCGAAGACGGCGGTCTCGCGGAAATCTACTCGACGCACCGCCGCCGCCGCCAGCGAGAGGACCGGACGCCATGCACGGTGAATACAAGGTGCCAGGCGGAAAGCTCGTCGTGGTCGATCTCGAGGTCGTCGACGGTGCGATCAGGGGGTTCCACCTCGCCGGCGATTTCTTCCTCGAACCGGATGACGCGCTCGCCTCGATCGACGCCGCCGTCGACGGCCTCCCCGAGACCAGCGACGCATCCGCCATCGCCGCCGCGATCCGGGCGGCTCTCCCCGGCGATGTGCTCATGCTCGGCTTCTCCCCTGAGGCGGTCGCGGTCGCCATCCGCAGGTCCCTTTCCCAGGCGGCGAACTGGCGGGACTACGACTGGCGGATCATCCACGGCCGTTCCTATCCTCCCGTGCTCCAGATGGCGCTCGACCAGGTGCTCGCCGAGGAGGTCGCCGCCGGGCGTCGCCCGCCGACGCTGCGGATCTGGGAGTGGGATGCCCCGGCGGTCGTGCTCGGGAGCTTCCAGTCCGTGCGCAACGAGGTGGACCTCGACAATGCACGCCGCCACGGCTTCGACGTCGTCCGTCGCATCAGCGGAGGCGGGGCGATGTTCATGGAGGCCGGGACCGTCATCACCTACTCCATCTACGCCCCATCCGACCTGGTGCAGGGCATGACCTTCGCCGATTCCTACGCCTACCTCGACGAATGGGTGATCGTCGCGCTCAGGTCGCTCGGCATCGACGCCAGCTATGTGCCGCTCAACGACATCACGAGTCCGACCGGCAAGATCGGCGGCGCCGCGCAGAAGCGCCTCGGCGCCGGCGCCGTGCTGCACCACGTGACGATGAGCTACGACATGGACGGCGCCAAGATGGTGGAGGTGCTGCGCATCGGTCGCGAGAAGATGAGCGACAAAGGCACGAAGAGCGCCGCCAAGCGGGTGGACCCACTCCGAAGCCAGACGGGCCTCAGTCGCGCCGCGATCATCCAGCGCATGGAGGAGACCTTCGCCGGCCTCTACGGCTCGACGGCCGACGACGTGACGCCCGAGGAACTCGCCCGCGCCGAGCAGCTCGTGATCGACAAGTTCGGCACCGAGCAGTGGCTGCAGCGAGTCCCCTGAGATCCCCTCTTGCGGGGCAGTCGTACGGCGCACTACGGTTGCAGAACGCCTGCACTGAGAGGAGTCAGCACATTGATCACACCAGCGGATATCTTCCGTAACGCCGACTTCATCGGCGTCTTCTCCGTCTGACCGGACGACTCGCTCTCGTCGCCGAACAGACGGTGACGATGCTGAAGAAGCCTGAGTCTCTCGCACCGACCGGTCCCGTGCCGGTGGCCGCGTAGACCTCGTCCCGTCCCGCTCGACCTCTCGTGGCGCTCCGCCACCGAGCCGTCGAGTTCCAGCCGTCATCGCGGCTGCCCCATGGCGCCCGCGCTTCACCGCGGCGCCTCCTCGGCGTGCCCGCACGCCGTCATCGCACCACTGAACGCACCCAGGAAGTCACCATCGTGAACACCACACTGTCGGCCCCTCCCGGCCGCCGACATCCACCCGAAGTCCCCGTCGACCGTCGTACCCGACGCGTCGGCCCGATCGATCGGCTCGCCCTGCACCTCGGGGTGGCCCTGATCACCTGGAGCCGTCGGCCCAGGGCGGGAGCGGCTCCGCTCGATCGCGACCGCGCCATGCTGCAACATCGACAGGCGATGGAGCGCGAACAGCTACGTCGCGACGCCGAGCAGGCGCGACTGTCTGCCGGCACGCGCTGGTGGTAGCCTCACCCGCTGGTCGAGCTCGTCGAGACCCCCACCCGGATCTCGGCGAGCTCGATCAGCGGCACTCCCGCGGGTCCAGCTCGTCGAAACCGCTCGCCCAGGTGCGTGCGAGACTCGCAGGATGCCCGATGCCCGGACACCCCCTGCCCGGATGCCCGACATCGGGTCGCCGACATCCGCCAACCGGGTGATCGAGGGCGACAACCTGACTGTCGCGCGAGGTCTGCCGGATGCGGTCTTCACCGTCATCTACCTCGATCCGCCGTTCAACACCGGGCGCGGCCAGGTGCGGCAGAGCACCACGAGCCGACGCAGCAGCACCGGATCCATCACCGGATTCAAGGGTCAGCAGTACGAGCGGATCAAGGGCGACCTGATGCGCTACGACGACAGCTTCGAGGACTACTGGTCGTTCCTCGAACCGCGCCTCGCCGAGGCCTGGCGGCTGCTCGCCGTCGACGGCACGCTCTACCTGCACCTGGACTACCGCGAGGCGCACTACGCCAAGGTGCTGCTCGACGCGATGTTCGGGCGGGACTGCTTCCTCAACGAAATCATCTGGGCATACGACTACGGAGCGAGGTCCACGAAGAGGTGGCCCACCAAGCACGACACGATCCTGGTGTACGTGAAGGATCCGGCGAGGTATCACTTCGACTCCGCCGCGGTCGACCGTGAGCCGTACATGGCACCTGGGTTGGTCACACCGGAGAAGGCCGAGCGAGGGAAGCTCCCGACGGATGTGTGGTGGCACACGATCGTCAGCCCCACCGGCCGGGAGAAGACGGGGTACCCGACGCAGAAGCCACTCGGCATCCTCCGGCGCATCGTTCAGGCATCAAGCAGGGAGGGGGACTGGGTGCTCGACTTCTTCGCCGGCAGCGGCACCACCGGCGCGGCGGCGGCGCAGCTCGGTCGCCGCTTCGTGCTCATCGACGAGAGTACGGATGCGGTCGCCGTCATCCGCTCCCGATTGGATGCCGCGGGCGTCCCGTTCGAGTGAGGCGCGGTGCTCCGCATCATCCGAGGACTTCGTCGAGAGACGAGGTGCACACGCACCTCGATCGACAACAAAGCCCTCGATCGGGAGTTCCGCGGTCTGGGTGGGTCCAGCCGATGACCTCGGATCAGGCGGAGTCGCGGATCACCAGGCGCGTCGGCAGCACCGTCTCGTGCTGCACGGGCTGACCGTTGAGCAGCCCGAGGAGCACCTCGGCCGTCTTCGCCCCGGCCTCCACGGATGGCTGGCGCACCGTCGTGAGCTTGAGGTGTCCGCTGACGGCAGCCGGGCTGTCGTCGAAGCCGACCACGGCGACATCGCCGGGGATGGAGCGGCCGCTGTCGCGCAGCACGTCGACCACCCCGGTCGCCATCAGGTCGCTCGCGGCGAAGACGCCGTCGATGGACGGATCGCGCGCCAGCAACTCCCGCATCGCCGTCGCGCCATCCGCTTGCGAGAACCTGGCGTGTACGAACAGGTCACTCGGGAGCCCCGCCCGCTCGAGTACGTTGCGCCAGCCGGTGAGCCGGTCGAGCCCGGGGGCCATGTCCGACGGCCCCGCCACGGTGGCGATGCGCCGTCGGCCGAGGGAGAGCAGCCGCTCGGTCGCGCTCTCGGCACCGTCGACGTTGTCGACGTCGACGAAGTAGCTCGGCGGATCGGTCTGCCGGAATGGACGTCCGTTGAAGACCACGGGCAGCGACTCGCCGAGCCGGCTGAGGGCGGTGTCGCTGGAGTGGTGGGAGACCACGAGTGCGCCGTCGACGTTGCCGCCGAGGAGGTATCGGATGGTGTTATCAGACCGCCCGGACTTGCTCGCCAGTTGGAGGACGAGCACGTAGTCACTCGACTCCACGACGGACGTGATCCCCTGCACGATGGCGGCGAAGTAGGGGTCGCCGAAGAACAGGCTGGTGTCCTCAGGCACGACCAGCGCGATCGCCATGCTCCGTCGGGCAGCGAGTGATCGCGCGGCCCGATTCGGGACGTAGTTGAGGCTCGCGATCGCCGCAGCGACAGCCGCGGCGGCATCCGCCTTCACCTGGGTCGACCCGTTGACTACGCGGGACACCGTCGCGCGTGAGACCCCCGCGGCAGCCGCGACCTCGTCGAGGGTCGGCGCTGTCCGTCGCGGCGCATGATCGAGGGACATCGTCGAAGTGTAGGTGAGGGGACCGTCGCTAGAGCGAACGCGCGGCGATGATCCTGCGGTACTCGATCGCACTGTCCTTCAGGGTGCGATCCTGCGTGTCGTAGTCCACCCGAACGAGGCCGAAGCGCTTGTCGTAGCCCCACGCCCACTCGAAGTTGTCCATGAGCGACCAGTAGAAGTAGCCCCTGACCGCCACCCCCTGGTCGACGGCATCGAGCACCGCGTCGAGGTGCGAACGGAGGAACTCGACCCTCTCGCCGTCGTGCACTCGACCATCGGCATCGACGACGTCGTCGTAGGCGGCGCCGTTCTCGGTGATGTAGACGCGCACTCCGCTCGGCACGAGGTACTCGTCGTTGACCCGGTGCAGCAGTCGGGTCAGGGTCTGCGGCTCCACCTCCCAGTCCATCGCGGTGACCGGGAGATCGCGGCGATGCCAGTGCACCCCGTCGGCGGCAGGGTACGGCGACCGCTTAGGCCGCTCGGACGGCGCCTGGGTGGTGATCGCGGCCGGCGATGGATGCGCGCTCACCGCTTCGCCGTGGTAGTAGTTCACACCCAGCACGTCGATCGGGCTCGAGATGATGTCGAGGTCGCCGTCGTGCACCCGTTCGTCGAAACCGAGGTGCGCCACATCCGCCAGTACGTCGGCGGGGTACTCGCCGCGGAAGACGGGGTCGAGGAAGAACCGGTTGAACTGACCGTCGATGCGCCGGGCGGCGTCGACATCGCCGGCATCCGTCGGGTCGACCGCATCGGCGACAGTCAGATTCAGCGTGAGGCCCAGTTCGAGCTCGGGGTCCCGCTGCCGCAGCTCGCGGATGGCGAGCCCGTGCCCGAGCAGGAGATGGTGGCCGGCGGCGAGTCCGTCGGCGGGGTCCTGGCGACCGGGGGCGTGCTCTCCACCGATATAGCTGAGGAACGATGCGCACCACGGCTCGTTCAGCGTGGTCCAGTTCTGCACCCGATCGCCGAGCGCGTCGTGCACCGTCGCCGCGTACTCGGCGAAGCGGTAGGCCGTGTCGCGGTTGGCCCAGCCGCCGTCGGCCTCGAGCGCCTGCGGAAGGTCCCAGTGGTAGAGGGTGAGCCACGGCTTGATGCCGCGTGCCAGCAGCTCGTCGACGAGCTTCGAGTAGAACGACAGTCCCTTCGCGTTGGCCGGGCCGCCATCGGGTCGCACGCGCGACCAGGATGTCGAGAACCGGTAGGTCTCGATGCCGAGGTCGGCCATCAGCGCCACATCCTGCTCGTAGCGGTGGTAGTGGTCGCAGGCGACCTCGCCGTTCTCGCCGGCGACGACCGCGCCGGGAACGCGGGCGAAGGTGTCCCAGATGGAGTCGGTGCGGCCGTCTTCGTGGGCGGCACCCTCGATCTGGTAGGCCGCTGTCGCTACCCCGAACAGGAAGTCGGACGGGAACGCCCGCGTCGCGATCGTGGTGGGCTGATCGAAGACCTGGGTCATCCTTTTACCGCTCCCTGCATGATTCCGGAGATGAGTTGCTTGCCCGCGACGATGAAGAGCACCAGTAGTGGGATCGTCGCGAGGATAGCGCCGGTCAGCACAATCGAGTAATCGACGTAGTAGCCGGACTGCAGCTGGCCGAGGGCGGTCTGCAGCGTCGGGTTGGTGGGGCTGAGCACGATGAGCGGCCACAGGTAGTCGGTCCACGCCATCATGAAGGTGAACAGGGCGAGGATCGCCATCGCCGGTCGAGCTGCCGGAACCGCGACGTTGAGGAAGGTGCGGATCTGGTTGGCGCCGTCGACCCTCGCCGCCTCGATGAGCTCGTCCGGGATCACGTCGACGAGGTACTGGCGCATGAAGAACACGCCGAACGCCGTAACCAGGGTCGGGATGATGACCGCGCCGAGCTCGCCGGTCCAGCCGAGTTGGCGCATCACGATGAACAGCGGGATGATGCCGAGCTGGGTCGGGATGGCCATGGTGGCGATGACGAAGATCATCAGTCCGTCCCGGCCCCGGAACTTCAGCTTGGCGAACGCGTACCCCGCGAGTGTCGAGAAGGTGACCACCGACACAGTGATGACACTCGAGACGATGAAGCTGTTGAGCAGCGCCGTCCAGAACGGGATCGCGTCGAACACCTTGGCCGCGTTGGTGAAGAAGTTGCCGCCGGGGATGAGCGGGAAGCCGTCGGACCTCGTGGCGTTCGTGCCGCTTCCGACCACGAACGACCACCAGAGCGGATACGCCGAGCCGAGGAGGACCGCGAGCAGGAGTCCGTAGGCGAGGAAGCCCGGGCGCGTGCCGATCCCGCTCCCGCCGCCGCGACGTCGCGGCAATCGCCTCGAGGTGCGCACGTCCTCGTCGAGGGCAGCGACCGGTGCGAGGGCGACCTGTGATTGGTTGCTCATGAGCGACGTCCTCTCGCGAGCGTCTTCGTGGCCTTGGTCTTGATCACGCGGTTCTCCGCCGTGGCGATGCGCTTGGAGATGACGAAGTTGATCAGTCCGATGCTCACGATCAGCAGGAACAGCAGCCACGCGATCGCCGCCGCCTCACCGAAGTTCTGGCGGAAGAACGCCATCTCCCACAGGTACAGCACCGTCGTCTGGAACTGGCGGTCGTAGCCGCCGATGCCGCCGGCACTGGACACGTCGAACAGGCGCGGCTCGGCGAAGATCTGCAGTCCGCCGATGGTGGCGGTGATGATGACGAAGATCAGCGTCGGACGGATGCTCGGGATGGTGATGGAGACGAAGCGCCGGATGCCGCCTGCTCCGTCGATCGCGGCGGATTCGTGCAGGTCGCGCGGAACGGCTTGCATCGCGGCGAGGAGGATGAGCGCGTTGTATCCGGTCCATCTCCAGTTCACCATCGTCGCGATCGCGATGTGGCTGGCGAGGGTGTCGTTCTTCCACTGGATCGGTTCGATGCCCACGAGTCCGAGGAGGTTGTTGAACAACCCCGACTGCTCGTTGAACATGTTCGAGAAGATCAGCGCGACCGCGACGGGCGTCACCACGTAGGGGATCAGCACGCTCATCCGCCAGAAGGTGCGCGCCTTGAGCGCCTGGTCGAGCACCGCGGCGATGACGAGGGCGACGGTGAGCTGCGGGATGGTCGAGAGCAAGAAGATGCTCAGTGTGTTGAAGATCGAGTTCCAGAAGAACCGGTCGCCCAGGATGGCCTGGAAGTTGCCGAGGCCGACGAAGTCGCCCTGACCCTGAAGCAGCTGCCAATCGTAGAGCGACACCACGAGCGTGTAGATGAGGGGGAACAGGCCGGTCACGGCGAAGAGGACGAAGAACGGCGAGATGTAGAGGTAGGGCGACGCCTTCACGTCGAAGCGGCCGAGGCGCTGCCGGAAGGTCAAGCGGGCCGGGGCGGGGGCAGGGGACGGATTGTCCCGTGTCACGGCGGGCCGGTCGATCGTGGAGGTCATCATTGATCCTTTGTCGCTGGAAAGTGGTCGGTCATCGGGGCCGTGCACCTGACGAGTGCACGGCCCCGACGGGTGGGTCAGCCGACCAGTTCGTCGAGCAGGGTGAGTGCTTCCTGCCAAGCACCCTGGCCGTCGGTCTCGCCCCTGTCGAGCTTGTTGAGAGCAGGGCCGAAGACGTTCTCCTGGATGACGGAGTCAGCCGGTCCCTTGTACTGCGCGACCACGCCTTCGGCGCGAGAGGCGAGGATCTGGCCGGTCGGTGCGTCGTTGAAGACCTCGTTGGGCGTCGCAGCAGACGCGAGCTCCTCCTGCGCTTCGAGAGTGCTGGGGAAGTTGCCTGCGGCTGCCGACTGCTTCACCTGCTGCTCCGGCTGGGTCAGCCAGTCGGCGAGGGCCGCGGCCTCTTCGGGGTGCTCCGAGGTGGCGGGAATGCTCAGGAAAGCCCCACCCCAATTCGCAGCTCCTCCGGGGAAGACGTCGGCGAAGTCCCAGCCGGTCTCGGGTCCGCCGCCGCCGGCCTCGAGCGATCCCTGGATGGTGCCGAGCATCCAGCCCGGGCAGACGAAGGTCGCGAAGGTGCCGTCGACGAACGACTTGCCGCCGTTCCAGTCCCACGCGGATTCCGCTGCGGACAGGCCGCTCGCTGCCCCATCGGCGATCCAGCCGAAGCGCTCTTCGAGCTCGGCGTTGCCATCGACGTTGAGTTCGCCGTCGGCCGTGTAGTAGCCCTCATCGAGCTGGTTGACCATCGCGTTCCAGACGAATCCGGAGTGGTCGTACCAGGCCTTACCCGTCGTCTCGTTGTACTGCTTGCCCAGCGCGAAGTACTGGTCCCAGGTGGCGTCCTCGCCGCCGAAGAGCTCGGCGACCTCGGCGCGATCGGTCGGCAGACCCGCCGCAGCGAACGCCGGTCCGTTGTAGCAGAGTCCTTCGGGACCGATGTCCGTGCCGTACCCGATGACGCGACCGTCGGCGTCAGTCGCCTGTCCGTACTTCCAGTCGACCCAGTCGGCCTTGCGCTCTTCGATGCCGTGGTCACGAAGATCGACGAACTGGTCGGAGACCTCCATGATGGCGCCGAGCCAGCCTTCTTCGATCGCGACGACGTCGGAGAGGCCGGAGCCGGCAGCGAGCTTGGTGAAGGCGTCGGTGCGGGCGTTGCCACCGGTGTCGATGTTGTTCGCGGTGATGGTGACGCCGGGGTTGGCCTCTTCGTACTCGGTGTAGAGGTCCTCGTACCCGAAGGTGCCGAAGGTGGTGACGGTCAGCTCGACGTCACCGCCGCTGTCCGTGCCGCCGCCGCCCGATGAACATCCGGCGAGTAGGGCGATTGCTGCTGCACCGGCGATCGCCGGTGCGGTGATGCGTCGTGAAGATCTCACGGTCACTCCTTTGTGTGCGTGGGGTTAGGACGCGTGAGAAGGCTCGAGCTCTGAGCCGTGAAAGCGCTCTCACGCTGTGCCGCCCAGAGTAATTCGAGATCTTCAAGGAGGTCAAGACAATTTTGAGAGCGCTTTCAAATTGTGGGCGCGGAGCGCCCTCGAGTGGACGGACCCGGGTCCGCGTTCAGTCTCGCGGTGCGCGAGAAGCGGGTGGCCGCGATCCGTCGCTGCTCTGCGCGGGGAGCAGGGGCGCGCCGACATCCACGCCTGCCTGCTGGGCCAGCAGCGCTGCGTCCGCGTCCGCCGTCTCCTGCAGCCCCGACTTCTCGCGGAGCGGGGTCGCCTTGAGGAAGAAGCTCAGTACGAACGCGACGAGCACCACGACCAGACTGACCTGGAATACGGTGACCGCCGCGTCGGAGAAGCCGGTGAGGAACGGGGCGGCCAGTCGCGGGTCGGCGGTGTTGAGGAACTCCGTGTTCCCGTTGAGCGACGAGCCGAGATCTGCGCCACCGGATTGCTGGCTCTGCAATAGCTTCAGGATCGCGGCGTTGCCCGGATCGGCGATCACCTGCGGATCGGCGACCGCACGCTGGAGGTCCGCGGTCAGCCGCGAGTTGGCGAACGCGTCCGCGATGGTCGACGGGATCCTGCTGAACAGCACCGAGAACAGCACGGCGACGCCGAGCGTGCCGCCGATCTGCCGGAAGAAGGTCGACGACGACGTCGCCACCCCGATGTCCCGCGCGGTCACCGCGTTCTGGCTGGCGATGGTGAGCGTCTGCATCATCTGGCCGAGGCCCAGACCGACGAGCAGCATCCCGATCATCAGGAACCAGATCGGGCTGGTCGCCGTCAGGAAGGTGAAGAGGAAGAAGCCGCTCGCCATGAACGCCGTGCCGAGGATCGGGAAGATCTTGTACTTGCCGGTGCGGGAGATGACCTGTCCGCTGACGATGGAGGAGATCATCAGCCCGAGGATCATCGGGAGCAGCTGATAACCGGCTTCGGTCGGCGTCGACCCGTTGACCAACTGCAGGTACAGCGGAACCGTCGACAACGCGCCGAACATGCCGAAGCCGACCAGGATGCCGAGCACGGTCGCCATCGAGAATGTCGGATTGCGGAACAGCTTCAGCGGGATGAGCGCGTCGTCGCCCATCATCTTCTCCGCGAGGATGAATGCGATGATCCCGAGTCCGCCGACGATGTAGCAGATCCACGCGGGAAGCGAGGTCCACCCCCATTCGCGACCCTGCTCGGCGACGAGGAGCAGCGGACCCACGGCGACGATCACGGTGGTGGCACCCCACCAGTCGATGCGCACGGATCGGTTCGGGCTGCGCTTGGGCAGGTGCAGGAATTTGAGCACCATCGCGAGAGCGATCACGCCGATCGGCAGGTTGATCAGGAACACCCAGCGCCATCCGGTGATGAACAGGATCTCGTCGGCACCCGCCAGCAGCCCGCCGACGAGCGGACCGAGCACGCTCGACACGCCGAAGACGGCGAGGAAGTATCCCTGGTACTTCGCACGCTCGCGCGGAGCGAGCATGTCGCCCATGATCGCGAGCGGGAGCGCCATGAGTCCACCGGCCCCGAGACCCTGGATGGCGCGGAAGGCGGCGAGTTGGAACATCGACTCTGCGAAGCCCGACGCCACCGATCCCGCGAGGAAGATCGAGATCGCGATGATGAACAGGATGCGCCGGCCGAAGATGTCGCTGAGCTTGCCGTAGATCGGGGTCGCAATGGTCGAGACGATGAGGTAGGCGGTGGTCACCCAGGCCTGCTCGCTGAGTCCGTTGAGGTCGTCGCCGATGGTGCGGATGGACGTGCCCACGATCGTCTGATCGAGGGAGGAGAGGAACATCCCGGCCATGAGCCCGTAGATCACGAGGAGAATCTGCGAGTGGCTCATCGCCGCACCGGGCTGAGCGGTGTTCGCGGCGGGGGTGGTCCGCTCGGTGGTGCGGGAGTCGGTGCGCGACATGGATCCTCGTTCTGATGCGGTTCAGGTGCATCCGTCGGCCCCGCGGCCACCCCATCGGGGCTCGCGCGCCGACGGTGGCAAAACTTGCGTAGGCCGCAAAGTTACACCCTGGGCAACTCTGTCGCAAGGCAGTGCGATGACTCCGCCGATTAGGATCGGCGGATGGGCAGGGGGCTGACACGTGCGGTCCTCGCCGGTGTCGTCATCGGCGCGATGTCGTCGGTGATCGGATGCGGCGCCGCTCCGACTCCCGAGCCGTCGGGCTCGCCGCCCGCATCGCCCAGCCCCAGCCCCAGCCCCAGCCCCGAGGCATCCGCCTCCCCCGATCCGCTTCCGGACCCCGTGCCGACGTTCGACCGGTCCAGGCTGTCCGTCGATGACCCGACGAGCATCTGGGTGGTGACCGACAAACTGAGACCGCTGAACCCGATCGACTACGCGCCGCCCGATCTCGTCGACACTCCTGTGCCGTTCCAGAACGCGCCGAGCCTGCGCGCTGAGGCGGCGGGGGCGATGGCGTCGATGTTCGCCACGGGCGCCGCTGAGGGAGCAGGCGCAATGACCCTGCAGAGCGCCTACCGCTCGTACGGTACGCAGGTGACCGTCTACAACCGGTACGTGGGGTCACTCGGCCGGAGTGCGGCCGACGCTCAGAGCGCGCGCCCGGGTCACAGCGAGCACCAGACCGGACTGGCCGCCGACATCAGCCCGATTCCGCTCAGCTGCGTGTTGGAGGCGTGCTTCGGCGAGACTCCCCAGGGGCGCTGGCTCGCGGACAACTCCTGGCGGTTCGGCTACATCCTGCGCTACCCCGCGGACAAGACGCCGGTCACCGGCTTCATCTACGAGCCGTGGCACTTCCGCTACGTGGGAGTGGAGCTCGCCACCGAGATGCGGACCGCGGGGATCGCGACGCTCGAGGAGTTCTTCGGCCTGCCCGCGGCGCCGAATTACGCCGGCTGATCTAGCCCGCCAGAGCGGCGTCGACGATCTCCTTCGCCTCGGCCTGCACCCGCTTCAGGTGCTCGGGGCCGGCGAAGGACTCGGCGTAGATCTTGTACACGTCCTCGGTGCCGCTCGGTCGCGCAGCGAACCATGCCGTCTTCGTGACGACCTTCACCCCGCCGACCGAGGCGCCGTTTCCCGGTGCCTCGCTGAGCTTCGCCAGGATCGGGTCACCGCCGAGCTCGTCGGCGGTGATCGCGTCACCGTTCAGCTTCGCCAGAGCCGCCTTCTGCTCTTTCGTCGCGGCCGCGTCGATGCGCTCGTACGCGGGGGTCCCGAACTGCTCGGTGAGCTCGGTGTACAGCTCCGATGGCGACTTACCGGTGACCGCGCGGATCTCGCTCGCGAGCAGGGCGAGGATGATGCCGTCCTTGTCCGTGGTCCAGGCGGTGCCGTCTGTGCGCAGAAAGCTCGCGCCAGCCGACTCCTCGCCACCGAACGCCACCGATCCGTCGATGAGACCGGGCACGAACCACTTGAAGCCGACCGGCACCTCCCAGAGCCTGCGCTCGAGCGCTTTCGCGACGAGGTCGATCATCGAGCTCGACACCAGTGTCTTGCCGATCGCAGCATCCGCCCCCCACTTCGGGCGGTGCGTGTAGAGGTAGTGCACCGCGACGGCGAGGTAGTGGTTGGGGTTCATCAGACCGCCGTCGGGTGTGACGATGCCGTGCCGGTCCGCATCCGCATCGTTGCCCGTGAGGATGTCGAAGTCGGCCCGATGCGCGAGCACCGATGCCATCGCAGAGGGCGACGACGGGTCCATCCGGATCTTGCCGTCCCAGTCGAGTGTCATGAACGACCACGTCGGGTCGACTGCGCCGTTGACCACCGTCAGGTCGAGGTCGTACCTCTCGGCGATCGCCTTCCAGTAGTGCACGCTCGCGCCACCGAGCGGGTCGGCGCCGATGTGCAGCTTCGCCTCGCGGATCGCGTCGAAGTCGATGATGCTCGCCAGGTCGTCGACGTAGGCGCCGCGGTAGTCGTACGTTGCTGTGCTGGTTCGTTCGCCGCTGCCTCCGCGGCGAACAGACGAGAGCACCGACTCCGTCGCCGCATCCGCCATGGCGCTCGGCTCGGCGCGCTTCACGTCGACGCTCCCGGCCGCGATGATCTCGTTCGCGCGGGTCGCGATCCATCCGGTCGCGTCGCTGTCGGCCGGGCCGCCGTGCGGTGGGTTGTACTTGAAGCCGCCGTCGCGTGGCGGGTTGTGCGAGGGCGTGATCACGATGCCGTCGGCCAGCGGCCCGTCACCGTGGGCACGGTTGTACGCGATGATCGCGTGGCTCAGCGCAGGGGTCGGCACGTAGTCGTCGAACTCGTCGACGAGCGCATGCACCCCGTTGGCTTCGAGCACCTCGAGCGCGGTCGTCTCCGCGGGGCGACTGAGCGCGTGGGTGTCACGCCCGATGAAGAGGGGGCCGGTGATGCCCTGGCCGGCGCGGTACTCCACGATCGCCTGCGTGATCGCGGCGATGTGCGTCTCGTTGAAGGCGGTGTCGAGGGACGATCCGCGGTGGCCGGATGTGCCGAACGCCACCTTCTGCTCGGCGATCGACACGTCGGGGACGAGGTCGAAGTACGCGTGGATGAGTTCCGCCACGTCGATGAGGTCGGATTCCTGGGCTGGCTGTCCCGCGCGATCGGTCATCCGCCCATCCTCGCAGCGAAGGGCGCCCGGCGGCACCCCGGCCGATCGCATCCCATAGGCTCGGCACATGCCCGGCACCGAGTCCACGGACGCGCCCGACACCTACAGCTACCTCGGTCCCGCCGGCACCTTCACCGAGTCGGCGCTCGCCCAGGTGCCGGCGGCGGCCGGGAAGACCTGGCGCTCGGTCAACAACGTGGGCGAAGCACTCGACGACGTCGTCGCGGGCCGAAGCGTCGCCGCGATGATCGCGATCGAGAACTCGGTGGAAGGCGGAGTCTCTGCCACCCAGGACGCGCTCGCGGTCATCCCGGACCTCCGCATCATCGGCGAATACCTCGTGCCGGTGAACTTCGTGCTCGTCGCCAGGCCGGGCACCACCCTCGACGACGTGCGCGTGCTCAACGCCCACCCCGTGGCGTATGCGCAGTGCCACCTCTGGCTGGACCGGATGCTGCCCACCCACGGTCACGTGCCCGCCACGTCGAACGTGCAGGCGGCCGCCGCTCTCCTGCTGTCGGAGTCCGCGGATGCCGCGATCGCTCCGCCGACGATCCTCGGGCACTACCCGGTCGAGGTACTCGCCCACGACATCGGCGACAACCCGAACGCCGTCACCCGCTTCGTGCTCGTCAGCCGTACCGTGCCGACCCCCCCGGCGACGGGAGCCGACAAGACCAGCCTCATCGCCGAGCTGCCAGACAACCGCGCCGGCGCGTTGCTCGAGATGCTCGAGCAGTTCGCGACCCGGGGGGTGAACATGAGCCTGCTGGAGTCCCGCCCGATCGGCGATGCCCTCGGCCGATACCGATTCGTGATCGACCTCGACGGTCACATTCTCGACGAGCGGGTGGCGGATGCGCTGCTCGGGCTGAAGCGCTTCAGCCCGAGCGTCATCTTCCTCGGCTCCTACCCGCGAGCCGACCGCCTGCCGATCACGGTGACCGACCGGTACGGCGACACCGCGTTCGTCGATGCGCGGGACTGGCTGCGAGCGCTCATCGCCGGCGAACCGGCCTGACCGGAATCAGCTCGAGGGGACCTTCACCGCGAGCGCGCGGTGGTCGACGGTCGCCTTGAGCGCGACGATCTCGCCGAACGCGTCCCCGTCGAGCTCGAACTCCTCGGGGCGGTCCAGGCGCAGCAGGAGCTTCTTCCCGCGCAGATAGCGGAGCGTGCGCACCTCTTTGGTCAGGCTCATGATCTTGCGGCCGACCTGGCTGCGGCGCAGCACGCCGTTCTCCCACACGATCTTCACCCACACTTGGATCCAGCCGAACAATCCCTCCGGACGCAGCGCGACGATGTCGAATTCGCCGTCGTCGACCGCCGCATCCGGGAGCAGGAGGATGTTGCCTGGGAGCGATCCGCAATTGCCGATCATCACCGTGTGCACGCGCACATTGCGGTTGCCTTGATCGTCGAGGTTGTAGCGGATGTAGAGGCGGTTCTTGTCCCGAAGCGACTTGATGATCGCGTCGACGTAGGCCAGCCAGCCGACCCGCTTCTTGAGGTCGTCGTCGGTGTTGGCGATCATCTTCGCGTCCAGGCCGAGCCCGGCCATGACGACGAACACGAAATTCTCGCGGGCACCATCGGGACGCTCGATGTCGATGACGCCGAGGTCGATGTCGCGGTTCGTGCCGGTGAACGCCGTGCTGATCGACTCGTCGAGGTCGTCGAGCGTCAGGTGGAGGTTGCGCGCAAGCAGGTTGCCGGTTCCCGAAGGGAGGAGAGCCAGCGGCACACCGGACCCGCGCATCGCGGATGCGACCGAGCGCACCGTGCCGTCACCCCCGGCGGCGAGCACCACGTCGGCACCGTCGGCGAGCGCCTCGCGAGCGACCTTCTCGCCCGGGTCCTCCTCCGAGGTCGAGTACCACCGCGACTCGCCCCATCCGGCTGCCTGCTGGGCTGCGGAGACCGCCGCCTTCAGCGCGTCGAGATCCACCTTGATGGGGTTGTAGATGACGGCCGCCGACCGGTCGGGGTGTGACGTGCCATCCGCTCGCTGCTCGGTCTTCTCCCGCGTCTGCTCGGCCGTCTCGGAGGTGTCGTCGGACACCGATTCTCGGGAATTCTGCTCGGTCGTGGCCACGCCTAAAGGTAGCGGATGGGCTGACTAGAGTTGCACGGGTGATCGACCCGCAGCTGCTCCGCGCCGACCCCGACGCCCTGCGCGCATCGCAGTCGGCCCGCGGTGACTCCGTCGATCTCGTGGACGAGGCGGTGCAGGCGGATGCGGCACGGCGCGAGGCGATCAACCGCTTCGAGTCGCTTCGCGCCGAGCAGAACAGCTTCGGCAAGAAGGTCGCGTCGGCTCCGAAGGAGCAGAAGCAGCAGCTCGTGTCCGAGGCGCAGAGCCTCGCCGCAGAGGTGAAAGCCGCTGGCCAGGCATCCACCGACGCGGACGCCGAGTTCACCCGCATCGTCGGAAGCATCGCGAATCCGATCCTGCCCGGCGTGCCGGCGGGGGGCGAGGACGACTTCACTCTTTTGAAGACGGTCGGGGATGTGCCGGAGTTCGACTTCGAGCCGCGTGATCATCTCGAGCTGGGGGAGCTCCTCGGCGCCATCGACATGGGACGCGGAGCGAAGGTCTCGGGCGCGCGGTTCCACTTCCTCCGCGGTATCGGTGCACGCCTCGAGCTGGCGATCATGAACATGGGGCTCGAGCGGGCGCTGGCGGCGGGCTTCATCCCCCTCATCACCCCGACTCTCGTGCGGCCGGAGATCATGCAGGGGACCGGGTTCCTCGGTGAGCACGCGGATGAGGTGTACCGGCTGGCCGATGACGACCTGTACCTCACCGGTACGAGCGAGGTCGCGCTCGCCGGCTACCACTCCGACGAGATCCTCGACCTGAGCGACGGACCGCTGCGCTACGCGGGATGGTCCACCTGCTATCGGCGCGAGGCGGGGTCGGGCGGTAAGGACACCCGCGGCATCATCAGGGTGCACCAGTTCACCAAGCTCGAGATGTTCTCCTATGTATTGCCGGATGAGGCGGAAGCAGAGCACGAGCGCCTGCTGTCCCACCAGGAGGGCATGATGCAGTCGCTCGGGCTCGCCTACCGTGTGATCGACACCGCGGCGGGTGACCTCGGGTCCAGCGCCGCCCGTAAGTACGACGTCGAGGCGTGGATCCCGACCCAGAACGCGTACCGCGAGCTCACCTCGACCAGTAACTGCACCACCTACCAGGCGCGGCGGCTCGACATCCGGTACCGCACCGAGTCGAGCAAGACCGCACCGGTCGCGACCCTGAACGGCACCCTGGCGACGACACGCTGGCTGGTCGCCATCCTCGAGACGCATCAGCAGGCGGACGGCTCCGTCGTCGTGCCCGACGACCTGCGCCCCTACCTCGGAGGTATCGAGATCCTGGAACCGACCGCGTGACCCCGCAGGACCGGCTACTCATCGCACTCGACATCGACGGCACTGTCATGCGCGAGGACGGTGAGATCACCGCGTCCGTGCTGGCGGAGGTGCGCCGGGTGCGGGACCTCGGACACGAGGTGATGCTGTCGACGGGTCGCTCCGCGTCCATGACGACTCCCGTGCTCGATCGGCTCGGCATCGCCCCCGAGTACGTCGTCTGCTCCAACGGCGCCATCACTCTCAAGCGCGATGGCGACGCGTACTCGCGCGAGTTCGTCGAGTGCTTCGATCCCTCGAACGTGCTCAGTACCATCCGCGGGAGCCTGAATCAGGCGAGTTACGCCGTCGAGGATGAGACCGGCTTCTACCGGTACACGGGATACTTCCCCGACTCGACGCTCGGCGCCTCGAGCCAGCAGGTCGACTTCGAGGAATTGCTCACGTACGAAGCGACCCGCGTGGTGGTGATCTCGCCCGAGCACGGAACCGAGGAATTCCTCTCCATCGTGGAGCAGATGGGTCTGCACAAGGTGAGCTACAACGTCGGCTGGACGGCGTGGCTCGACATCGCCCCCGACGGGGTCAACAAAGCCACCGCGATGGAGCGGGTCCGCGACAGGCTCGACATCCCGAGGTCGCGGGTGATCGCAGTCGGCGACGGTCGGAACGACATCGACATGCTCGAGTGGGCCTCATCGGAGGGTCGCGGTGTCGCGATGGGGCAGGCACCCGATGAGGTGCTGGATGCGGCGAACCAGCGCACGGGTTCGGACCTCGACGACGGCCTCGCCGCCTTCCTGGCCACGGTCTGACGAGTCTCCGTTACACTCGGGCGGGGGTTTCTTGGAGGGCTGTCCGAGCGGCCGATGGAGCCAGTCTTGAAAACTGGTGGGCAGAAATGTCTCGTGGGTTCGAATCCCACGCCCTCCGCAC
>CAXTLO010000024.1:0-18809 GCA_964244965.1 uncultured Marisediminicola sp.
GCCATCGTGCGATCGCGTTCGATCGCCTCATCCGCACGGTCCGGAGGGTCTTGTTGGATTGATCCGGAGCTAGGATTTCGGTATGCCGAAATCACTGTCGGCGCCGATGCGACCACTCCCTACCGGGCTCATGCTCGTCGGGCCGGCGTTCGTCGCGGCCATCGCCTACGTCGACCCCGGCAACGTGGCCGCGAACCTCACCGGGGGCGCCCGATACGGCTACCTGCTGGTGTGGGTTCTCGTCGCCGCGAACCTCATGGCGGCTCTCATCCAGTACCAGTCAGCCAAACTCGGGCTCGTCACCGGTCGCACGCTTCCGCAGCTGCTCGGCGATCGACTCCCGCGCCGCCGACGCCTCGCGTACTGGGGTCAGGCGGAGGTCGTCGCGGCCGCGACAGACCTGGCGGAAGTCATCGGTGGCGCTATCGCATTGCAGTTGCTGTTCGGGCTTCCCCTGTTCCTGGGTGGACTGATCGTGGGCATCGTCTCACTCCTCCTGCTGGTGGCGCAGAACCGTTATGGTCAGCGGCCGTTCGAATCGATCATCGGCGGCCTGCTGGCGATCATCGCGATCGGCTTCCTCACCGGTCTGGTGGTCAGTCCACCTGACGGCGGAGCAGCCCTCGCCGGCCTCCTGCCCCGCTTCGAGGGCACCGGATCGGTGCTCCTCGCCGCCAGCATGCTGGGAGCCACCGTCATGCCTCACGCGATCTACGTTCACTCGGCGCTCTCACGGGATCGGCACGGACATGCAGAGGCTCCGTCGGACCGGGTTCGCCTGCTGAGGGGCACGCGCATCGACGTCGCTCTGGCCTTGAGCCTGGCCGGGATCGTCAACCTCGGCATGCTGCTGCTCGCCGCCGCCAACCTCCAGGGTGTCGACGGCACCGACACCATTCAAGGCGCGCACTCCGCTATCGCCGACGCACTCGGCGGGGGAGTCGCTCTGATCTTCGCGATCGGGCTGCTGGCTTCCGGCCTCGCCTCGACCTCCGTCGGCGCCTACGCGGGGGCGACCATCATGGAGGGCCTCCTCCGCCGTCGCTTCTCTCTTCTCGCTCGGCGCGTGGTCACCCTCATTCCGGCGCTGATCCTGCTCGCGGTCGGAATCGATCCGACGATGGCCCTCGTGATCAGCCAGGTGGTGCTCAGCTTCGGCATCCCCTTCGCTCTCGTACCGCTGCTGAGGCTCACCGGTGATCCCGCGTTGATGGGCGAGCAGGTCAACGGCGCGACCGTCCGATGGACGCTCCAGACCATCGTGGTGCTCATCGTCGCGTTGAATGTGGCCCTCATCGTGCTGACGGTGAGCGGGAGCTGACGTGGCGACGGCGACCGGCACGGTTGTGGAGGACTATCTCAAGGCGATCTACGCCCACACCGAGTGGCAGGACGATCCGATCACCACGACGGTGTTGGCGAGTCGACTGCGGCTCGCGCCGTCGTCGGTCACCGAGATGGTGCGCAAGCTGAGCGCGGCCGTGCTGGTCGGACACGAACGCTACGGAGTCATCGAGCTCACCGCGGCGGGGCGCGCACTCGCGGTGCAGGTGGTGCGTCGGCATCGACTCGTCGAGACGTGGCTGGTCGAGCAGCACGGGTACGACTGGGCCGACGTGCACGAGGAGGCCGAGGTACTGGAGCACGCGATCAGCGATCGTCTGCTCGACTCGCTCGACCGGCAGCTCGGGCGACCCGCTCACGACCCGCACGGGGACCCGATCCCGCGTGCCGACGGTACGGTAGCCGTCCCGGTGACCGTCGAACTCGCTTCGACCGCGCCGGGCGCAACGGCGCAGGTCGTCCGCATCAGCGACCGAGAGCCCGCGCTGCTTCGCCGGCTGGCGTCGCGTTCGATCCGAGTCGGAACGCGCCTCACCGTCACCGAGAGGACGGATGCCGCGGTGACCGTCGATGTCGAGGGTGCTCGCATCCGGTTCGAGACCGAGGCGGCGACGGCCATCCGCGTCACCGGTCCGATGCCGGGTTTCCCGAGCGAGCCGTCAGCGCGCTAGACGCATCGTCGCACCGCCACGCCGGGAGAAGGATGCCGCAGTCGCCGCGATGGTCGCCTGCATCGTCTGCACGGCAGGCGACACCGGCACGTCCGACGGGCGGGCAAGACTGATCGTGCGGGTGAGTGTCGGATGGGTGAGGCGCATCGATCGCAGTCCCGGACGGTCGAGCAGCACCATGGCGGGCACGACCGCGACGCCGAAACCACGCTCGACGAAGCGCAGCACCGCGTCCATCTCGGCGCCCTCGAGCGCCACCTCAGGGGTGAGGCCGGCGGCCTCGAACGCCGCCTGCGTCGTCGCGCGGAGGTCGTAGCTCGCGCTGAAGACGATCTGAGGCAGTGCGGCGAGCTGCGCAAGCGTCAGCGACCCTCCTGCGATGGGTGCGGGCTTCGAAGCGCTCGAGATGACGACGAGTTCCTCGGTCAGCAGCGGAGTGACGGTGAGGCGGATGCCAGCCGGCGGTCGCGTATCGGATGTCGTCACGAGCGCGAGGTCGAGTTCGCCGCTCGCCAGCTCGTCGATGAGCGCACGGGAGCCGCGCTCGGAGAGGCTCAGGTCGATACCGGGGTGCTCGGTGTGGAACGCGCCGAGCGCCTCGGCGACGAGGCTGATGCACAGGGTGGGAGTCGCTCCCAGCCGGACCCGCCCGCGCTCGAGACCGGCCAGGGCTGCCATTTCGCGACGTACGGATTCGGCGTCGGCGAGCATGCGACGCGCCAGAGGCAGCAGGGATTCGCCGGCCGCGGTCAAGATCGCTCCGCCGCGCGAGCGGTGGAAGAGTTCCGCGTCGAGGTCCGCCTCCAGCGCGTGGATCTGTCGAGACAGCGACGGTTGGGCGAGGTGCAGCCGTTTGGCGGCCTGGGTGAAGTGCCCCAGCTGCGCGACTTCGACGAAGCTGGCCAACTGCTCGAGGTTCATGCGTTCAGGCTATCGCGGACATCCGATCTATGCATTGGAGTAATCGATCTGGGCGACCTACCGTGGATGTATGTCTGCGAAAGAGCGTCTCCTATCTACATCGATCCTCGTCATCGGTACCGGCGGTTCCGGCCTCCGCGCCGCGATCGAGGCAGCCGAGCAGGGTGTCGATGTGTTGGCGGTCGGAAAACGTCGCCGCGACGACGCGCACACCTCGCTCGCCGCCGGCGGCATCAACGCGGCACTCGGCACCATGGACGCCGAGGACAGTTGGCAGCAGCACGCCGCTGACACGATCAAGGAGAGCTACAACCTGGCCAATCCGCACACGGTCGAGATTGTCGCCCGCGGCGCGGAGCAGGGCATCCGCGACCTCGAGCGGTACGGCATGGAGTTCGCCCGGGAGACTGACGGCCGGATCTCGCAGCGATTCTTCGGCGCGCACAAGTTCCGCCGCACCGCCTTCGCCGGGGATTACACCGGACTCGAGATCCAGCGCACCCTCGTGCGCCGTGCCGAGCAGCTGAAGGTACCCATCATCGATTCGGTGTACATCACGAGGCTCCTCGTGCGTGACAACGTCGTATTCGGCGCCTACGGCTTCGATATCGACGACGGCACCCGCTACGTCATCCATGCGGATGCGGTCATCCTCGCCGCCGGCGGACACAACCGCATCTGGCGTCGAACATCGTCGCGCCGGGACGAGAACACCGGTGATTCCTGGCGTCTCGCCGTGGACGCCGGGGGCCGGCTCCGCGATCCCGAGCTCGTCCAGTTCCACCCTTCCGGCATCCTCGAGCCCGAGAACGCGGCCGGCACGCTCATCTCCGAAGCTGCCCGCGGTGAGGGCGGCACGCTGCGCAACTCGCTCGGCGAACGCTTCATGGAACGCTACGACCCGGAGCGGATGGAGCTGTCGACGCGCGACCGCGTCGCCCTCGCGGCCTACACCGAGATCAAAGAGGGCCGGGGTACCGAGAAGGGCGGAGTCTGGCTCGACGTCTCGCACCTACCGCGCGAGACGATCATGACTCGTCTGCCGCGGGTCTACCAGACGATGCTCGAGCTGCAGATGCTCGACATCACCGCTCAGCCGATCGAGATCGCCCCGACCGCCCACTACTCGATGGGTGGCGTCTGGGTACGACCCGACGACCACAGCACCGACGTCGAGGGGCTCTACGCGATCGGTGAGGCTTCGAGCGGACTGCACGGGGCGAACCGGCTCGGGGGTAACTCCCTCATCGAGCTGCTCGTCTTCGGCCGGATCGTCGGTCAGGCAGCGGTGGCGTACTCGACGTTCCTCGATGCGCACCGACGATCCGCCGGCGCGGTCGCCGAGGCCCGCGCGGAGGTCGACGACCTCCTCGCTGCAGAGGGCCACGAGAACGTCCGCGCGCTGCAGCGCGCCATCCGTAACACGATGACCGAGCACGCAGCCGTCGTGCGCGACGAGGCCGGTCTGCTTCAGGGACTGGCGGAGCTCGATTCGATCGAACAGCGGATGACGGCGGTTGGCATCCACCCCGATATCGCGGGCTTCCAGGATCTCGCTCACGCGTTCGACCTCAAGGGCTCGGCCCTCGCGGCACGCGCCACGATCGAGGCGGCGCTCGAGCGGCGCGAGACTCGCGGTGCACACAATCGGAGTGACTATCCCGACCTCGACCCCGCGCTGCAGGTCAACCTGGTGTGGTCGCCCTCCCAGGGCATCGTCCGTGAGGGGATCCCGCCGGTTCCCCCCGAGGTCGACGCGCTCATCCACGAGGTCGAACTCACGGGCAAGCTCCTCGAGTAGGCAGGCCGAGCAGAGCGGCACGCTCGATCAGGCACGCTTCTCGCGGAGACGGCGGATCCGGCTAACGTGGACAGGCCATGTCGAGACCTGTCCCCGCACGCCAATCCCAGTCCGATCACGGCGTCCCGGTCGACGCCTCGCTTGAGGTTCGGCTCAGCGCGGCCGTCGCGAAGTACGGCGGAGCGGAGGTCGTCGCCCGCGCCGTCGCACTCGTCTCGGGTGCGAACGTCGGTGACGAGTTCCTGCTGTGGGTCGGCGGACGACATGCTCGCGGAATCCTCGACGGGGCGCCGCCGTTGTACTGGCCGGAGGTCTGGGGTGCCCGCACCCTGCTGCACGTCTGGGATCCATCGGCAGCCGTTGCGGTGGTCGCTTCGCTCTCCGACGGGGCCTGGCGCGTGCGGGAGATGTGCCTCCGGGTCGTCGCCGAGCGAGCGCTGGACGCCGGTGCGGAGGCGCGTGCCCTGCTCTCCGACGAGGTGCCCAGGGTGCGCGCCGCCGCCGCTCGGGCTCTCGGCGCGATCGGGGGAGTGGACGACACCGAAGCGGTCGCGAGCCTGCTCGCCGATCCTGATATCGACGTGCGCCGTAGTGCCGGCGCTGCCCTCGCAGCACTGGGGAAGCGGCATCCGAAAGCGACGACCGACTCGGGCGAGACCGACTAGCGCGACCGACTAGCGGATGTCGGGCTTCTGGTCGAACACCTGCGGGTCGAGGACCACCTCGTCGTCGGTGAGCGGGGTGTCGAGTCCTTCGCGGCGTGCCTTCCGTGCCTTCCGGGTGGACTGCACGTAGTGGTAGATCGTGGGAATCAGGGTCGCTGCGACCGCCCCGAGCAAGATGACGTCGATGTACTCCTGCACGAATGTGGCCACCGGGGGGATGAAACCGAGCAGGTAGCCCGCGAAGGTGAGCCCGGCGCCCCACACCATCGCTCCGATGAAGTTGTAGAGCGAGTACTTCTTGTAGTTCATGTGGCCGACGCCGGCGGCCACCGGCACGAAGGTGCGCAGGATCGGCACGAACCGCGCGAGGATCACGCTCAATCCGCCGAAGCGGGCGAAGAACGCGTTGGTGCGCTGCACATTGGCGCGGCTGAAGATGCCGCTCTCCTTGCGCTCGAACACGCGGGGACCCAGCTTGTGCCCGATCAGGTAGCCGACCTCACCGCCGAGGAAGGCGGCGAATCCGATCGAGAGGCACACCAGCCAGATCGGTATATCGATCGTGGCGGCGAAGGTCAGCAGGCCCGTGATCACCAGCAGGGTGTCACCGGGGAGGAGGAAGCCCACGAGCAGACCCGTCTCCGCGAACACGATGAGGCATACGCCGATGAGGGCGAACGCACCGAATCCCTCGATCAAGGTCTCAGGATCGAGCCAGGGGATCAGTGCTGCCGGCAGGAGAGCGAGTCGGTCAAGCACGGGGCGGCTCCAGTCGGGCCATCAGCGAGTCCGACGGCGATCGGTCCCCACAGTAGCGGGTCGGTCGGAGGGCCCGCCTGCGACTGCAGGATGAGTCGGATCATCATTTCGGGCCACCTTGCATTCTCGCGTCTTCGACGGCACGCGTCGCAGCGCAGAGAGGGCAGAATTCAGGTGTGAACGGTACCGAGTGATGAACGAGTTCCGGATGACCAGCGCCCACCGCCTGCTAGTCGGTGTCCGTAATGGTGTGATCGCTACTGTTCCGATGTCGGTCGTGATGGGGGCTGCGGCTCTGGTGGGAACCCTTCGTCCGCTGCCGCCTCGACAGATCACACAGCAGCTCCTCCCACCAGCTTCGGAGCGCATCGTCGACGGGGCGGCACTGCTCAGCCATACCACCTACGGAGCTGCGGCGGGCGTCGCCTACGAGTTGATCTTTCGAACGCGAAGGGCGGGACCTCTCAGCGGCGCGCTCTACGGCGCGGCACTCTGGGTGCTCGGTTATGAAGTGTGGGTGCCCATTGGAGGACTACTGCCACCGGCACACCGCGACCGACTCGGCCGTACTCTCCCGATGCTCGCGGCACACATCGTCTTCGGATCCGTACTCGGCGCGCTTCCTCGCGGCAGATCCGACTAGATCAACGATTCCACCGAGAGTCATCGAACCGTCAGATCGCGTGCACTTCTCCCCACTGTCGAAGGCCGGCCATGACCGGAATCAGGTCGTGGCCCGCAGTCGAGAGGTGGTAGTCGAATCGAGGCGGCCGATCCGAGTAGGACTCGCGCACGATGATGCCGACTTCCTCGAGCTTGCGGAGGCGTGCCGTCAGCATCTGACGCGGCGCGCCGGTGTGACGCTGGATCTCATCGAAACGGGTCACTCCCATCCCGATCTCGCGAAGGATCTGAAGCGACCATCTGTCGCCGACGAGGCTCAGGGCCGCAGCCATGGAACAGATCCGCGTGCCGTCGGCGCGGAAATCGGCGTCTTGCGAAGCGAGTCTGATTTCTGCACTCATGGTGCTATCGTACAGCGCAGTCAGTTCGAAAATCGAACCGACTTCGATCAAAGGACCGCACAATGGCTATCCCAAGCACGCTGCACTACGAAGTATTCGTCTCGGCACCCATCCCGCAGATCACCCCCACTCCTCTGCCGTCGGGCGAACAGGCGATGACACCGCCGCTCGCATCCACCCTCATCTACGGAGACAGAGACGCCGTCCTCGTCGACGTGCCCACGACCATCGAGCAGGCCCAGACGCTCGCGGACTGGGTGGCGCAGAAGCACATCCATCTGACGCACATCTTCATCACTCACGGGCACGGGGACCACTGGTTCGGCGCATCCACCCTGCTTAGGCGGTTTCCGGACGCAGTCGTCGTCGCCACCCCCGCGGCCATTCGGATGATGCATGTCCAGGGTTCTCCCGAGCTGCGCGCTCAGTTGTGGGACCCGACGTTCCCCGACCAGATCGGAAGCACCGAGGTCGTCGCCACGGCCTCTGAGACCGGGGTCATCGATCTCGAGGGCAACGAGCTGCGCATCATCGAGATCGGTCACACCGACACCGACGACACCTCGATTCTTCACGTGCCCGCACTGAACCTCATCGTCGCGGGAGACGTCGCGTACAACGGCGTACACCAGTACCTCGCGGAGTCGGCCGGCGGTGGCCTGGACGCATGGCTTGCGAACCTCGACGTTCTCGAGGCTCTCGCGGCCGACAAGGTGATCGCGGGGCACAAGAATCCTGAGCTGCCGGATGACGCGGAGCTCGTGCTCTCGTCGACTCGCGACTACCTCATCCAGGCGCGCCGCGTCATCGAGGGACACCCCACGCCGCACGACTTCTTCACCGAGCTGACGCGACTCCACCCCGGTTACCTGAACCCCGGCGTCGTGTGGCTCAATGCCAACGCGTTGCTCTCTCACTCCGTCTGAACCTGAGACGCCGAGGCCGCCGACTCCCCTTCACCGACAAAAGGAAAATCAATGACCGTACGAATAGTGGCCACGCCGACCGGCTCCCCCGAGGAGCTCGCCGTCGAGACCTTTGAATTGCCCCCTCCTGCAGAACACGAAGTGCAGGTGGAGATCCGCGCCGCCGGGATGAATCCGGCGGATTGGGGAATGATTGCCGGATCTCGACCGAGAACCTCAGCTCAACCCGTCGGCTTCGAGGGTTCGGGAATCGTCACGGCGGTCGGGTCAGGCGCACCCACCTCCGAGCGTCCGATCGCCGAGGGGGACGAAGTGATCGTTTACTTGGCGGTCGGTTCGTTCGCGAGCGCGATCAACGTGCCGGCCGACACCGTTTTCCCTAAGCCCGCGAATCTGGACTTCCCGTCAGCTGCGAATCTGTTCCTGGTCGGGTTGACTGCGGCGGAGCTGCTCGCGCTGACTGGAGTCGTGCGCGGCGAGACGCTACTGGTCCACGGAGCCTCCGGCGCGACGGGGGTGAGCCTCATGCAGCAGGCGCGATCACTGGGAGTCCACGTCATCGGTACCGCCAGCGAGCGGAACTTCGACCTGCTCCGCCGCTTCGGAGCAGAGCCGGTGGCATACGGTCCGGGACTCGAGGAGAGGCTGAAAACCGTTGTCTCGGGCACTGTTGACGCAGCAGTGGACAGCGTGGGCACCGAAGAGGCGTTCGTGACCTCGGTCTCGCTCGTGGAGGATCCGAACCGGATCGTCTCCATCGCCAACCCCGAGCGCGCCGCGAGATTCGGGGTGCGGTACACGGTCGGCAGCCTGCCTGAGAGCGCGGCGTACCGGGCCGAGAATCGTCTCCGCATTCTCGAGATGGCTGAGCGGGGCGACCTGATCGTTCCTGTCGCGCGCACGTTTCCCCTCAGTCAGGCCGCCGCTGCTTTCGAACTGCTGAACACCGGCCATCCCGGCGGAAAGCTCGCCCTCATCCCCTGACGCCGATCGGACCTGCGATCGCGGCGATCGCCACCTCTGGTGTGAACAACGTGATGGACGCGGCCCGGATAGCCCCTCCGTCATGATCGCCGCGATCGGGACCGCCCGCGCCCTGGAACGCCCCACCCCGGCCGTGGACTACCGCATGGAGAGGCTCTGACCCGGCTCTGTCTCGTGCGCGGTCACCGACCGGCGTCGGTGCGGATCACCTCAAACTTGCGTGATGTCGGTGGTGACCGCGAGGGCGCGACCGCGCTCGACCTCGGCCGTCAGCCCATCCACGGCGTCGGCGACGATCGCGAGGGAGTCCGAACCAAGCAGCTGGTGCAGGGGAGCGTCGTCGGTCAGAGCGACCGAGATAATCGCGGTCGCCGCCCGGACTGGATCACCGAGTTGCGTGCCCGGCATGGCCTTGTGCGCCTCGACCATGTCGCGGATCGTCGTGTAGCCATCGGCGGTGGCGCCCGGGAGGCCGAGCGACTTCGGCGTCAGGAAGTCGGTGCGCATGTAGCCGGGTTCGATGAGGTTCACCTTGACACCGAATTCCGCGACTTCCTGCGCGAGGGACCCGGTGAGGCCCTCGAGTGCGAACTTTCCGGCACAGTACAGGCCCCAGCCCGGGAAGGTGGCCAGACCCAGAATCGACGACACGTTGATGATGCGACCGGCCCGCGAGGCGCGGAAATCGGGCAGAACGGCACGGATGACGTTCCATGCGCCGAAGATCTGCACGTCGAACATCCGACGCACCTCCGCGTCGCTGATCTCCTCGACCGCGCCGAGGAACCCGTAACCGGCATTGTTCACCACGACATCGAGCCCACCGAAGCGGTCCTTCGTCGAGCGCACCGCCTCGGTGACAGAGGCTTCATCGGTGAGATCGACGGAAATAGGAAGCAGCCGGCTCGTGTCGGCCTCGTCGAGCGCGTCTACGAGACGCGCTATCGAACGGGTGGTCGCGGCGACGTTGTCGCCGCGACCGAGCAGCTGCCTGACGAGCTCGAGACCGAGGCCGCGCGAGGTGCCGGTGACCAGCCAAGTGCCGGTGGATTGTGGGGAACGCATGAGTGCAACTCCAGGGAAGACGAGACGGTCGCCACCGGATAGCGACGACCATTCGAGTCTTCTGGACTGACCCGGTCCGTTTCGGGCCATACCGGGAACGCTCTCTCCTGGGACGGTGTCACCTAGGACTCAGCGGCCTACGGGGGCGGAGGGTATGGGATGCGAGGATCGACAGATGCCCGACACGAACCGCGAGCTCGCAGATTTTCTGAAGCGCGCCCGCGGCCAGGGAGATCCGTCTCGTGCAGGACTGCCCGCAGATGGTCGAGTCCGTCGCGTCGCAGGGCTCCGACGCGAAGAAGTCGCACTCCTCGCCGGAGTCTCCACCGACTACTACACCCGTCTCGAGCAGGGACGCAAGATCACACCGTCACCCGGCGTTCTCGACGCCATCGCCCGCGCACTCGATCTCGACGCCGTAGGACGAGAACACCTCGGCAACCTGATCGGCGCCACTGTCGCACATCCGCCGCGAGTCACCCCCTCGGTGCAGCGGGTCAGGCCCGGTCTCTACCAATTGCTCGGCGTTCTCGATGCGCCCGCCATGATCCTGGGTCGGCGCATGGACATCCTCGCGTCCAACCCCACCGCCCGCGCCCTCTTCTCCGACTTCGATGCACTCGCACCCCGTGAACGCAACTACGCCCGTTGGCTGTTTCTCGACGATGCCGCACGTGACCTGTTCGCCGACTGGGATGTCCAGGCCCGAGCGGCCGTGGAAACCCTCCGCTTCGCGTCCGCCGGGCAGGCCGGTGACCGTCTGACCGCCGAGCTGATCGCTCACCTCATCGAACGCAGCCCGGAGTTCCGGAGATGGTGGGCCGAGCACCGGGTCTACCAGCGCACCTTCGGCTCGAAGCACCTTCGCCATCCGATCGTCGGCGAATTGACAGTCGACTACGAGACCTTCACGATGCCCGGCGACCCCGACCAGACGCTCTTCGTCTACACGACCGAGCCGGCAACCGCTTCGCGCCAGGCGATGACCCTGCTCGCCAGCTGGATGCAGCCTTCCAACCCGACCCTGGCGCGATAGCCCCTCCGACGCTCAACACGGCGATACGAGCATGCAGACTCACTCACCTAGGGTGGCGGCATGACGAAACTCGACGGATCGGTCGTGCTGGTGCTCGGGGCATCCGGAGGTCTCGGGTCACGGTTGAGCGCGCAACTCGAGGACGAGGGTGCGACAGTGGTGCGCGCCGGGCGGAACGCCGACGCACTCAGCGGACCCGACGCGTTCCTCGCCGACATCCGCGAACCGACGGGACCCGCGTCCCTGGTCAGCGCCGCGCTCGAAGCGCACGGCCGGCTCGACGGGGTGATCGTCTCTGCGGGAGTGGTGGCGTTCGGGCCCGTGAACGAGTTGACCGATGACGTGCTCCTCGAACTCTTCGATGTGAACGCCCTGGCGCCGATCCGTCTGATTCGGGACGCGATGCCCGCGCTCACCGAGTCGGCCGCCGCCGGCCGCGACCCGTTCGTGATCACACTGTCGGGCGTGGTGTCGGAGGCGCCGACCTTCGGACTCGCGGCGTACTCGGCCTCGAAGTCGGCGCTCGCCGCGTTCACCCAGGCCGCCACCCGCGACTTGCGGAAGGCCGGCATCCGCGTCGTCGACGCCCGTCCCGCGCACGTCGAGACGGAGTTGTCGCGCCATCCGATCGCCGGTACAGCGCCGAAGTTCCCGCAGGGACTCGACCCCGACGCGGTCGCCGAGCGCATCATCCGGGCCATCGTGGACGACGAGAAGGACCTCCCGAGCACCGCATTCTGAGCACGTCGCGACGGGGTGCGGGAGAAGGGACTCGAACCCTCACGCCTTGCGGCACAGGAACCTAAATCCTGCGTGTATACCAATTTCACCACTCCCGCGGCGGCTCGATCCTAACCGGCGGGTCTCGCACCGCCGTCGCTCTGCTTTACTGAGCCGAGTGAAGATGCGCGGCCTCCCGACATGGTCGAAGCGGAAGTACGCCCAGACCTGGGCCGACAGGGCGGACCTGCCCGGTGAGCTCCTCTATGTCGCGCTAGGCGATTCTGCGGCGCAGGGGATCGGCGCCAGCGCTCCGGCAGCGGGCTACGTCGGTCTGCTCGCCGAGCGCATCGCCGCAGTTTCCGGCCGCTCGGTGCGCGTGGTCAATCTCAGCGTGTCCGGAGCGAAGGTCGCGGACGTGCTCGCCGATCAGATCCCTCGCCTGCAGGTTCTCAGCCCCGACATCCTCACGCTCGATATCGGCAGCAACGACATCCGCCGGTTCGACGAAGTCTCCTTCACCCGCGACACCCGCGCGCTGATGTCCGTTTTACCGCCGCGTACGATCGTCGCGGATGTGCCGTGCTTCTACGGCGGACGCAGCGAGGAGCGCGCTCTGCTCGCCGCGCGGATCATGCGGGAGGCGGCGTCGGCTCGCGGTCATACCGTCGTCGAACTGCACGCGGCGACTGAGGCACGGCGGGATGCCCGCGAGCGCAACGACTTCGCACTCGATCTGTTCCACCCGAACGACAGCGGCTACCGGGTCTGGGCGGCGGCGTTCATTCCCGCGGTCGAGGCGAGAGCGCGGGAGCTCACGGCCGGCTGACCGCCGCGCGTTCCGCACCGGCGGAGGACAGCATGCGGACGGCTGTGGATAACTTCGGACGTGGCGTGGCGATGTCGCTCATGATGAGCGGATGTCGTCGTCGGCCCTCGCGTTCATCACCGACCGGGTGCGTGAGCGGGTGCGGCTCGACGGAGTAGATCTCGGTGCCGACCAGGTCTTGGCCGGCCGATACGTGCACGACGAGGTGCGCCGCTACAGCGAGCGAGCTCTCGGCGGGAGCCTGCCGCTGCTCAACGACGAGGCACAGGCCGCTCGGCAGATCGTCGCCACAATTACCGGGTTCGGGGCTCTGCAGCCCTACTTCGACGACCCGGAGATCGAGGAGATCTGGATCAATGGACCCGAGCGCGTGTTCGTCGCCCGCGAAGGCGTGCCCGAGCTCACCGACATCCGTCTCACGCACGGCGAGGTGCGCGATCTCGTCGAGCGGATGCTGCAGAGTTCCGGCAGGCGCGTCGACCTGAGCTCCCCGTTCGTCGACGCGTCGTTGCCAGACGGCTCCCGGCTGCACGTCGTGATCCCGGACGTCACGCAGCGGCACTGGGCCGTCAACGTGCGCAAGTTCTCCAAGCGGATCCGCGACCTCAATCGACTCGTCGCCCTAGGGTCACTCACCCGACAGTCGGCGGAGTTCCTGCGGATGTGCGTGCTCGCCGGCCAGAACATCCTCGTGTCCGGGGCGACCCAGAGCGGCAAGACCACGTTGCTCAACGCGCTGCTGTCCGCCGCGCGACCCGCCGACCGCATCGTCACCGTCGAGGAGACCTTCGAACTCGACCTCGACGCCCGCGACACTGTCGCGATGCAGTGCCGCCAGCCCAGCCTGGAAGGCACAGGCGAGATCTCACTGCGCCGACTGATCAAAGAGGCACTGCGGATGCGTCCCGACCGGCTCGTGGTCGGGGAGGTGCGCGAAGCCGAGTCGCTCGACCTCCTGATCGCCTTGAACAGCGGGTTGCCCGGGATGTGCAGCATCCACGCGAACGGCGCACGGGACGCACTCGCGAAGCTCTGCACCCTGCCGCTGCTCGCTGGACGCAACATCGACTCCGCTTTCGTCGTTCCGACTGTGGCGCAGGTGATCGACCTGGTCGTGCACTGCGAACTCGAGCGTTCCGGCCACCGGCGCATCACCGAGATCGTCGCTCCGAGCGGAGTGGTCACCGGATCCGTCATCGAGACCAGCACCATCTTCCGCCTTCAGCACGGCGTGCTCGAGGCGACCGGTAGTTACCCCGGGAAGCGAGAAGGTTTCCTGGCCGCCGGCTTCGACCTGTCCGGAGTGCTCGCGCGAGGTGGATCGTGAGCGTGCTGCTCGGCTGCGCGTTGGGCTGCGGTCTGCTGCTGATCGCCTCCCCGTTTCTCTGGCCCACGCTCGCACGGGTGGAGGCGCGCCCGACTCCGCCCATGGTCACAGTGCTGCACGACCGTCTGACCCAGGCGGGGCTGCACTCGGTCACCCTCCCGACCCTCGCCGTCGTATCGGTACTCATTGGAGTCGCGGCGGCCGCGCTCGCTTTCGCCGTGGTTCCGGTGCTCGCTCTGGCCGTAACGGCGGGCGTCACGGGTGCCTCTCTCCCGCTGGTGGTCATCACCGCGCGGGCGAGGGCACGACGCCGAGCCAATCGCACAGTGTGGCCGGATCTCGTCGACCACCTCGTCTCCGCCGTCCGTTCCGGGTCGGCTCTGCCCGACAGCGTCGCGACCCTCGCCTCGATCGGGCCACAGACCGTCCGTGAGCCCTTTGTGGCGTTCGAGCGCGACTACCGGGCGACAGGCGACTTCTCACTCAGCGTCGACTCGCTCAAGGATCGGCTGGCGGACCCGATCGCCGACCGGGTGCTCGAGACCCTCCGGATGTCGCGCGAGGTCGGTGGCAGCGAGTTGACCACGGTGCTGCGCAATCTCGCCGCCTACCTCCGACAGGATGCCGCAATCCGGTCGGAGGTCGAGGCCCGTCAATCCTGGGTGCTGAACGCCGCCCGGCTCGGGGTCGCTGCGCCGTGGGTCATCCTGCTGTTGCTGTCGACACGGCCCGAAGCCGCGGCAGCGTACAACGCTCCTGGAGGGGTCGCCCTCATCCTCGGCGGACTCCTGGTCAGCGTCGTGGCCTACCGCATCATGATCGGCATCGGGCGCATCCCCGAGGAGCGGCGGTGGTTCCAGTGACGCCCCTCCTCGCGACGGCGGTGCTGTGCGGCCTCGGGTTCGGATTCGGATGCTGGGCCCTCGTGAGTCTGGTGCCCATCCTCAACCGACCGCGACTGTTGTTCCGGGTCGCGCCCTACCTCGTCGACGTCTCGCCCGGTGCCCGCGATCTCCTGGCCCGGCGGCCGGTGAACCCCCTCCCGGTGGTAGGCACCGTGTTCGCACCGCTGGCACATCTGGTGCGACGTTTGATCGGCGGTTCGGTCAGCAGCGCGACGGCCACCCGGATCCGGCTGCGACAGGCGGGGTCGAGTGCGAGCGTCGATGCGTTCCGGTCGCGGCAGATCGTCTGGGCGGGCGGGGGGCTGGCGGTCGGAGTCGTCGTCGCGGCGGCTCTGGCTCGCTCGCAACCCGTGCCGCTCGTACTCATCGTCGCCATCGTCGTCATCTGCGCGGCGCTCGCCGTCGTCATCCGGGATCAGCTCCTCACTCGCGCCGCACGCGCGAGGTTGGCGAGGATGACCGCCGAGCTGCCGACGGTGCTGGAATTCCTCACGCTGAGCTTGTCCGCGGGCGAGGGGGTGCTCGACGGTATCCGTCGCGTCGCGCGCATCAGCCGGGGAGAGCTCGCCGCCGAGTTCGCCGGCACCGTCGCCGCCGTGAACACGGGACTGGGCTTCGCCGACTCGCTCACCGCGCTCGCCGACGACCTGCGCCTGCCGCCGCTCACCCGGTGCGTCGAGCAGATCGTGGGGGCGCTCGAGCGCGGCACACCGCTGGCCGAGGTGCTCCGGGCTCAGGCGCAGGACGCGCGTGACGAGGCGAAGCGCAGGCTGCTCGAGGAAGCGGGGAAGAAGGAGGTCGCCATGCTCATTCCGCTGGTGTTCCTCATCCTGCCGACCACGATCGTCTTCGCCATCTATCCCGGCATCTTCGTTCTGCAACTCGGCTTCTAGGAAAGGGAAGGCACATGACCAGATGGACGGAAGGCATCCATCGCCTCATCGACGACGACCGCGGAGACGTGCCCGGCTGGGTGCTCATCACGCTGATGACGGCCGGCATCGTCACCGCGATCTGGGCGCTCGCGGGTCCGGCGCTCAGCGGCGTGTTCGAGCAGGCCATCGAACGCGTCACGAGCTTCTGATCCGATGAGAGCGCGGTGGTCGGATGACACCGGCTCAGCCGCAGCGGAGTTCGTCATGGTCGCGGCTCTGCTCACGGTGCTCACCCTCTCGGTGATGCAGCTCGCGCTGGCACTCCACGTGCGGAACACGGTGCTGGATGCGGCCGCCGAGGGTGCTCGAGCGGCAGCATTGGCCGACAGCGGTCTCGATGAGGGAGCAGACCGCACCCGGGATCTCATTTCGACCGCGCTCGGGCCGGGCTACGCGCAAGACGTCAGCGCCGACTTCGTCGAGTACCTCGGGCACCCGTCCGCCGCGGTCACCGTGCGCGCGCCGCTGCCGCTCATCGGGCTGGTCGGGTTCGACGGCGGGTTGGAGGTGGTGGGCCATGCGGCGGTGGAGACGCTGGATTGAGCGGCTCCGCGACGACTCCGGCTCGGCGTCGCTCGAGTTCGTGACCACCGGCCTGATCCTGCTCGTGCCGCTGGTCTACCTCGTGCTCGTGATGTCCGCGCTGCAGTCGGGCGCGTTCGCCGTGGAGGGCGCCGCTCGCCAGGCCGCCCGCGTGTTCGTGCAGTCGTCCGACACTGCAGAGGCGAGGAAAGCCGCTCAGCGCGCCGTCGAGTTCGCGCTCGACGACTACGGCATCGACCCCGCCGCATCCGTCGTGCGCGTCCAGTGTGCCCCCGATCCGTCCGCCTGCCTCACGCGCTCCGGCTCGGTCACCGTGACCGTCGGGATCGCTGTGACCCTCCCGCTCGTGCCGACCGCGCTGGATCTGTCTGTCCCGCTGAGCGTTCCACTCGAGGCGTCGGCCACCCAGCAGGTGTCCCGCTTCTGGAGAGCAGACGGATGACACGCCATCGGCTCAGCGCGGTGACGGATGACTCCGGCTCGACGTTGCTGTTGACGATCTTCTACGGATTCCTCTCCCTGGTACTCGTGCTGCTGGTCGTGGCGGCGACGTCGTTGTACCTGGAGCGGAAACGATTGTTCTCCCTCGCCGATGGCGCGGCACTCGCGGGAGCGGAATCCTTCGATCTCGCCGAGGTCACGCGCACCGATGCCGGCATCCGCCCGAAGCTCGACTCCGCCGCGGTGGATACGGCGGTCGAGGAGTACCTCACCACGGCACCGGCGGCGGACGGCTTCGAGTCCCTCGCGGTGACCCGTGCGGCGAGCAACGACGGCAGCAGCGCGACGGTGTCGCTCGCGAGTTACTGGCGGCCGCCGCTGGTCAGTCTGCTGGTGCCGTCTGGCGTCCGCATCGAGGTGACGGCGGTGGGTCGATCGGTGTTCCGCTGAACGTCTGCGTCATCGCGGTCCTACGACTGTGGGTACTGGAAAGCTCGGGATCTTCAACATCGCCGACAGTCTTCTCACGATCGGCGTGCTGGCGACCTACCGTCGGAGCGTGGAACAGGTCGAACGGGTGCGTCACGTCGTCATCAGCCAGACGACCGAGATCTCGGTATACGAGTACGGCACGGACAGCTCCGATCTACCGCCCGTGGTGTTCCTCCCCGCGCTGGGGGTGCCCATTTCGTATTACCAGCCGTTCCTCATGGACTGGGCGGGACGAGGTCGGCAGGTGTTCGCCGTCGAGTTGCGAGGCATGCCCCGAACCTCGGCGCGGGAGCTGCGTCAGGAGCCCTTCGGGTATTCCGTGCTCGTTCGACGCGACCTCCCGGCCGTCTTCTCGATGCCTGCCCTGCATGCGCCCGCGATCGCCGTCGGCCACAGCCTCGGAGGGCAACTCGCGCTTCTCGCGACAGCCACGGGGACTATCGCACCTCGCATGATCGTCACACTCGCGACCGGATCGAGCGCAGCGCATAGCGCGGCGTCACGGATGTCGAGGATCCGGCGTTCTGCTGAGGCCTCGATCGTGAGCGGTGCTGCGGGTCTGCTCGGGTACTGGCCTGGGCACCGTCTCGGATTCGCGGGGAAGCAGCCACGGCTTCTCATGCAGGACTGGGCTCATGAAGCGCGCACGGGTCGATACCGGATCGGCGGAGACGACACGGATTATGAAGCGGCGCTGCGTTCGATCCCGGTTCCTGTCTTGTTGACAGACGTGGAGGGTGATCGGTTCATCCCCGTCGAATCCGTGCGCGCACTTGCGGCGCGTCTGCCGTCCACCGCCGAGCGGTTGTCGATCGCGGCGGGAGCGCGAGACCACTTCCTCTGGGCCCGTCGGGATCCCCGTCGTGTCATCGACCCGATCGAGGAGTGGCTGCTGGCACGCGGAGGTTGATCCGTTCACCCGACTAAGGCAGCCGCTCTCATGGGTGCTCGGCCGCTGCGCTCAGCGATTGGGACGCGGCACATACCTCGGCACGTACCGCGCGAGGACCGCGGCGCCGACCAGCCCGAGCACGCCCATCGTCGCGCTCGCAGCGGCGAGGGACGCGACGGCCGTGACCGCGGCGACCAGCAGGGGAGCACCCGCACCGCCCAGGTCTCCGGTGAAACGCCATGCGCCGAGGAACGGTGCAGGGTTGCGCTTGTCCGCGAGGTCTGCGCCCAGAGTCATCAGGATGCCGCTGCCGATCCCATTGGCCACCGACATCCACATCGCCACGGTGATGAACCACGCGACGTTGCCCGGCAGGTCGTGGCTCACCGCCAGGGCGAGGTGACCGACGCCGAGCCCGATCATCGAGGGCAGAGCGCTCGCGAGTCGCCCGAAGCGGTCCATGATCTGGCCGGACACGTAGAACAGGGCGAAGTCGAGCCCGCCGGCGATGCCGATGATGAGCGCGGT